>MFIQ01000032.1 GCA_001778905.1 Candidatus Giovannonibacteria bacterium RIFCSPLOWO2_12_FULL_44_15 | reverse complement strand
TCTGTCATACCAAGGCGCAAGCGGTCCCCCCATGGCCTTTAAAAAGAGCGGATTATCAAGGTTCTTGAGGATTTCGGCGGGAGTAAAGAATTCAAGGCCTTCCGGCCCCGACCCGAGGATCTCTCGGGCGGCTTCGTTATTTAAGTTGAGCGCGGCCACGAAGGCCGCGAGGTTTGTAAATTTTGTAGCCTCCTTGTTTTGCGTGAAAAGCGACTGCGGCTGTGCGACGGTTTTTGACGGGAGCGAATTTCCGGGTATCTCCTTTTTTGCGTCGGATTCTTCATCGACCCATCTGATTTCTGGGAGGTTTTCCAGATCGGGATCGCCGTTATACTCCGAGAAGAGGAAGGTGACGTCTACATAGTTCTCGTCGATGCTTGGGTATTCAGCCTCGATTAGGCGGTAATGAGGATTCGTTACTTCGCGCTTGTCATCACACCTATCCCAGCCATTAACGATTGACCTCATTTCAAGATTCATTGCCGCAACCTCGTGTGCCGCAAATTCACCTTCACGTATAACGAGCGTGCCGCCTATCCGAGAGTTGTCGAAGTCGAAGCACTGATTTTCAAAACATTTGTGGGTTGCCTCGATGAGCTCGACTTCTGTGAAATTTTTCTTCAGCCTCTCGGTGCCTAGGCGCCAGCGTTTCCGGCCCTTATTGCCTCCCGCGTAAATTAATTTGCGAATGTCTTCGCGGTCTGCTTGGTCTGGGTTTGCCAAAAGACGCATGAATGGCCGAAGGGAATTTGAGATTTCATCGTCGATTATTTGGTAGGCCTTTTCTCTGGTCATTTTTTCCCCGCCGTTTTTTTCACTTTCAATGTAAACGGCTCGATTTAGACCAAGAATATATGGCAGCCCAGTCTCATCCAGCTCTTTGAGGGTATCCTCCGCCGCGTTATCTTGCATCTCTTCAACTTCTCCGTACTCCATCGAACACCTAACAATCACGCCGAACGCCATTTTCCCAGCACTTCTTAACATTTGCAGGAGACGAAGAATGGTGCCTGTTGCGGTCCCTTTCCCAAGAGCGCCAAACAAAGGCGCGGCTTCGAAGATATCTTTTTCGATCATCTCCATCAACTCTTTGCGAGTATTTTCATCTTCGATGTAACGCCTGGACGCGCTTGGGTCGCATCCAGATCCATTTCCGGGACCAATCACTTTATACTTAACCTTGTCCCGGATTTCTTCCGGGAAGAGGGAGATTGTCTTTCTGACTGCATACTTGTTTGTGTCGATTATGTTATAACCGACCACATCGCCAAGTCCCATTTCGTATAGCCGGATTCCTACTTTGCGCGCTATGTTTCCTCCCCCGCCTCCGGTTGAAAAAATTCCTAAGCGTTGCTGATTTTCCATTTCTATTTCCTTTCTGGTTTGAGTTAATTCCCTAAGAATTGATAAGAAAAGAGGACTCCCTTTTTTAGTTTGAAGTTTACCCAGCGCCATTTTTCCCGCGGACGTTTGTGCCTTATAAATCCGCACGAGCAATCATCTTTAAGTATTCTGTTTTCTCTTTGAAGGATGGCCCTTTTGTATCTATCGAGGGAAGGCAATCTACCTTTTTTCGTCGGCGCAATCCAGATGCTGATACCTTTTCTAAGTATCCAAGTTCGGTATCTCGCCACCATTATTTTACCTTCTCCCGGCAATGGCCGTTCCATAGATTCGATGGAATGTATATGATGCTTTCTAAAGTGCTCCAGGCGTTCTTGGAAAGTTAGAATATTGCAGTCCGGCGGAGCGTTTATTTGCTCCTGTTTGATCTCCTCTGTCAGTTTTTTTCGAACTCGCCACAGGCGAGAACGAGCTACGTTGAACCTTTCGATCCAACGCAACCGGCCAACGAAAAAGATATGATTTTCCATCTGCGCTGCCATTCTAGGCAATGCGACTGGAGTAAGTAGCAGGATTAAGAGCATCGCCACGAAAATTAAGTAGTACGGCATGTTTTGATAGTCCAAGGCAACGCGGTGGTTGCGCGTTTCTTTCGGTTGACCCGCAGTCTTTGCAGTATTCTTAGGCATGGCGCTTTCAATCGGTCTGCGATCGATTTTTTCGAACGCCAGCGGGACGCGTAGATTTTTTACAACCGCATGTACGGGCTTTCTGTTTATCTTTGCAAGCTCGCGCGCGCAATTTTCTACTCGATAATTTGAGCAGAATGCGCTAATTGTCTTCGCAGGGGTTACCTCTACGGCTACTGTTCTCACTTCTTTCGCGGGGATAATTACTGCATCTCCCGGGTAAATTTTGTCCGGGTTTGCGCGAATTTTGCCTTTCGGACTTCGCACGTCGTATTTTTTATACGCGAGCGGGTTAATCGAAACTTTTTCCGCGATCCGCCAAAGGGTATCACCTTTGACGACAACAATTTTTTCATCTGCCAAAGCAGTCCCTGTTAGCACCAAGGCTAGCAGTAACACTAAATTGGCAAAGAACGATCCTATTTTCATCTGCCCCTCCTGTCAGAATTTCAAGCCTTATTTCTATCATTTTTGGGGCCAAAAGTCAATCGATCATTGCCCCAGCCGATAATTTTGTATAATATAAGGAAGATTTGGCCCCATCGTCTAATGGTTAGGACAGCGCTCTTTCAAGGCGTAAATCCGGGTTCGATTCCCGGTGGGGCCGCAATTTTTAAGCTCCCATTCTCTCCTCCCGCAAAATTTTCAAATGCGCCGAGTGGAATCTCCACATAAATTTCAAGATGCTGAAAACAAAGTGTTATAATATGCAAAACAAATTTTCAATCTGCTTTTCTTCACTAGGGAGCTAAGGACTCGCGCCGCCAAATATCGGAATGCAGATACCCAGCGGCCCCGCTTCAATGTGAGCAACAAAACGCGTACGCCCGCCCGAGGCTAAACGCCGCCGACGTATATAATCGTCTATTCATTCGAAGAACTAAGCGTGAAAAAAAGCGGCGAAATGTCATATTCAAATTTATCCTACATTCTTATATAGGAAGGGAAATCATTTTTTGTTGTGACTCCGCTTGTGGTTTCTGTAACTCTGTTCCCGCCAAAGTCATATCCGTATGTTGATGTTGCTGTTCCGGTTCCAGCCTGGGTGATTCTGTTTTGGTAATCCCAGATATATGTAGACGTTGTGGCATACGAAGTCATGTTGCCGTTATTGTTAATGGTTCTTGAAAATTCCAAAATATGATGCAACAAAAGCCGTTACAGCTAGAATTAAAAATGGAAAAGTAATAGATTCAACTACACTTAGTGACCAAAGCATAGCAGTTAAGCCAAGTCCAATACATATAACACTTAAGCCATATCTTTGAGCATTTTTTTCTGTTTCAATATTTTTTTTAGCTTTTTCCCTTCCTTTTTCAGAAGCCGGTTCTATAAAATATACTTTGCTGAATAATGAATAATACTTAGAAGAAAGCACGATAGCTATTGAGTTAATTATAAGTGCAAAACCCAACGAGCCTAATATTAATCTAAACCAATTCATTTCAATATTATTACAACATTAATTTGCGCATTTACCCCAACAATATACTGGTTGGCCCTGATAATAATCAATTGGATTCGCAGATCTTGGAATATTTGATCCTGGAACAAATATAGTTCCACCTCCACTTGCGACCTCCTGGGCAAATAAAACTGCCGAATTAGGAAGGACCAACGAAAAAATAATTAAAAATATAAAAGGGTAGCGGGTTTTTGAAAAACGTTGTCTCACTTCAGAAGTATATTGTTATAATAAAAAATCAGAAAATTAAAAATCGAAAAACGAGACAAAAATTTCTCACTGATAACTTTTTGTATGGAAAAATTCTTTTATAATTCTTATTAAAAATAGTCGAATGTCCGTGTTAAGAATTTTCAAAACATAAATTTGAAATATAGGAGTTGTAAGCATTATTAAGGAAAAAGCGTTAATGCACAATTTATTCACACTTCCATTATTTTCTGTTGAATCGTAGACCGAGAGGCATAAAACTGATGCTAGAAAACTATCCGAAAAAGCCTTAGACTGTCTCAATGAGGTTAATTCTAGACCTGTAACCCCCGCTATGGATTTATTGAGCAAAAAATGTATTCCATGCGAGGGAGGAACGAAGCCTTTGGCGCCCGAAGATATTCAACCGTATCTCATCCAAGTTAAGGGGTGGAACCTGGTCCGGGCCGAGAAAATTTTTAAGGAATTTAAGTTTAAGAATTTTAAAGAATCCTTGGCGTTTGCAAACAAAGTCGGCGCGCTCGCGGAAGAGGAGGGGCATCATCCTGATTTTGCGATTTTATATAATAGAGTAATATTGAATCTCTGGACGCACTCTATCGGCGGCCTCTCGGAAAACGACTTTATTATGGCCGCGAAAATAGACCAGATTAAATGACGAAAACATTAAAAGTTTTTATCGAAACTCTACCGATCCTTTTTGGGATTTTGCTTTCGTATCTTTTCTGGCAAAATAGCTTTGTACTTTTTATAATCTACATTGCTTTATCCGTAGTCTTAATTTTGCGTCACCGCGACAATTCTGAATTTGCCATTTTTATTTACGGCATTATCATTGGAGGGTTGGTGGAAGTTATTGGAACGCAAGTAAGCGGGTATCAATCTTTCGCGGAGCCGGATTTTCTCGGGATTCCAATGTGGCTCCCGGTCGTATGGGGCTACGGATTCGTGGCCATGAAGAGGATAGGAATTATTTTGAAAAGTTAGTAATATAAATGCATATGGGGATTCTTAAAAAGTTTTATATTGGGTTTTCAATTGTACCACTTGCTTTATTTTTTTTAACTGGTTTATATAACATGTATTCTACAGACAGAAATACCCTTATACCTACAATGGAAGAAATTTCTTATCTGAGTTTGGGCCTCGGGATTGTTGGTATATTACTTGTTGTTCGCGCTTTAATTAAAAAAGAACCAATCCAAGGATTGGTTCTTGCGACAATCTTATCCAGCAGCATTGCTCTTTTCTTTCTTTCTTTCGGTATTGCTTGGATTTTATAAATTAATTGCGCGATTAGCTCAGTGGTAGAGCGCGTCGTTGACATCGACGAGGCCAGAAGTTCGATCCTTCTATCGCGCACAAAATTTATGGCACAAAATAAAATCAAAAAAGAAGATTGCCCGCATATGCCTGAGATGAAAATTACTTCTTCGGATGCAAAGAAATGTGAAAAATGCGAAATATCCACGAATCTACGCCTTTGCACTTCCTGCGGGGGAGTTTTCTGCTGCCAGTCGCATAACGCGCATAACGAAGAACATTTTAAAGAAACTAACCATCCGATTATTATCCCCCTTCCAACAGGCACCCCTTTATTCTGGACCTGGTGTTGGGTTGATAACGCGTATTTAGAATGATTTCTTACGACGAATTTAAAAAAGTTGATCTGCGGGTGGCGAAGATTTTGACCGCCGAACGCGTGCCCAGCTCGGATAAATTGATAAAGCTTCAAGTTTCGCTTGGGGAGGACCCTTCGACAGGCTCAGGGCAAGAGAGGCAGATAATTGCGGGAATTGGAAAATCGTATGGGGCGGAAAACTTGGTTGGGAAAGAAATCGTCATCGTCGCGAATCTTGAACCAAGGGCGCTGATGGGACTCGAATCTCAGGGTATGCTTTTGGCGGCGGATAACGAGGGGCAGCCGGTTTTGCTCGCGCCGGACGCCGAAGTCCCTGCTGGAAGTATTGTTAAATAAATTGTATAATATATTGAATGGACAAAAATAAAGAGTTCAAAACAATTGGCATTTTACTCTCTGTAGCTGTTGTTTTGGGATTGGCTTTTATAGTTTATTATCGCGAAGCAGGCAATGGGGATTCTTTGAATGGCGAAAAAGAAGAACCATCTCAGGTAAACGAAGCCGAAAATTACTCCTCAAAAATAAAAATAACTTTTACAAATGAAGTCTATCCGCCGGATTTATACCAGTCTAACCCGCGCCTAAGGACATACATCGGGAAAGCGCAGAATATCGGGGATAAAACCGTAAATTATGTCGGCATCAAGGTTTATTATTTGGACAAGGATGGGAAAAGCATTTGGGAGGAGAATATTTCGGTAAGCGACACGCTTAAGCCAAACTACATAAAAGAATTTCCTTTCGGCGGGGCTAAGGTGTCTTCGGAATGGGCTGGCAAGGTTACCTATGAAATAACAGGTTTGCAGTTCGAAAATGATCGAAGAATAGAAATTCCATCACGAATTGATACGCGTCTCAGCCAGCCGCCGTTCACTAATTTATTGTTTCCAATTTTTTAATGAAAATTATTATAAGAATAATATAAAAAATATGTTTAGGAATGATCCACTGTGGAAGTATAAGATTATGAATTTTATTATCGGCGGAGCGATCGCGGTGATAGTTTCAACCCTTCTGGTTTTAGGTTTGAAAATTTTTATCCCGCCGCCGCAATATCCAGCCTATTCGTATGATTATAATTCTTGCGCCTCGGGCGACCAGGCTTGCTACGAAAGACAGCAACGAGAATCTCGGGATAGGCAGGAAGAATATACGAAGTTGAGCAAGACTTACGGCGGTAAAATTTTTATAGCCGCTAACATTGCTGGGATAATTGTCCTCCTTCTCGGAATACTTTGCTTCGGTTTGGGTCTAGGAACAAATATCGGCGTCGGTATCATCTTGTCTGGTGCGTTTGGAATAATATACGGGTATGCTCTGGGGTGGACGGGCGCTGATGATGCCGTGAAGTTCGGCGTTGGGGTTGTTGTAGCCTTGATACTGATAGGAGGAGGTGTGGCGGTAAACAGAATGCATGCCAAAGCCGCGGCTTCCTCCACACCAGGTCCAGACCAGATTAAAATATAAATGGAGATAATTTACGAAGATAGCGATTTAGTAGCGGTCAATAAGCCCGCGGGAGTTAATTTTGATTGGGCGCTTGAGAAAAGACCCGAGTTATTGGTTGTCCATCGTCTGGATGGGGAAACTTCGGGCGTAATCCTTTTCGCAAAAAATGAGAAAACCCAGGAATATTTGCACGATCTTTTTAAAACGCGGCAAATTCAAAAAAGCTATAAAGTTTTGGTTGTCGGCAAAGTTAAGGATAATTCCGGGAAAATTGAATTATCAATTGGGCGCTCCAAAAAAACTCCGCTGAAGCGCGTTGCAATCGGCGAGAAGAGAGGAACAATTAGAGAAGCACTAACCGAATACAAGGTTATAAAAAGATTCGATGATTTCACATTTGTCGAGGCTTTGCCCAAGACCGGGCGCACGCACCAGATACGCTCGCATTTTGCGGCGATCGGGCATCCGGTCGTATGCGACAAGCTTTATTCCGGGAAAAGATTTGTATGCCCCAGAGGTATAAACCGCCAGTTTCTGCACGCTTCCTCGATTGAATTTTCATTGCCTAGCGGAGCGAAAATCAAGCTCGAGGCCGGTATGCCAGAAGATTTGGAGCGAGCCTTGCAAGAAATCGGGACATATGATAAAAATAACGAATCATGACTCAAGTTTTAGATACGAAATTTTCTCCGGTTGATATAGAGGCGCGGAAAAAATTGGATCTTCGCGCGGGAGATACAGTTAGAGTATGGCAGAAAATCAAAGAGGGAGATAAAACCCGCTCGCAGGCTTTTGAAGGATTGGTATTGGCCAGAAAGCACGGGACGGAAGCCGGGGCGACTTTTACCGTCCGTAAGGTTTCCGATGGAATCGGCATCGAAAGAATTTTTCCTCTCTACTCTCCGGTCATTGAAAAAATAGAAATTTTAAGGCGGGGAGGGCGAGTGCGCAGGTCCAAACTCTACTACATTCGCGAGAAAGCCCAGTCAGAAGCGCGCCGAAAAATGAGGCAGGCTTTGTACACAGCTCCAAAAGAAGAAACTCCGGCGGAATAAATTATTTGCGCGGGTGGCGAAATCGGCAGACGCACTACCTTGAGGTGGTAGCGGGGGCAACCCCATGGGAGTTCAAATCTCCCCCCGCGCACTTGCTTAAAAACGCGGACATTTGCGTAAACCTTAAAATGTTATATTATAAGAAAATGAAATCATTTGCACTATCTCAAGAAGTTGGCTTAAAGGGGACCTTGTCTACTTTTTTCTTGGCTTTAGTGACCCTAGAAATTATTATTTATGGATTTGGCGGGGTTTTTATTATTTTGGCTTTTCCGATTATTGCGTTAAAATTTATTTTAATTATTATAAATTTTTTAAAAAAGCGTTTCGTAATTTCTTCCATCATTGCCCTACTAATTTCAGCATTTAATTTTCTGACCGTATCGCTAGTAGACGAAATATTTGAATTTTTACCTACAGAGATCCATCGCAAAATCGTTGAATATTATGAATGGATCTTTTTCTCGTATGAAATGAGGTTTATCTTTTTGTTC
Source organism: Candidatus Giovannonibacteria bacterium RIFCSPLOWO2_12_FULL_44_15 (assembly GCA_001778905.1). Taxonomy (GTDB): domain Bacteria; phylum Patescibacteriota; class Minisyncoccia; order JACPKW01; family UBA11713; genus 2-01-FULL-46-13. Next base: position 8,991 of record MFIQ01000032.1, on the reverse strand, counting down.
CTATTCGCCTTGGCTTTCTACAAATTCTTTTTCAAAGAGCGAAAGCTTCTTTCGGAAGCTGTCTAAGCCTGAACCAAGTTCTAACTTCATCTATTCCCCTGCACAAACCAAAACCCCTTTTGCGCAAATCTTCCCTAGGTGTAGGATAGAATAAGAAGGTCGGCAGATTATAGGCTATATGTAATCTATGGCTGATATACAAATAGGGAAAGTGACCCACTACTACGACAAAATTCACGTTGCCGTCGTTAAGCTTACCGATAAGCTTTCAACGGGAGACAAGGTTAAAGTTGTCAAAGGAGATAATGAATTTACGGATGTCGTCGGATCGATGCAGATCAACAAGGAAGATGTCAGTTCCGCAAAAGCAGGAGAGGAGGTGGCGATTATGCTTTCCAAAGCCGCGAAGGAGGGGTCTATCGTATACAAAACTGATTAAATGCGGTAGAATTTCTCCGGATTAATTCTCAAGCGATTTGGGAAAAAATTTAATGGTGCCTATAGTGTAACGGTTAGCACTAGAGTTTGTGGAACTCTCGGTTCGGGTTCAAATCCCGATAGGCACCCAAAAATAACAAGCGAAGCGACAATTTGACACGGTGATACACTTTTGATACACTTATTATATGCCTACAATAAAACGAAGAGTAAATATTAGTATCTCTAAACCTATCGAGGAGGCCTTGGGAAAATTAGCGAAAAGGGACCAGGTTCCGGAAGCGACAAAAGCGGCCGAGCTATTGAAGGTTGCCATTGAATTGGAAGAGGATCAAGTGTGGGACGCGGTTGCATCCTCGCGCGATACTAAAAACGCTAAGTTTACCGCCCATAAAAAAGCATGGGAGTGATATTCGATATTGTTTATCACGAATCGGTTGTAAAAGAAGATATTCCGCGGCTTTCAACGACAGATAAAGTTCGCGTCAAAAAAGTGATTGAAGAAAAACTCTCAAGCGCTCCGGAAGCATTCGGCAAACCGCTAAGGAGATCTCTCAAGGGATATCGTAAGCTTCGCATTGGCGATTTTCGCGTTATTTTTCGTATTGATGGTAAGACGGTAAAAATTTTAATCATTGGTCATAGATCGGCAGTTTATCAAATGGAATCAAAGAGGTTCTAATGGCTCTTCTTCCTGCGCTGAAGCTTCGGACGGATAATCCGCCGACCCACGTGAACAATGTTGAACATCCGATGTTCAACAATTGAATAGAAAGAAGGCGACACATAGTGACGCCTTCTTAATTCCTATCTAGTAGGGTTTCGATGAAGATCAGTGTTCTATGCGCTCTTTCATGGACCTGATTTTTCCCTGCATAGTCTCGAGCATTCTTTGGGTATGTCGGAGTGAGCCTACATCTGGATCTTCACTCATTGATATGATGACGTCGTCATGGAAGAGACTTAAGCGATCGAATGATCCCTTTGTTGTTTGATGCTCGCCTTGCCTGATCATGTCCATAGGGTCTTCGTTGGGTAAGAGAGAACTCTCAATCATATTTCGAATCATCTTTGCCTCATCCTCGGTCAGAATTCCCTCTTCGAGCCCTATTAAAATGACTATCTTGCCGGACCGCTTTGACCAAAGCGCAGCTGATTTATTTCCCTCGGGAAAAACAATCCGGCCAACGTTGGTTCCCTTCTCGATCATAAAGTACGCCGAAGTCCCGATTAGAGTCATAGAACCTCCTTATTTTTCAGGCTATTGTAGCACGGATATTCTAAATTTGAAAGTAGTGGGATATGTCATACTGAAAGCACAAGTTTAGTTCTAGCGGCACTTGATTGCCGATCCAAAAATAACGAGCGAAGACTTGAAATTCAAACGTTTTGTCTATATAATATCCTTATGAAAATCACGGGCTTAAAATCAGTTGTTTGGAAAGAAGGTAAATACTACGTTGCCCAATGTCTTAATGTTGATGTTTCAAGTTTTGGGAAGACAAGAAAAGAGACTCTTGGGAATCTTGATGAAGCGCTTGAATTGTATTTTGAAGATTTGAAGTCGCCATCAAAGATAAGCAAAGTTGAACGTCCAGAATTGGTTGAGGTTTCGTTAAGCCGTGCCTAAGCTTTATTCTTCAAGCCATATCGTTAAAGTCCTTCAGCAAAAGGGCTTTTTTATGTTTCCCAAAAAGGTAGCCACGTTAAATTCAGAAAAATCGGCAGGAAAACTCTAACAGTAATTGTTCCCGCCAATCGAAAAGAAATCCCGCTTGGAACTTTCAGGTCAATCTTACGCCAGTCCGAGCTGAAAGAGGAAGATTTTCAATCATGATTCTTGCCCTTACCAGAGTAGGGGGAGAGGCTTAAGGGAGTTAGGACTTTTATGATAGTCTTTGATTATGCCAAACATTTGCATATTTGGGGACAGTATCACTTGGGGAGCGGTAGATCCTATTGGCGGCGGGTGGGCTAATCGATTGAGAAATTATTTTGAATCAAAGGGGCAAAGAGTTGACCAGGATTTTGATATCTATAATCTAGGAGTTTCGAGCGACAATACGGAGGATCTTTTAAAAAGATTCAAGATTGAAGCGGAGGCGCGCAAACCCGAGATTATTTTAATCGCAATCGGTATAAACGATTCGCAAATCGTTATATCGGAAAATAAAAACAGAGTTTCTTTGGATAAATTCAGGGAAAATCTGGAAAGCATAATTAAAGAAGCGCAAAAAATCAAAATTATTTTTATCGGTTTGACGAGGGTGGATGAAGCGAAGACAACGCCAATTCCTTGGAACACCGAAAGAAAATATCTTAATTTTGAGATAGAGAAATACGATTCGATTTTGAAAGAAGCGGCCGCTAACGGGAATCTTGAATATATCGGCATGGACAAGGTTCTCACAGAAAAAGATTTGGAGGATGGCATCCATCCTAATGTTTCCGGCCACGAAAAGATGTTTGAAATTATTAAGGGTAAGCTGGATCCCATTCTTTAACATGAAAAGAGACTACGCAAATTACCAGGTATCATTAAAACTCTATCTTAGAAAAGGGAATAAGGCCTTATTTCTAAAATTGTCAGATAACGACTTTTGGGATTTGCCAGGAGGGCGTATTGATAATGTTGAAACAAAAACCCCTCTTAAAAAAATATTGGACAGAGAAGTGAAAGAAGAGTTAGGAACAAAAGTTAAATACAAACTAGGAAAACCACTTTTTCAATTTAGAAGAGAAGTCAGGAGACGCGGTATATACAATTTTCTAACTGTTTATGAAGCCAAATATTTATCAGGTGAAATCAAACTCTCTTCTGAACACAATAGCTATAAATGGATCAATCCCAAAACGCACAAATTCATGAAGACGGATTTCATGAGCGCAGAGGAATACGGCACTTTTATGAAATACTTTTTAAGGCGTGTTTAGTAAGCAGGTTCTAATGGCATATAATTGCCCACCCAATTTGCTATAATACAAAAATGGAGCAGGAACTTTTGAAGAAAATTGATGAGCTGGATAAGAAGACCGAGGAAATTTATCGTTCCGTTGAGAAGACCAGGAAATATTTTTTATGGACGCTGATTATTACGGCTCTGGTTATCGTATTGCCGTTGATCGGGTTGATGTTTGTCATCCCCCAATTTTTGAATACTTATACTAGCGGGATGGGGACATAGTTGGGATAATGCTTAAACGCAAGAAAATAGGTTCCAATACGTCCTATAATTAAGTCAATAATATAAAGTTCTAAATATTATTAATTAATTCTTAATACATATGACGAGTAAAACATGGACCATCATTGTTTTAGTGGTCATCGTAGTTTTAGTCGTGGCATACTTTCTCTGGGGTCAAAATCAATCGGCATCACCGGGGACGGAGCAGTCGCAAACAACAAATCCCACGCCCACGCCGACTTCTTCCGGCAGTGCGGGAGCGGTTCGGGTCCGAGTCCTCGCGCCTAACGGAGGCGAAACGTGGCTTAGAGGAAAGCAGTACAATGTGAGATGGGATACGGCGGGCTTGGCTCCCGACTCTATGGTATACGTGGATTTGATTCTTACCGCGTCGGTTATTACCAATCCTTATGTAAACTCAAAGAGAATTACCGGGCAAGAAATGTTTAACGCAGCTATTTTCCCCGATGCGACGCCTCCGGAAGGCACGTACTCCTATAAAGTTCCACAAACAATAAAACCCGGAACTTACCAGGTGCTGATTTTCGCGGGCAAGGACTGCAACACCCCCGAACCAGGCGAGCGTTGCAAGTATGACCTCTCCGACGGACTCATCACGGTCAAGTAGTATTTAGATCAAGACAAAAGCACTCCTCCGTCGACGACGATTTGCGACCCTGTCATATATGAGGCTAGATCGGAGGCGAGAAAAAGGGCGACTTTGCCGATGTCGTCCGGCTCTCCCATGCGGCGCATAGGAATTTTGGCCATGAAAGCCTCAATGTTTTTCTTAACATCTCCTCCGGACGGGGACATCTTTGCAACTCCCGGCGTCGCAATGCCCCCGGGCGCTATCGCGTTTACCCAAATTTTATGCTCTGCCAATTCGAGCGCCGAATTCTTTGTAAATCCCCAAACGCCGTGTTTCGAGGCGTCGTAATGCGCGAGCCCGATCATTGAGGGGTGAAGCGCATCGATCGAGGTTATGTTGATTATTCGCCCGCCGTGTCCCTGGGAAATCATCTGCTTGCTTGCCTCCCTCGTGCACAAAAATACGCTCCGCAAATTAACCGACATCACTTTATCAAAATCCTCTTTTGTCATATGCGAGACCGGTTTTTGCGGATAAATTCCGGCGTTATTAACTATAATATCGAGGCCGCCGAATTCTTTTGCTACCGTTTCGATCATTTTTTTGACTTCCTCTTCTTGGGATACGTCTGTTTTTAAAAATTTTACTTTTTTGCCGTCCGTGGATTTTTCGCCTTCTTTTTCGTCTAGATCGGCTATCAAAACATTCGCCCCGGCTTCGGCCAGGCGCGAAACGATACCCAATCCGATGCCAACGGCTCCTCCCGTCACGATCGCGTTTTTTCCGCTAAGATTAATAAGTTCTGAAATAGGTTTTTGTTCCATATTCATATCCTAGCACCTCTCAAAAAATTATCATATAATGGGTATTATTGAATTTAAAAGCGTAATGAGCAAAAAGAGTTTAGGAATTATAACCGTGATAGTAATTCTACTCGTTGTGGGCCTAATCTGGGCGTGGCGCGCAGGGACGTTTAATTTAAGTTCAAATGATGGGAAAGACGCGCAGAACGGGGAGGAAGAGTCAAATTCTAAAAATCCATCCCCGGCGCCCGCGCCGGCAAGCGGTTCTTCTGGCGCCGCGACCAAAAAAATACGCGTGATATCTCCGAACGGCAGCGAAGTTTGGCAGAGGGGCAAGCAATATCTGGTGAAATGGGATACGGCCACTATTCCTCCCGACGCCGATATTTTTGTAAATTTAATGCGCACGAATTCGGTTATAACGGACCCGTACAAATCCAACGCGACCGGTAGGGAGATGTTTAATTCATCCGCGTTTCCTTCGGGCCTTCCGCCGGAGGGCATATACACATATACGGTTCCGCAAAGTCTCAGCCCGGGCAGTTACCAGGTTGTAATTCTGGTCGGGAAAAACTGCAATACCGGAGGATTCTGCATCTTTGATGTGGGAGATAACCTTTTTACCATCAAGTAAAATGCCGGATTACGATTTTCCGCTTAAAGACCGCTTTGAAGTTGCCGAGGGAACGATGGCTTTTGTGTTTGAAACCTCCTCGGATTTTACTTTTCGCGCTGGGCAATATGTCGAAGTGTTCCTGAAAAACGCGCCGTATAAAGACGAGAAAAAAGACCACCGTGATTTTTCCATAACTTCAAGCCCTCAAGATAAAGGAATTTTGATGGTTGCGACGCGTATGACCGGATCTGCCTTCAAAAGATCTTTTGCCGAAGTGCCGATAGGAACAATATCGAAAATTGAGGGGCCTTTCGGGGACTTTGGGCTTCATGAAAACCCCAATAGAAAAGCTGTTTTGATAGCCGGCGGGATTGGGATAACCCCACTAAGGAGCATCATTAAAGACGCGACGGAGCGAAAGCTGCCTCATAAAATAACGCTTATTTATTCAAATCGCAACAAAGAAGGCGCCCCATTTCTTAAAGATTTAGAAGGTTGGGAGCGCGAAAACCCGAATTTTAAGCTTTGCCCAAGGATGACGGATAAAGAAGGCCATGTTGACGCGGATTTTATCAAAAAAAGCTCGGGGGATCTTGCCAATACGACTTTCTATATGGTCGGCCCCCTTGGGATGGTAGCGGCTATGGCCAAATTACTTGAAGAATTGAAGATTTCCCGCGACGATATGCGCTTCGAAGAGTTTTCCGGATATTAAAAATTTGACAGGCCTGTTATAATAAAAATATGGCACACGATGTAAAAATTTATACGACCCCAACCTGCGTTTATTGCAGGCACACAAAGGAATTATTCAAGAATAATGCGATTGAATATAAAGAATTGAATGTTGCCCAGGATGTCGAGGCGCGTGAGGATATGGTCAAGAAATCCGGCCAATTGGGGGTCCCGGTTATTGAGATAGACGGAAAAATCGTTGTCGGTTTTGACGAGCCGAAGTTAAAAGAGCTTTTGGAGATAAAAGCTTAGCCGAGTTTATACGCTTTCTTTGTGGAATTCCTCGAGCGAGAGCTTGATGGATTCTTCTTTTCCCTGCCTGAAGATTTTAATTTCGATTTTGTCGCCTATTTCGTGACCCGAGAGCATATCTTCAAGCGTTTCCTTGTCCGTAATTTCTTTCCCGTCGCAGGATATTATTACATCGAATTCCTTAAGCCCGGCTTTCGCTGCTGGAGAGTTGGGAATGACGGACATATCTCCGGGAATTCCTTCGTTAATAACTAGCGCGCCGTGATCTATCGGGAGAGAAAAGCGGTCTTGCAAAAACTTGTTTAATAACATATATCGGACTCCAAGGAAAGGACGCCTGATCCGGCCGAATTTTTTGACTTCTTCTAAATCTCTTTTTGCGCGTTCGATCGGAATTGCAAAACCGATATTCTGCGCTCCGAAGACAACCGCAACATTTATACCTATTGCTTCGCCGTCGAGATTGACCAGAGGCCCCCCGGAATTGCCGGGATTAATTGCGGCATCAGTTTGTATAAGGCCGCGCAATCTTTCCTGATGTCCCATGACGTCTGACGCCGCGGAGATAAAGCGAGATAGGCCGGAGACAACGCCCGTCGAGACGGTATTTTGGAATTCGCCCAAAGCATTTCCGACGGCAATGACGGTGCGCCCTAGTATCAAATTCTTAGTCGCCCCGATTTTTATAAATGGAATTTTCCCGTTGAGATTTTTTATTTTCAAAATTGCGACATCGTTGATTGGATCGCGCGCGACGACTTCCGCTTCGAAATTCTTTCCGTCGGAACACCCGATATCATACGTCGCGTGTTTATCCTGAACAACGTGCCGATTGGTCAAAATTATCCCGTCCTCGGATATAAAAAAGCCCGAACCCCCGCCGATTTTAATTCGGCCCTTATCGTCTTTCTGCGCGTGTTGTATTTCGTGCTCTAAAAACTCCTGATAATGCGGCAACCGGAAGAATTCGAGAGGCAAATCTTTGGTAATATCTTTTACCTCCTTCGCGATTGTAATGGATACGACGGCGGGCAAAACTTTCCCAACCGCCTCGGTTATTTTTGTTTCATGTTCAGTCATATGCTTTAATAATAACAGCCTCCCCTCGTAGTTCAATGGATAGAATAGTTCCGTCCTAAGGAATAGATCGAGGTTCGATTCCTCGCGAGGGGACAAACCATGAAAGTCCGCATAAAAAGAATTGATAAATCGCTACCGCTGCCGGAGTATAAAACTAAAGGGGCCGTTGGGTTTGATTTTATGGCCCGCGTTTCAATGACGATTTTACCTAAGGGTATAGCACGGGTGCCTCTTAATGTCGCCCTTGAGCCTCCGGACGGATATTTTCTGTTGGTGGCGGCGCGCGGGTCTTTGCCGAAAAAAGGATTAATGCTGGCGAATAGCGTTGGAATAGGAGACCAGGATTTTTCAGGAAACGCGGACGAGTATTGGGCAACTTTGTACAATTTCACGGACCACGAAGTCCCGGTAGAACGCGGGGAGAGACTGGTGCAGGGAATCTTCAAAAAATATGGCAGGGCGGAGTGGGAGGAAGTCGACGATTTAGGCAACCGCGACCGAGGAGGATTTGGCACGACAGGCGCGATCTGATAATATTTGTTTTAGTTTAGCCGGGCCTATAGTTCAGTGGCAGAACGGATCCATGGCATGGATCAGGTCGGGGTTCGATTCCCCGTAGGTCCACAATTCCGAATTTGGATACTTAAATTATTCTTGTATTATTATACACGACTGCCCCTCAAATTTTGAGTAAGCAATGAACGCTGTCGTTGTTTTTTTTGACAATCATTCTATATAATAAGAAGAAATGATTCAATTTCGTTTCTATCTAATAGTCGGCGCCTTCCTTGTATCCATGAGTTTTACAAACTATGCAACAGCTGCTACGCGCACGTGGGACGGTGAAGGAACTGATGGCGACTGGTCAACTTGTGAAAATTGGTCAAGCGACACCTGCCCAACATCTACTGACGCAGTGTTGTTTGATGGTGTTGCATCGGTGAAAGATTCTATAGTGGATGCCGCATTTGGGGGTACGGTAACATCAATTTCAATAACATCCGGTTACACCGGTACCACTACACTTGCACGCGCGCTTACCGTTTCCGGTACGGGCGTTAGTTTTTCGCATAGCGGCGGCGGGCTCGATATTAGCGGACAAATTCTGACGCTTTCGGGATCTAGCGGCTCGCTTATATCAAGCGGAGGGACTTTTGTTGCATCAAACGCAACCACCACATTTAGCAGTAATAGCGGTACTCAAACTCTTACTTGCACAGGTACGTGGCCGGGCGTGCTGGATCCCGGCTCCAGTACTGCGTCTTTCACTCTTTCTTCCGGCTGCAATGC
>MFIQ01000031.1 GCA_001778905.1 Candidatus Giovannonibacteria bacterium RIFCSPLOWO2_12_FULL_44_15 | reverse complement strand
GGTGCCTCCGGCGAAGCGAGAAGTTTTCAAAGAAATTTCCTGGGCGGGGAAAACAGTATTAGACGCCGGGTGCGGTACGGGCGAGATGGCTTACTTAATTGCGAAGGCGGGAGCAAAGCAAGTTTTTGGCGTTGATTATTCTAGCGCGGCGATCAAGGTCGCAAAAGAGAATTATAATTTGCCGAATCTTAATTATGAGTGCGCGGATTTAAGCAAGTTTAGGAGCAAATTTGATGTAATAGTTTCTTTAGGGACGCTGGAACATCAAGATGATCCGTTACATACCTTGAAAAAATTAAAAGAAAGACTTAACCCGCGCGGGCATTTGATTTTAACGTGCCCTAATTGGACCAATCCGCGCGGGCATATTTTAATGACACTTTGGTTCTTATTCCGGGCAAAAATAACGCTGGCAGATATTCATTATTTAACCCCTATAGAGTTCAAGACATGGGCAAGGCAGCTCAACTTGGAACTTTCATGGCGAACCATTGATCATGACTGGGGGTATGGAAAAAAAATGATACTTGATCTCGAGCGGCGACTTCCAAATATCACGCGCGATTCTAAATTGCCAACAGACGGAAAAAAAATTAAAGAATTTATTGCCTGGGCAAAAAAACACATCGTGCCCCTGGGGAAAAGAAATGAATTTTCCGGCGCTGTCGGTTTGTACCATTTTAAGAAATGAAAACGGCGGTCATTCCAATATTTTCCGGTGTTGAGGGCAAGAATATTCTTAGATCCGGCATATATAAGACGCTCGCTAACAATGAAGGAGTAAAAATCATTTTTTTAGTAAAGAAAGAATGGTATAAAGAATATTACCAAAAAGGGATAAATCATCCTCGGACTTCTTTTGAGGTCGTGCCGCCATACGAAAATGATTTTTTTGAGAGGATTTTTAAGAATATAAAATTTTATCTTCTTCGTTCGGAGACGGTGGACTTGCACCGTTCGACGCGTTACACGGATGGGAAAAACCGCGTGCGCTATTGGATAAGCTTTGCGGCGAACCGTTTTTTGGCCAGAAGATTCATTAGAAAGATTGTACGCATTTTTGATTCTATTTTAATCAGGCGGCCAGCTATTGCCGAATTATACAAAAAACTAAAACCCGACATAGTTTTCTTGGCTGATCTCTTTGATGATCAAGAGATCGCGTTTCTGCGCGAGGCGAAACGCTTAAAAATAAAAACCATGGGATTAATTAACACATGGGATAGAATAACTACGCGCTGGATGATCCGACTGCTCCCCGACAAGTACGTCGTTTTTAATGAAATAGTAAAAAAAGAGCTTTTTGATCACGATGACGTGCTTCTTAAAAATATATATATTTCCGGGACAGTTCAGCATGACCATTTTGTTTCCGGGAAGCCGATTTCACGCGAAAATTTTTATGCAAAAATAGGGATACCTCTCGGCAACAAAATAATTTTATATGCTCCTTTGGGACGCGCTTTTGACCGCACTCGTATGGAACTTGACCAGAATGTTATAAAAATATTCAGCGGCCTGATTGAAAATGGAACTTTGGGAACTGATAAATTAACTTTACTTGTCCGTTTTCACCCGAATGACATTGTTAAAGAGGAAGATATGCCTGCCCACCCCCATGTCGTATATGATCGTCCTGGAATTAAATTTCAGAGAAATTTGTCAGACGCGGTTTTTGAAAGAACTCGAGGGCAGAATTGGGATATGGATGAGGCGGAACTTTCCCACCTTCTGGATTCTCTGCACCACGCCGCCGTGGTAATTTGCTACTACACTAGCCTCTCGATTGATGCCGCGGCGCTCGATAAACCCATCATCAATATTAATTTTGATGTGAAAGGTGGAAGGATTATTTCATCGCCGCATACGTATTACCGCTCCGAACACTACCAAAAAGCCGCGGCTACAGGTGGGATTAAATTGGTTGCAAATTTGGACGAAATGACTAAGACTGTTAAGGAGTATTTAGAAAGTCCGGCTTTAGATCACGATAAGCGCATGCGATTGGTGGAATCTCAATGCTGGAAACTCGATGGAAAATCGGGAGAAAGGATCGCGAAATTTATCATATCCGATCTCGAAACTAAATCGGCATGAGGTGGTTATATAATATATTAAAAGATTATCTATGGAGACATTTAGAAATAAAGCTAAGTTTGATTTTGGGGGTATTTTTATATTCGAGCTCGCGAATAATCATCAGGGCAAAATAGATCACGGCTTGAATATTGTCCGCGAGATGTCGAATCTAGCGCGCGAATTTGGGATCAGGGGCGCGATGAAATTTCAGTTTCGGGACCTAAGCCGCATAATCCATCCAAATTTCGAGCAATTTTCGAATAGCAATTACATTCCGCGGTTTTTAAATACGAAACTTGGGGAAGAAGATTTTACGAATTTAATTAACGAATCTAGGCACCAAGGACTGCTCACAATTACTACGCCTTTCGACGAAGAATCTGTCGGGCAAATAGAAAAAATGGGAATCGAGGTGATTAAAATCGGCTCTCCGTCCAACCAAGATTGGCCGCTTTTGGAAAGGGTCGCGGAGGCGAATAAGCCAGTTATTTGTTCGACGGGCGGCCTTCCCATCCCGGATATCGATAAGATTGTCAGTTTTTTCAACAAGCGGGCCGTGGATTTCGCGCTGATGCATTGCGTTTCACTGTACCCGACGCCAAACGGTAAATTATATTTGAATCAAATTGAAACGCTGAAAAACCGCTATCCCAATATCACCATAGGATTTTCGACTCACGAAGATCCTGGCAACTTAAACGCCATCAGGATTGCTTACGCGAAGGGAGCCAGATTTTTCGAAAAGCATGTTGGTATAAAAACTGATGAAATAAAATTGAACGCTTATTCCGCAACTCCAGAACAAATTCGCGCATGGCTCTCAGCTTACAAGGAAGCGGTTGAATCAATCGGAGACAACGGGACGCGCGAGATTTCAGAGAAGGAACGACAGGATTTAAAAACGTTTGTCCGTGGAGTATGGGCTAGTCGCGAGATAAAGGCAGGTGAGAGCATCGGGAAAGACGACGTTTTTTTTGCGATGCCTTTCCAGGAGGGGCAACTTGTCTCCGGGAATTTTCATCCGGGACTCGTCGCGAATAGGAGCTATTCCATGAGCGAGGCGATAGATGAAGAAATCAAGCCAGCGGGCAAGTCCAAAAAAGAAATAGTGTATCACTCCATACACGCGGTTAAGGGAATGTTAAACGAGGCTAAGGTTCCACTGGGCCACGATTTTCAAGTTGAACTTTCTCATCATTACGGCATAGAGCGTTTTCATGAGGTAGGCTCGACTATAATAACTTGCTTCAACAAAGAATACGCAAAAAAAGTGATCGTGGCTTTGCCGGGGCAATGGAACCCGGAACACTACCATAAAAAGAAGGATGAAACTTTCCAGATTTTGAACGGAACGCTGGAAGCTGAAATAAACGGGAGGAGAAAAATTCTGGAGCCGGGAGATTCACTGTGGATACCGCGCGGGGTCTTGCATGCCTTTGGTTCGGAACATGGGGCAGTATTCGAGGAGATTTCCACCACGGATTATAACGGCGATTCTTTTTATACCGACCGATCCATTGCCGCAATGAACCGCGAAGACCGGAAGACCAAGCTTTTAAATTGGGGTCAGCACCAAATGGACGCGTTTGATGAAGGTGGAGAAGTTAAGGTATCATGATTTAATATGACAATTAAGGCAAAAGTTTTTGGAGCGGGATCAATCGGCAATCACCTAACTCAAGCTTGCCGAAGAGCCGGATGGGAAGTATGTGTCGTTGATAATGACGCGAATGCCTTAAATAGAATGAAAGAAGAAATTTATCCGAAGCGATACGGCGCTTGGGACGATGGGATAAAACTATACAAAACGGGAGAAGATCCCAAGGGCGGATATGACGTAATTTTAATCGGAACTCCTCCCGATGCGCATTTGAAAATAGGACTCCATGTTTTAAAAGAAGAAGCGCCCAAGGTTTTGCAAATGGAGAAACCGCTTTGCTCGCCGACGCTTGAGGGGTTGAAAGAGTTTTTGGATGAACTAAAAAAGAATCCTGAGACAAAAGTTGTTGTTGGGTATGACCACATTGTTGCGGAAAATACTCTTAAAGCCGAAGAAATTTTATCATCCGGAGTTTTTAAAAATGTCTTATCGATGGATTGCGAATTTCGAAGCCATTGGAAGAATATATTTGATGCGCATCCATGGCTTTCCGGGCCGAAAGATACATATCTCGGCTTCTGGAAGCGCGGTGGAGGTGCCGGAGGAGAGCATTCGCATGGGCTGAATTTATGGCAACATTTTGCGCACGTGCTTGGAGCTGGAAGAATCAAAGAGGTAACCGCCCTGATTGATTATGTAGAAGATGGCGGGGCATCTTACGACCGCTCTTGTTTTTTGCAGGTTGTGACGGAAAAAGGCTTGGTTGGCAGGGTGGCGCAAGATGTGATCACAAATCCAAAGAAAAAATTTCTAGAGATGCAATTTTCAAACGGTTCGCTTAAATGGGATAACGATGTTACCAAAACTACGGATCAGATAACGATTAATGAGTATGGAAAGGAAAAACAAGTCTTGGATATTTCAAAAACGCGCCAGGATGAGTTTTACCACGAAGTAATGCACATACAAAAACTTCTGGACGGATCTCTTGCGATAAAAGATTCTCCGATCTCGCTTGAGCGTGCCGTAGACACTATGCTTGTCCTCGCCGCCTCGCATAAATCCGCCAAGGAAAAGAAAACCATCCAAGTCGAATACAGCTATTGATTTTTTCACGCATTTATTGTAAACTTCCTTGAAATATTTCAGGAGGTGATCTTTGGAAACACTTGCGATTATTCTGATGCTCTGCGGTGCGGTTGCGCAGGCGGGGCATGTTTCAGCGCAGAGGTATCTCATTGGCGGCAAAAAGATTTTAAGCAAATATGAGCCGCTTGTAATCCAGTACGCGTTCCGGACGGTCGCCCTTCTCGCAATAATGCCTTTCTGGAGCGATTTCGGAACGATGGCCCTTTCCAGCAATAGGATTTTCTGGATTGGCGTTGCTGGTGTCATCGGAGCGAATCTATGGATTCAGTACGCGAATGTCCACGCTAGATCAAAGCCAACGGTTGATGTCTCATTTACAGAACCGATTCAGTCATTAACCCCGTTTCTCGTTACATTAGCGGCAATATCTTTTGGCGAGCATCCGTCTATTCAAGGCTGGGCAGGAATTGCTCTGATTAGTTTCGGAAATCTTCTGCATTTGCGTGAAGGCATGTCTCCCTTGTCTCGTGAGTATTGGCAACCGTTTGTGCAGTTCATGCTTCCGAGGAATTTTGAATTCCTCGGAAAAGATCAACAAGAAGAACTTCTTGAACGGCGGTCCGCAATATTATGGTCTTATGGATCTGCATGCGTAGGAGCGGTCGGCTTAATTTTCGATGCGACTCTGGTTCGACACGGGAGCGTCGCGCTGGGATTTGCTCTGCAAGGGGTATTTCTGGGGGGCTGGTTCTTTTTCCTTAGTCGGAGGAGCAACGAAAAGCGCGCATCACTGGCTGATAGGGTAAGAGCCCACATCGTCCCCGTTCTCATTTTGTGCATAGCCTGGACGCTTATGGTTCTTTTCACTAATACGGCGTTTCGTCTGGCTCCGGTGGGATACATCGGGACCTTGAAACGGCTTTATCTCCCGATACTGTTAATATTCTCGGTGCTTTTCTTGGGAGAAAAAAAGGCCAAGCTCCGGATAATGCCAAATTCCTTGATCACGGTGGGAGCAGTGTTCTTGGCTTTCGACGGGAGCTTCGCGAAGCTTGTTGATCGTTTCGAAGATTTTCTAGACTTTCTGATGTAGTTGAGGCCAATGAGTTCAAAACAGAGCGGCTGGTGCCAGACACCCGCCGCTCTTTTAATTTGCGACTTTTATATTAAAATTAGAGTTATATAACATATGGAAATTCTGGCAATAATACAGGCTCGCGGTGGATCAAAATCTATACCAAGAAAAAATATCAAAGATCTGAATGGAAAGCCGCTTATCGCTTGGACTATTGAGGCCGCAAAAAACGCGAAGACAGTTTCGAGGACGATTGTCAGCACGGATGATGAGGAAATTGCCGCAGTCGCAAGGAAATTTAGGGCAGAGGCGCCATTTATACGCCCTGCTGAATTCGCGACTGACGACGCGAAAAGTGTAGGCCTCCTGAAACATGCCTTGGATTGGCTCAAGGAAAACGAGAACTATGTTCCGGAGATTGTTGTCCAGCTAAAACCGACAAATCCCCTGCGTACCGCCGAACATATCGATGAGGCCATTAAAAGCTTTCAAGAATCGCCTGGAATCGATTCCCTAATCACTGTCATGAAAGCAGCAAGCCACCCGCTTAAGACATATAAATTTAATGGCGACTATTTGGAACTTTTTATATCTGAGGATATTTCCGGAATAAAAGAAGCTTCGAAATTTCCCCGCCAAAGTTTGCCGGAAGCGTTTGTCCAAAATTCATGCGTGAATGTGATTAATCCGGAAATTATTTTAAAGGAGGGAACTTCGCTCGGTAAAAAAGTAAAAGGACTTGTGATGCGGGCAGAGGATTCCATAAATATTGATAACGCAATCGATTTTGATTTTGCCGAACTTTTATTGAAACGAAGAAGTAAAAATGAAAACTAATTTTCTTTTAGTGAGGCACGCGCAAAGCGAAGCAAGAGAACGCGGCATAGTGCAGGGTGAAGGTCTCACTGTTCCGCTAAGCGAGCAGGGTATTAAACAGGCAGAAAAGCTTGGCGATTTTTTAAGGGATCATAATTTTGATCAAATATTTTCAAGCACAGCCTTAAGAGCGATCGATACCGCAAAAGCTATTAGAAAATTCCATGCAGATATTCCATATATAGAAATAAAAGAACTTAATGAGCGTTCAAAAGGGGAAGCCGAAGGTATGCTAAAAAGCGAATTTAATACAAAATATCCTGAGATTCTCAAACGCTGGGAGAAGGAAGAAGATGCCAGGCCGGAAGGCGGAGAAAGTTACGGTGATGTCGAAAAAAGAGTGATGCCGATTTTTGATAAACATTTAAAGGAGTTTTCGGGAGAGAAATTATTATATGTTACTCATGGGAATTTAATCAAAGTAGTTTTAGGAAATATTCTAGAAATTCCATATGGTAAAAGAGCCAGGATCGAGCAGGATTATTGCGCCTTAAATAGCCTTGCATTTGACCAGGAAAAAGGCCGTTGGAGTATTGAATATATAAATAGAACATGTTTGTAAAAACTGAACCAATCGAACTTGCCAAAGTTTCCGAAGCGGATGAGAAAAAGATTTTCGATTTGCTTGAAAAACATTATGAAATTAAATTTATCCATGGGAGTTTGGAAAAATTCTTGGAAAAAACAGCGGCAAGCAAGGTATATCGCGCGGATGCTGAAACTCTCGGCAAGCTGGTCATAAAGAATTCTTTTTGGCGCGATGCGGCGGATTCTTATGAGAAAGCTTATCAGATAAGCGAGGCTCTTCGCGAAAGGGATGTTGCGATTCCTAAAGTTTTTTTGAGCAGGAGTAAATCTTACACAGTTTCTACCGATCTGGGATTGGTTAACATTTTGGAATTTGTCGCTGGGGATCATTTTACGGCCGGAGAGGAAGAATTTATTTCCGCCGGAAAGGCTCTTGGAATTTTTCATCACGCCGGTAAAAAATATTTAGACAAATATCCTGATCAAGGGGCCGCGATTAATAAAGTAATACCCGTGCAAATGCCCTATGAAGAATCAAGGGAAATATATTGGCAAATAAAAAGAGATCTATTAAGCCATAAAGCTTGCGCTTTCCCGAAAGTCTGCGAGGCTCTTAAAAATAATCTTTCCGATCTTGAAAGGGCAATGGAATTTATCGATAATTCCGGAGTAAATTCCCGAGAGCGGCTGTCTGGAATAATCCATAACGACTTTCATACGAATAACGCGCTTTTTAAAAAGGACGGCTCATTTGCCGCCTTTTTAGATATAGACCAAGTTGGAGTTGGTCCATTTGTCTGGGATTTAGGAAATACCCTTGCCTCATTCGCATCGAATTTTTTGCAGAAAGGAACGCAGGAAGAATTTGGAAAAATGGTGTCTTTATTTTTGGAGGCTTATCGCAAGGAATTTATACTGCCAGATGGGGAATATAAACTTTGCCTCGCGGGAGCGCTTCGATGGGACATGATGCGCCTTTTACGAAGTCTCCGCAGGCATCTTTATGAAAATGACCGCTTTCCGGAGTTGATTTTAAAAATCGAAGAGAGGCTAATCTCGAGAATAAAAGCCTTGCCGGGAATTTTCTCTTTTCTGGAATAAATGGCTGCCTGGTTTTTCTTTGCGCTCGGGGCGGCGATCGCGCAATCGTGCATGAACGCGCTCTCTAATCGTGCCGTAAAATTAGCCCAATTTTCAAAGATTACTATAGGTTTTGTCGCGACGGGCATTGTGTCTTTAATATTGCTCGCCGTCTCATATTTTCTGATCGGCTTTCCGGAGTTGGGGACGGATTTTTGGCGAGCGGTATTAATCACAGGAACTTTAAATACAATAATGGTTCCGATCGGGTTTAAGGCATATGAACTCGGAGAGTTTTCTTCGGTGTATTCCATGTCGCTCACGGCGCCGATTTTCGTTCTTTTCACGGCTTGGATGTTCTTGGGCGAGTCGCCTCCGATTCTCGGGATAGCCGGAGTTATTTTAAGCGTCGTCGGCCTTTGGAACATTGCCAGGGTTTCCGCCAAAAACACGGAGGCAAAGGATTATAAAAAGGGTAACCTGCTTGGCTTATCCGTCGCTCTAATGGCTTCAGTTTCTTCGAATTTTGATAAACTAGCGATACTTAATTCGGACAGATTTTTTTCTTCTGGAATTATCACGGGATTTATGACGATTGCGTATGCGATATATTTGTTGATTAAGTATAAAAAACTGATCGTCAGGGGCGAAACTTTATCATACGCTGCTTCTCCCATCGGGGGCGCCTTTCTTCTGCATGGTGTTATGCTTTTATCCCTGATCGGCATTATCCATGCGCTGAACGCTTATTTCTATAACTCCGCCCTAGTTACCGGCTTAGTCTCCTATACGATCGCGATAAAAAGGGTAGGCGTTCTCTTTGGGGTTCTCTGGGGCTGGCTTTTCTTCCGCGAGAAAAATATCTCGAAAAAACTCCTCGGCGCCGCGATTGCTATTCTGGGCGTGTTGCTGATTTTGTTGGCGTAAAAAATGTTTGACTTGTCTGGAGAAATTTGCTAAGCTCCTTTTGAATTGAAATCTAAATAGGAGGTGCTATGTGAACGAATTACTTATCGGTGTAGGAGATGCCGGGTCAGCTGTCGAGGCGATCTTTGTAGCGGCTGAGTCAGAAAAGAAAGGAATTAAGACGCTTTGGTTTGCGGATCCAGAAGGAAAGAATGGCGCTATCCCGCTTTTGAAAAAGAAGGGAATCCCGTTTGTCGCCGATTCTCCAGTTGAGTACGCTAACGCGATTGGCTGGAACAGAATCAACGGAATTCTGGTCGGTGTGAGCACCACGGCGACCAATTATCAGGTCGAAGCGACAAAAGCTTTCCGAGAAAAAGGGAAAAAAGTTTTGTGGCTCGAAGATCTTCCGGGTTCGGGTTCGGCCTCGAAAGCGCGTTCGGTTAGCCCCGACGCAATGCTGGTTTCTGTTCCATTGGCTTCCAAAATCGCCGAAGATGCGCGTCCCGGATTGCAGACAATTGTGATTAACGGCATGCCGAGCTTCGGAAAACTTCCGGCGCTGGATGAGATCCCTACGATAAGGGAAAAGATTCGCAATGAGCTGAAACTTTCGTATACGGATTTCCTCGTGAGCGTTGGCTTTATGGGCGAGCCTCCGGAGATGGCGGTTTCCCAGCTCGAGATGTTTCTCGACAACCCTCCTTTTGACGCAATAACGCGTGTCGCCTGGAGATTCCATCCAAAGCATCCAATGGCCGCAGAGCTTTTCGAAAAAGCGATGTCGGCCAGCAGTATAAATTCGGTGGATGCGCGAAAGGCGGATCTGTTGCAATTATATTTAGCTTCAGATGTGGTTGTCGTTGGCTGGGGAGGTACTGACGGTTATAAAGCTTTGTTACGCGGAACGCCCGTTATAACCATGCTTTTCCCGATGGGCGAAGAAGATGGGAGGAAGTATGGCTATGATGATTTCCCAAACAGGGTGGCTTACGGTCATCCCAATGGCATCCCGCCCATAATTTCGAAGGATTTTGTTTGGGGAGCCGGGAGGACGGATCGGATATTTCGCCTTATCAATGAGGTGAGACGTGACGCCAGTGGGATTCACCGTTACACTCTCAACGTTCGCGCTGAATCCTTTAGGGATTTCGAAAATCCTGGCGCGGCTGAACGCGCGGCGAATGAGGTAATGAAGTTCATTTTCCCTTGACCTTTTTTGGAGCGCAACCGAGGCTCCGTTCACGCATGTGGACGGAGCCTTATTTTTTTAATATCATTATATCTATGCAGTTAAATCGGTTTTTGGCCATTGCGATCAAGACGGGAACTCACCTTATATTGTTTTTGCCCCTCATTGTTTTTAAGGGGATGTTTTTTCCGTTCATATCGGGAAAGAATTTTATATTTAGGATAATTGTCGAAATAATTTTTGCCGCCTGGATTATTTTGGCCCTTCGCGACAGGAGTTATTTTCCGAAACGATCATGGCTGTTTTATTTTGTTCTGGCGTCAACGGCAGCTCTTATTTTGGGAACCCTTT
>MFIQ01000030.1 GCA_001778905.1 Candidatus Giovannonibacteria bacterium RIFCSPLOWO2_12_FULL_44_15 | reverse complement strand
TTTTAATCGCTATGCATAAAGAAATTTTAACGCTAGAGCAATTGGAGCTCACGCCGCTCCTTAAAAAATTTTCTAAAGATTTTTATCTGGTGGGCGGGACTGCGATAGCTTTTCATATCGGCCATCGGCGCTCCATAGATTTCGATCTATTCACGGCTAAAGAATTTGACAACATCACGATTAGAAAGAAGCTGCCAAAAGGTATTAAAATAGAGCGAGTATTCAAAGACGAAACCGGAAATTATACAATCAGCATTAACGGAGTAAGGTGTACTTTTTTTCATTATCCTTTCCTTATACATATATCTAAAAGTCTTAATGACGCAATCAAATTGCCCAACTTGCTAACGCTTGCAGCGATGAAGGCATATGCGCTGGGACGCAGAGCCAAATGGAAAGACTACGTCGATCTCTATTTTGTTATGAAGGATTATTATACTCTCGGGCATATCGTGGAAAAAGCCAAAAGAGTTTTTGGAAATGAATTTAATGAAAAAATTTTTAGGGCGCAACTCGCTTATTTTAAGGACATAGATTATTCGGAGAAAGTAATCTATCTTCCGGGGTTTGAGACAAAAGACGCTCTGATCAAGAAAAAATTAACAGACTTCAGTGTAGCGGAGAGATAATGCTTTGCCGTGGAGGAATATTCGGAGGGGATTTAGGGCAGCAAATAATTAAACTTTAACTGCATAAATTTCATTTGCGTAAGTGGGGACAAAAAGAGTCTTTGATTTAAGGTCGTAAACTGGTTTATTCGTTATACGTTCAGTCGTTCGAAATATGCTCAAAAGTTTTCCGGAGCTTGCTTCAATCTCGTATATTACTCCGTCTGTAGCTCCTACCCAAATGGATTGTTCTACGATTAATGGGGTAGTCATGGCGCGTCCGCCACATTGATAATCCCAATTCAATCCTTTCGTATCTAAATTTATTGAATAAATCTTCTTGTCTAAAGATGAGACAATTACATTATTTTCATATATCACTGGCGTTGAATAAATTGCGGCCAAAGTTTTAAATTTATAAAAAAGCTCTCCGGATGATAGATTAAGCATATAAATATATCCGTCAAAAGCGCCAAAGATTAATAACTTTCTTTTATCGTCGATGCAGAGAGACGCTTTAATTTCTCCTCCAGCCTGAAATTCCCAAAGGAGTTTTCCGTCTCTAGCGTTAAATAAGTAAACTTTGCAATCATTGCTTCCGATGGCTACAACTTTGTTTTTTTCATCGTAAACGGGAGATGAGTGGGTTAATTCCGGCATCGTGAAATCCCATTTTTTCTCTCCAGTTTTGAGATCAAGTGCCGCTATCCCTCCGCGTTTTCTCCAAAGTCCGAACTCAAGGCCGATAAACATTAGACCAAGATCTGGCGCAACGGCGGGCGAAGAGCCAACCCAATCCGTCTCCATAAAAATCCAGTTTACTTTTCCGGTATTCTTGTCTAAGGCGTAAACATTTCCATCATACGAACCAAAGTATACGAAATTATTCCAAAGAGCAGGGGAGGAAAAGATGCTTTTTCCTTTGGCGTGCCAACCGACCTTATATTTCCAGACAGGAGAGCCGTCCTTTTTATCTATCGCCCAAAAATAACCGGAATCGCTGCCGAAATATAGTTTTTGGCCGTCGATAACCGGAGCGGATTTTGGGACTCTGTAAAAGTAGTTTGGATTTGGGCTTTGGAAATACCATAGAATCTGGAAATCGGATCTTATTTTGCTCTCCCTTTTTGACATTGAAAGGCCAAAATCTTCTAGTGTAAAAAGAGATACCATTTTGATGCCATTTTCTTTTAGAAATTCGTAAGAATCCAGCGGTCTATAACGGACGAGAGTGAAAATAGTGTCAATCTTTTTCCCAGCCGTTTTTAGTATTTCGATTTGATGCAACATTGTTTTTCCGCTATTTATCAGGTCATCGATTAGTATAATTTTCTCATCGTTTAATTCTCCCTCTATTATCTTTTGGAGTCCGTCGGGCTTTCGGCTCTTGCGTATAAAAACCCCGTTAACCGGTTTTCCCGCTTCCGCGCTTTTTAGAACAATTGCTCCGATTAAAGGAAGGGCGGCGGTTTCCTGTCCGCATATCTGGAAAGGGTATTCTTTTTCAAATGTTTCCCAGAATATATTTGCCGCCAACTGCAGGGCCTCTGGGCGCATCAGGGCGTTTCTCGAGTCAAAAAGCCAACTGCTTTTCCCTCCGGCAACGGATATAATTTGTCCATCCGTGCTTTTGACAACAGAATGTTTCTGAAAGATATTTTTTAATTTTTCTAAATCAGCGCCATCCATATCGGCAAATTATATTATAATTTTGACAGATAAATAAGATAGAATAACAATTAGGCAATAAAGTTATAATATATTAAATATTACCATATAGGGAAAATGAAAATACTAATAGTTGGTTACAAGGGAAGTGAACATGCGCTTGCGTGGAAACTACATCAATCTGCGAAAGTAAGCAAAATCTATTTTGCACCAGGAAACGCTGGCACCGCTACTCTTGGAGAAAATTTACCACTTAGAAGAATAATAGACATTGTGGATTGGCTTAAGGTAAATAGCGTAGATTTAGTTCTTACGTGCTCAGCCTCATGTTTAGCTGAAGGACTAGCAAATGAGGTTGAAAAACTTAAAATTCCCTTTTTCGGGCCAACAAAAGCAGCAGCTCAAATTGAGTGGTCAAAATCATTTGCTAAAAAATTTATGCGGGATAAAGGGATTCCAACTGCCGCATTTGAAATTTTCTCTGATATTGATCAAGCAAAGCAGTATGTGAAAAATCAAAATTTTCCTCTGGTAATAAAAGCAGATGGTTTAGCGTATGGACTTGGCACGATTATTGCAAAAAATCTTAGAGAGGCTGAATTGGCTTTGGGGAACTTAATGGAGAAAAAAATATTCGGAAAAGCTGGTAATGCCGTCGTCATTGAAGAATTTTTAGAAGGACGGGAAATTTCCATACACGCGTTTTGCGATGGCGACGACGCAGAACTCTTTCCGGTATCGCGGGATTACAAACGACTCTTGGACGGTGATAAGGGGCCAAATACCGGAGGTATGGGTAGCATTGTGCCAGTTCCATGGGTAACGGCTGAAATGATGGGCGAAATTAAAGAAAAAATTGTGATGCCGGTTCTTTATGGACTCAAAAAGATGGGCAGACCATTTATGGGCATTCTATTTCCTGGGGTTATGATAACCTCAAGGGGGCCTGTGGTCTTGGAATTAAATGTAAGGTTTGGTAATCCTGAAACTCAGTCATATATGCGAATTTTGAAGACTGATTTAGTAGATGTACTTCTTGCTTGTGTAAATAAAAATCTGAAGAATTTTTCCATTGAATGGTCTGATAATTTTGCATGTTGTGTAATGGCGGCCGCTGAAGGATATCCGCGGAAATATAAAAAGGGCATTAAGATCAGCGGCTTGGGTGCTTTTGACGCCAATTCTGAAGTAGTTATATTTCAGGCCGGAACAAAAATTAACGGCATGGATACGGTCGTAGATAAGATGGGGCGAGCGCTGGGCGTGAGTGCGATTGGCAATGATCTAAGCTCGGCGATCCGTAATGCATACGAAGCGTTAGATCGAATAAAATTTGACGGTATGCAGTTTCGAACTGATATTGGCAAGAAAGCATTAATTCCATTCAGATGAGCAATAATGGAAAATTAGATTTCCTTATTTCTCCCGAAAAATATTTTCCCCCGGATGTTAAACGAGGATCCTTATTGAATAATGAGGCATTTATTTTAGCAGTTGAGAGGTATTTAGATGCGCTATCCGAATCACAATATTGGCCTTCATCAAGAATTGAAGAATTTCAAACATTACGCCTTCGCAAATTCACCGGCTTGATTGAAAAAAAATCCCAATTTTGGTCGCAGTATTTTCATCGATATGGATTTTATCCAGAAAAAGCCGCACTCGAAGATCTTAGGAATCTCCCAGTCCTTAACCGCAAAATGCTTTTGGAATTGGGAGATAAAACCTATATTAGAAATGACTCTATGAATCTACCTACATTCTCATATTATAGTAGCGGCACGACAGGAGTTTCATTGAAGCACTTTTATAGTGAGCGCGAAATTCTGATAAATTATGGAGTTTTCCTTTTTAGGCACCCTGCGCTTGAAAAATTTTCTATAGGCAAGCTACTTTCAAGGAAGTCTTTCGTAGTTTTGGGCATGCCGGGCTTCAAGCATGTTTTTGAAAAAGATTTTTTTTATAAAAACTTTCCATTTATCCGTTCCCAGGATTTGGATAATTCAGATTTACGCAAGGAAATCTATGCGAGTATTCGCGGTGCAGCGCCGGCTTTCTTGGTGGGCTACGGTTCGTTATTAGCTAAACTTGCCGAATGGATTATAGAGGATAATGTCCAGCTTCCAATTTTTGCTGTCAGAACTACGAGCGAACCAATTTCGACAACAGAGCGCGAGACCATAAGGCAAATTACAGACGGGCCGGTAATAAATATGTTGAGCGGAAACGGCGTCGGTTATATTGGATTTGAATGTCAGAACAATCAAGGATGTTTTCATATAAATTCCGAAACAAATATCATGGAAATTGTTAATGACGATAGAGTCCTACCGGAAGATGGCGATGAGGGGGAATTAGTTATTACATCTTTTGCATATACTTTAAATCCTGTTGTGCGCTATGCGCATAATGATGTTGGACGAATATTTAGTAACTCATGCAAATGCGGGAGAACATTGCCTCTTTTTAAATTCCACGGGAGAAGGGGGTATGAAATCGTATTACCGAGCGGCCGGAAAGTCAGGATGATGTATCTTCATAGGCTGCACAGCAATGTATTGATGGGGGATGCAAGACTGGGACGATTAGCAAAACAGTTTCAAATAATACAAAATCGAATAGACAATCTTCTATTATTGATAGTGCCACGGCAGAAAATTAGTGAAGCGGAAGAGATGAAAATCAGATTGGCGATTACTGAATTATTCAACGGAGAAAAAATTAATATTGAAATGCGATGCGTAGATGTTATTCCAAACGGTCGCGGCCACAAACCATCTTTTTTTGTGCCATTATCTGAATTTCAAAAAAGAAAATTATAAGGAAGATGATATCAATCTTAAGTTTTTTTACGCAAAACATATATCGGGAAATATTCTGATGCGTAATCGGATGCGGTTACGATTGTTTCTAATGAAAATTCTTTGGATATGACATTCGCAAGCTCATCTTTAGTTTGTGAAATAAACGGCAGTCCTATTTCGGCTCGTCTTGAAATCATATTGACTACAGACCTCAAGAAATCCAGTTTTTTTTCATCGGAAGTTTGATATTTCAACAGCTCATTGATTATTGTATGGGGAGAAGTGGTCTGGGTTTTATTATCTCTTAATCTATCTCTTAATCTGTAAAGTAGCGCGAACCTCTGTTCTACTGTATTTTCCAAGTCTTTAGAAGATAAAATCTCCTCAATAATTTTTTTAGGCTCTCTATCGTAAAAATTTGGATTGCATATATGCACTCTTCCGATAAAGTATCCATTGGGTTTCAACAGTGACGCAAGTTTTTCAACAAAAAGTGGCTGTTTGTGTGGTTCAATTTGTGTAAAAACCATATCGCCTACAATGTAGTCAAGAGATTTAGGTCCAAGTGGCATTACTAGCCATTCTGACTTAAGCCATATTTCGTTTTCAGCATCAAGGTTAATACCTAATTTGTTAAGAGCTTGTAAACTTTTTTCAATTGTCACAAATGAAAAATCAGCTATTACGTAATCTTTGAATTCTAATTCGCCTAATAAGCGGCGCAACAAAGGGGTCGAGCCCAATAAAAGCGTTTTTTTCTTGTCACCCTTGGCTGTTAAATATTTTTTATAAAGTCTTAAGTCGTCTTTGGATGGATTTACTGGTGATACACGTATATTCCACGCATAACCGTTATCCCAAAATAATTTAGATTGTTCGTTGCGAGAAAGTTTATTTGCTAAAATTTCTGTTATAAGTCTGCGAATATATAAAAGGTCATTATTCGAAAACCATTTCAATATTGGATAAATTAAACGCATAATATATAGTATATACTAATACCCTAAAATGATTAACATTTATGGAAATGAATGAAAAAGAAAAAGAGATTTTGATTGAAAACTTATATGATTCATTACCAATAACGATTAATTTAAAGAATTTGTTGGGCAATGAGGTTTTTATCAGTTGGTTTTTGCCGAGATTGAAATTAATAAAAGAAATACAACGCTGGCCCCAGGGAAAAATCGATGAGTTGATCGAGATAAAGTTAAAGAAGTTTCTCTCATACTTGAACAATAATTCCGCTTTTTGGCGCGCGCGTTTTAGTGAATATTTTTTAGATCTTCATTCTTCTAATATTTTTGCCGAACTGTCTAAATTGCCGATTACAAACAAAGCCAGGTTAATTGAGTGGGGTGATATTTCTCAGCTATCGCATAATGGCGCTCCGATTGTTGATTTTTGTACGAGCGGGACCACAGGCATCCCCCTAAAAGGGAGAATTGATGAATTTGATATGATCAGAAATGAACTTGTGTATGTCTTTGAGCCTGATGTGTTCGAGATTCAGCGTGTTGGTGAGCTTTTGCGCAGAAAATTTGTACTTTTGCTGGGGAGGAAATCAACGGGACTATGGTCTCCTTTTTCAGAGTATTTTCATCTAGATGCTTACTCTGCCATCAGCAACAAAAAAACAAGACAAGAAATATATAATAAGATTCTTGATAATTCTTTTATCTGCCTTTCTGCTTATTCTTCAGTTGCATTAGAATTAATGAAATATGCCAGAGAAGACGGTAAAGCCCTACCTCTTATTGTTCATATTTCCGGAGAAAGTATTTCTTCAGAAGAAGAAAGGTTCATATACAACACAACCGGAGTTCCGATGACATTTCAATATAATTGCAAAGAGGCCGGGAGCGTAGGAGAAAAATGTCCAATTAACATAGGCGACAGTCTTTACCATATTTATCGTGAGCGTGTCTTGGTGGAAATTGTGGACGACAACGGAAAACGGCTTAATGCTGACGAGGAAGGCAACATCATTGTAACCGTATTTGACCGCACTGCCATGCCGATTATTCGATATTTAACGGGAGATAGGGGAAGAATATTATCGAAGCGATGTTCATGCGGCAGACTCGCGCCACTTCTGGAATTAGACGGGCGGAAAAAAGACATTATTTTGCTCTCTGGCGGCGAATCTTTCAGCATTCTCTTATTCCGGTCGCTTTTTGCGAAAGAAATTGGATTAAAGAATATTGCAAAATATCAAATCGTACAAAACAGAATAGATAGTTTGCAGATAAATATTGTTCCGAGAAAACAAATAAGTTCAGAGAAATTAAAACTCATTGAAACAATTTTGGAAAATAATCTAAAAATGAAAGCTAAAGTTGCTATTCGGAAAGTGGGACAAATAGAAAGTTATCTCAGCGGAAAAAATAGAGTTTTTATTCCATTAGGCGAATACGAAAAAAGCGATATATAGAAAAACAAGGACTTCAGCTGAAGTCCTTGTTTTTTGCCGCTGCGTCCTTTTTTACGAAACCTTTTTTAAGGACGCGCTACCGGTCGAGCTTCTCCCTTCCAATTTGTCGCCATTGCGAAGTAGGGTGTAAGTGTAGGTGTTTCCTGAATGCGGGAAATAGACTTTAAAAGAAACTTTATCGCCCTCCACCTCGCCATTTATGTCTCCAAGACCCTGCTTGCCTTCTGGAGAAGTTTGGGTGTTTGTCCCGACGATTTTGTTTCCGTCGACTACTTTCAAATCGAGTTCAGTGGTCCAGCCGGAACCTCTCTGTGCAAACCACTTTCCGTTCAGCCAGTTGTGGTCGGGGCTGCCGGGAAGATGAGTTGCGCAGCCTCCTAAGAAAATCACAAGACATATAAGGGGAATACACCCTTTTAGCATATACATATCCTCCTTTCAAAGATATTTATATATAGGTTACCATATACCTTGTTAAGATACAATATAAATAGTTAATATTAAGTTATGGATCAGAAGTTTTCTATTAGGATTGTCCTGTGGCTTCTTCTCGCCATATTAATTGGAGCAATCGGTTTTTATTTTTATACTTCTTACGAATCTCCGGTAAACCATTTAATAGAAGGAGTTCCTTATTACGGCGTATATAATTTATACCCCGATTACGCCAGCGCTGCGATTTCAGTTGCGACTGTACTTCGTTTCTATAGTGACGAGAGAGTTTCTTTTAGTGATCTAAAAGATATGTTTCCGGATGCTAGGCATAAGGAGGAGGACGACTTATCAAATTCTCAAAAAGCTTTAGAATTTTTTGAAACTCAAGGATATAACGCCTTCAGTATCAAGCTTTTGGATGATGAATATAAAGATAATAAGGTAAAAGAAATTAAAAAATACATCAAGAAAGATGTTCCGGTGATTGTAATTCAGCAGAAGCGTCTAGATACGAAGGAATCCGATATTGAAAAGTCCGGTTGGCGGGTGGTTATAGGCGTCTTTGACGACAAAAAAGAAATAATTGTGCATGACGCGAGTTTAGGCAATAATTACGTTTTTTCATTTGATGATTTTGAAAAATTATTTTTCCCCGGAGCATCTAGAATGATTGCTGTGTGGCCTGATGAATTGTTGGCAAAGAGTTTGCTCAAATCGGAAAAACCGGAGCCATATCCGACTCGATCAGCGATTATGGATAATGGTTACGCAATAATAGGAGAGGCTGGAAGAGCCAGAGCAGCGTCTGCTACAGCAGACGCATTTTGTAGGGAATTATCTGATACCCCTACGTCGGAGCAGGTAAATAAATATATTGAATTTACTAAGGAATCCATTCGTTATCGGGACGAGGTATTGAATAATCCGGCATTTGAACTTATGCCCCCGTTGTTCCAATTCAGAAATAAGTTATGGAGAGCAAAATCTCTGATGCATATAGGCGAAGTATCAAAAGCGCGTGATATATTTATCAACGAGCTCTTACCCGTTAATAAAGATTTGGATCGAGCAGTCGAGGGATTTGAATTTATTTCTGACAGTTCGACCGCGGACTCGGAGTCAAGAAGATCTGAGCAAATTATTAACGGCCAAATGCCTTATCTGTATGAGATGATTATGCGTACATATCAATATGAGGGCAGATATGATGAAGCAATCGCGGCTTATCAGCCTTATCTTAAAATGGACCCTACAAATGAGTATGTGTTAAGGACTTTATCGGACTTACGTGATCATAAAATTCCACGCACCATAAAATGCATGGGAGGAAAAAGTGTGATAAAATAAAACAAAGATGAAAAAGATTTTTAGATTGATTAAATATTTCTTTTTAGGCATAGTTTTTGTCGTTTTTGCTTTCTTGCGTTGGGTTTCGGGTGGCCAATCTAGCGACTTAGATCACAAGAAATTATCTAACGACGATCTAAAGAAATCACTTCCGCATTTTCCTGAAGTAAACGCCGATGTGCCCAGCGTTGGCGATATGGGAGACGGTGATGCCGGTGATGATGATGGTGATGATGATGGAGGGTGTTAGTTAGGTAAGCGTTTTAAAGTTGTAAAATAAATAATGTTCAAAAAAAATTCCCATGTTTGGATTGCTATTTTGGGGATTCTGGCGTTTATCTTTCTATATTCTCAAGATTCTTTGGCGCGCGCGGCTTGGCAAAAATATAGATTCGCGAATTTAGCTTTGGCGCTTAACCGGTCGGATGCCAAACTTGCAATGGGAATCGGGAATTACTATTTCAACGGCCCCGGGGGATATGATCTAGATAGGGCGGAGGCGGGATTTAATAAAGCCATCGCGATAGATAGTAAAATTTTATGGGGGCATTATCAGTTAGCCCGCATTTATTTTGTGAAAGGCGAAAAGAATAAAGCACTTTCGGAAATTAATAGAGAACTTGAAGCAAATCCGGAAAATTTGCGCGCGCTTTATGTGAGAGGGCTTATTTATGGGTATATGGATGATTTAAGGCGCGCCGAGGATGATTTTCGGCGTTTTACCCTGTGGTCGCCGGAAGAGTGGGCCGGGTATAATGATTTGGCCTGGATTTTGGCTAAAGAAGGAAAATATGACGAGGCTGTGGAGGTTTTAATGGGAGCTTTGGATAAAGTCCCGCGCGCGGAGAAAAATCCATGGATTTGGAATAGTTTAGGCGTTGCCCAGCTAAATTTGAAAAATTACTCCGCGGCAAAGAGCTCTTTTCTTAAGGCCAAAGAGGCGGCCGATGCCATGACGCTTAAAGAGTGGCAGGCGGCCTATCCGGGGAATAACCCAACTGAATCCGAGAAGGCGTTTTTGGATTTTAAGCTGGCGATTGAAAAGAATATTGAGACAAGCTCTGTTGATAACCGATTACGGGAGTAATAAATAAGGGTGTATTCTAGGTATATGGGAAAGAAGGCGCTTCTTGCCTCAAGTTTGATAGTTTTTTCAGCAATTGTTTTGTCTTTTAGCATTTTCTTTTTTCAAAATGATGATCTCGCCAGCGCGGCTTTTGAAACGAAATTTATAGACCGCGTCGGCGCTGGCTTTATGGCCCCGGCTTGCGGGTCTTCAAGCGCCCCGGCAGAATGTGTGGGAAGCGGCGATTTAGTAGTCAATTTGAGTTGGGCACAGGAACTTGATCTCGCGCAGTGCGAAAATGGAATGGATGATGATGATGACGGAAGGATAGACTACCCTGCGGATAGATTATGCGCTTCTCCGGACGATAACGATGAGGATACTGAAGGGCTTGGTGGTCCTGCACTCGAGTGCCAAAATGGGTTTGATGATGATGATGACGATGGGACGGATTATCCAGGCGACTGGCAATGCGTTTCTCTTGCTGATCCATCGGAAGGAGGGCCGGAAGCTTGCCGAGAGGCAAGGATAGTAATTACAACGACAAGCGGAGCAACTGTCCATGATGTCTCGGGAATTCCGTGTCCGCAGGGGCAAGGAAGCTACCAATGGACAGGCGCGTCTTACGGGACTTCTTATAATTACACGGTGACTGGTTACGCGGAAGAAGGAATGACCGGTAAAACTGTTGACTCATTAGGCAACGTCGGGGCATACACCTCTATCGCGGCTTCCGGATCGAATATTTATATAAGCTATTATGACAATACTCTAGGAAAGAAAGACCTCAAATTTGCCAAGTCCACTGATGGCGGCGTTAATTGGACGACTACTTTAGTCGCAACAAATGCGGCAAATCTTGGCATGTATAATTCAATTGCTGTCTCGGGATCGAAAATTTATATCAGTTATTTTGATGCCACAAGTAATAATCTCAATTTTATTAAATCAACAGATGGCGGAGATACGTGGCCGATTTCAAATATTAGGCTGGTTGACGCGCCCGGGGATGTCGGGCGCTACAGTTCCATTGCAGTTTCCGGTTCGAATATTTATATAAGCTACTACGACAACTCCTTAAGCAAAAAAGATCTTAAGCTGGCTAAATCTTCCGATGACGGCAACACATGGCTTCCCGCGGATATAAAAATTGTGGATTCAACGGGCAATGTTGGACAATATAGCTCCATTGAGGCGGATGGATCAAATGTTTATATCAGCTACCGCGATGTAACTAACACCAACCTCAAATTTG
>MFIQ01000029.1:5849-17543 GCA_001778905.1 Candidatus Giovannonibacteria bacterium RIFCSPLOWO2_12_FULL_44_15 | reverse complement strand
TATAAGCCAATAAAGGGGAAGAAAAAGCCATAACCCTGATGGCCTTAAACTCGCAGGGAACGAAGTCCAGATCTGGAATATGGTCGGGACTTTTTGCACAATTGACAGGTTTTTGGATATGGCTATAATGGAATAACGATTGAGTTTCGGATGAAAAATTACACGTCCTAAATATAGGAAAGGGTGCAAACCCACAAATCATAAATAACTAAATAATAGAGCGAATCCCTTCAGAATAAGGGGTTTTTGCTTGTTAATTTTATGCAGAAAAAATATTTTTCAAATTATAGAGAACCTTTGGCCACCCTGCCATATTTGCCGGAAATCCAGCTGGAATCTTGGCGCTGGTTTTTGGCGGACGGCCTTAAGGAGCTTTTCAAGGAATCGTCCCCGATAAGAGATTACGGGGGAGAAGATTTGGATTTGGAGTTTGTTGACTATTCTTTGGACGAACCGAAATACGACGAATATCAGTCGAAGGCGCAAAACGCCTCTTTCGACGCGACCTTAAGGGTCAAAGCGCGCCTTACCAACAAAAAAACAGGCGAGATAAAGGAGCAGGAAATATTTTTGGCGGATATGCCTTTGATGACTCCTAGAGGAACATTTATTGTAAATGGAGTTGAGCGCGTAATTGTTTCGCAATTGGCACGCTCTTTTGGAGTTTATTTCACCGCTAATTTCTCCCGCGGAAAAAAATATTTCGGGGCGAAAATAATTCCATCGAGAGGAGCTTGGATTGAATTTGAATCGGACGCGGATGGGGCCCTATACGCTAGGATAGACCGCAAGAGAAAAATTCCGGCTTCCTGCATCCTAAGGATTTTCGGCATCGGAACGAACGAAGAAATTTTAAGCAAGTTTACGAAAGACAGTGAAGTCAATCCAATTATAAAGAAGATGCTCGATAAAGACCCGACCAAGAGTGCCAATGAGGCTTACATGGAAATTTATAAGAGGCTCCGCCCGGGCGAGCCCGCGACGATGGAAACGGCCAAAGATCTCATATCGGTGATGTTTTCCGAAGAGAGATATGACCTTTCTTCCGTCGGCCGGTACAAATTAAACCAGCGCTTGGGACTTTCTGATAACCCGACATCCAGAATTTTATCCGGCAACGACCTGGTTAAAATAATTTTGCATATCCTAACCTTGAATTCCCAGCCGAATGCGGAAGCGGACGACGTCGACCACGTCGGCAACAGGCGCATCCGTTCCTTGGGCGAGCTTTTACAACAGAGATTAAGGGTCGGTATGACAAGGATGAAACGCACCATACAAGACAGGATGTCCACTCTCGACCAGACGACTCTTACGCCGGCGCACTTGATAAACGCCAGGCCTTTTATGGCGATTTTGAAGGAATTTTTTACGACAAACCAACTCTCCCAGTTTATGAACCAGGTGAATGTTTTATCCGAACTCGAACACTTGCGCCGACTTTCTGCGCTTGGCCCCGGAGGACTTACCCGCGAGCGCGCAGGGTTTGAAGTCCGGGACGTGCATCCATCGCACTACGGAAGAATTTGCCCGATTGAAACTCCGGAAGGGCCAAACATAGGTTTAGTTGTTCACTTGGCCGGATACGCTCGGGTCAACGAATACGGAATTTTGGAAACTCCGTACAGAAAAGTTAAGGACGGGAAAATTATGGATGAGATACAATATATGACGGCCTTCGAAGACGCGAAATATAATATCGCGCAGGCCGGCACCAATATGGATAAAGATGGGGTGATTCTGGACGATGAAACCGAAGGCAGAGTTAAAGGATCTCCAGGATTGATGAAGAAGGGAGAGATAGATTTCATTGAAGTTGCCTCGGAACAGGCTTTTTCAATCGCAACGACGCTCATTCCGTTTCTTGCCCATGACGATGCAAACAGAGCCATGATGGGCTCGAACATGCAAAGGCAGGCAGTTCCATGCATAAAGCCGCAAGCTCCTTTGGTGGGCACCGGAGTCGAAGAGCGCGCGGCGCGCGACTCTGGAAGGCTGATGGTTGCGGACGAAGATGGAGTCATCTCGCAAGTGGATGCCTCAAAGGTGGTTTTAAAATCATCCAAAAAAGAATATACATACCCCTTGGTAAATTTTTTGCGCTCAAACGATTTTACAGTTATCAATCAGCGCCCCGTGGTGGATCTTGGGCAAGCTGTCAAAAAAGGCGATGTTCTTGCCGATACTTCTTCCTCTGACCACGGTGTGTTGGCGTTAGGCCAGAACTTGCTCGTTGCTTTTCTTTCGTGGGGAGGCGCCAACTTCGAGGACGCCATTATTCTTTCCGAGAGATTGGTTAAAGATGATACTTTCAGCTCGATTCACATCGAAGATTTTATGGTGGATGTCCGGGATACCAAACTCGGGCCTGAGATAACTACGCACGATATCCCAAATGTTTCCGAAGAAAAATTAAAAGATTTGGACGAAGAGGGGATTATCAGGATCGGCGCGGAGGTTCGCTCCGGGGATATTTTGGTCGGGAAGATTACGCCGAAAGGCGAAGTTGAGTTGACTCCGGAAGAGAGGCTACTTCGCGCGATTTTCGGGGAGAAAGCCAGGGATGTTAAAGATACCTCAATGCGCGTTCCGCACGGGAAAGCTGGGAGAGTTGTCGGCATAAAAGTATTTTCAAGAGAAAGGGGAGATAAATTGGATACAGGGGTCATAAAAAGAGTGCAGGTTGAAATTGCGCAGTTGAGAAAAATTTCTGTCGGAGACAAACTTGCCGGACGGCACGGGAACAAGGGAGTCATTTCGAAAATTCTTCCGATTGAAGAAATGCCGTATCTTCCTGACGGCACGCCGGTTGATATAATTTTAAATCCACTAGGAGTTGCATCGCGTATGAATATTGGGCAGATTTTGGAAACGCATCTGGGCTGGGCGGCAAAAGAACTTAACTATCAAGCTGTAACTCCGGCGTTAAATGGGGCTTCGGAAGATGAAATAAAAGGAGAATTGAAAAAAGCCGGTCTGCCGGAACACGGGAAGATTAAACTTTTCGACGGGCGTACCGGGGAACCTTTCGACCAGGAAGTGACGGTCGGGATGATTTATATGATGAAGTTGATTCATATGGTCGAAGACAAAATCCACATGAGATCGATTGGCCCCTATTCGCTTATTACCCAACAGCCTCTTGGGGGCAAGGCGCAAGGGGGAGGGCAGAGATTTGGGGAAATGGAGGTCTGGGCGCTTGAGGGATACGGAGCCGCGCATACATTGCAGGAAATGATCACCATAAAATCGGACGACGTTTTGGGCCGCGCCGCGGCTTACGACGCTATTGTCCGCGGAGAAAAATTCAAAAGCCCGAATTTGCCGGCCTCTTTCCATGTTTTGGTAAACGAGCTTAAAGCATTGGGACTCGACGTTGATTTGAAAGGGATTAAAGAGGAAGTTGAAAAAAATTCAAAGGTTGAGAGAGGCAAGGACGACGTCGTAATCAGAATTTAAGAAAAAATGGAAACAAAAGTCACAGATTTTAAATCAATAGTAATAAAACTCGCTTCGCCAGAGAAAATTTTGGCTTGGTCCCGTGGAGAAGTAACAAAACCCGAGACGATAAATTACCGAACGCAGAGAGCCGAGAAAGATGGGC
The DNA here is from genome assembly GCA_001778905.1 of Candidatus Giovannonibacteria bacterium RIFCSPLOWO2_12_FULL_44_15. Classification (GTDB taxonomy): domain Bacteria; phylum Patescibacteriota; class Minisyncoccia; order JACPKW01; family UBA11713; genus 2-01-FULL-46-13. The sequence goes on along the minus strand of MFIQ01000029.1, from coordinate 13,939 downwards.
TTTTTGACGAGCGTATTTTCGGCCCGGAGAAAGACTACGAATGCTATTGCGGCAAATATCGCAGGATCAGGTATAAAGGAATAATTTGCGACAAATGCGGAGTTGAGGTGACCCGCTCTGTTGTGCGAAGGGAGCGGATGGGGCATATAAAACTTGCTTCCCCAGTATCCCACATTTGGTTTATGCGAGGGGTGCCTTCTCGGATTGGTTTGGTCCTAAACCTCTCAATCCCGGAGCTTGAGCGCGTAATCTATTTCGCGGGATATGTGATCATTAAAGTTAACGAGAAAGCGAAAGAAGAGGCGCTCAAGGAACTTGAGCGCGAATTTAAATCCAAGACCAAAAAAGAGGGGATGAAAGAGAAAGATAAATCCGGGCTCAAAGAAGCATTGGATGCCGCCAAAAAAGAGATTGACAGCATTCGGATCAGGAGAGTTTTGTCCGAAGTGGAATACCACAGGCTTTCTTTGCGCTGGGGCGAAGTTTTTGAAGCCAGCATCGGAGCAGAAGCCTTATTCAAACTTTGCAAAGACGTAAACATGATGAGCCTCAGGAGAGAACTCGAAGTGGAACTGGAGGAAACTGAAAATCCGCAGGCGAGAAAAAAAGTCATAAAAAGACTCTCGCTCGTAAAAGCTATGGAACGGTCCGGGACCCGTCCGGAGTGGATGTTTTTGAATATTATCCCGGTCTCTCCTCCGGCATTGCGCCCGATGGTACAACTTGAAGGCGGAAGGCATGCGACATCCGACGTGAACGATTTATACAGGAGAGTAATAAATAGAAATAATCGTCTAAAAAAACTTCTGGAATTAAAAGCTCCGGAAGTAATAGTCAGGAATGAAAAACGAATGCTCCAGGAAGCTGTTGACGCGCTTTTGGATAATTCAATCAGGCGCGGGCCGGGCGCCGCAACATCGCAGGCGCAAAAGCGCCCCCTGCGTTCGTTGGCAGACATGCTCAAAGGCAAGCAGGGAAGATTCAGGCAAAATCTTTTGGGGAAGCGCGTGGATTATTCCGGGCGCTCGGTTATAGTTGTCGGGCCGGATCTCAAGCTCCATCAATGCGGGCTTCCAAAGCATATGGCGCTCGAACTCTTTCGGCCATTCGTGATAAATAAACTTATAACCGCGGGACTCGCGCATAATATAAGGTCCGCCAATAGATTGATTGATGAGGCAACTCCGGATGTATGGGCGATTTTGGAGGAAGTAATCCGCGGGAAGTATGTTCTCTTAAACCGCGCCCCGACCTTGCACCGCTTGGGAATCCAGGCTTTCCAGCCAATTTTAATTGAGGGAAACGCGATTCAGATCCATCCGATGGTTTGTTCCGCTTTCAACGCTGACTTTGACGGGGATCAAATGGCGGTTCACGTCCCCTTGACGGAAGAAGCCCAGCGGGAAGCCGCGGATATTATGGCGGCGACAAAAAATCTTCTGAAACCTGGAACTGCCGATCCGACCGTAACACCTTCGCAGGACATGGTCATCGGGTGCTATTGGCTTACAAAATTGCGAACCAATGTAAAGGGAGAGGGCAAAATTTTCTCTAACCCCAACGAAGCGATTTTAGCCTACGATTATGGAATTGTGGACTTAAAAGCCAACATAAAAGTTCGCTCAACATTAACCCCGAAATATAAGAAATTCGAGGGTGGCATTTTTGAGACATCCGTCGGAAGGCTTTTATTCAATTCCGTTCTGCCGAACGATTTTGAGTACATGAACGAAGATATCAAGAAAAAAACTTTGGAACGAATTGTCGCCAGATTAATTGTTGATTACGGAGTCGACAAGGTGCCGCCAATCTTGGACAAGATTAAATCTTTTGGGTTTAGGTACGCGACCGTATCCGGAATCTCTTGGGGAATGGACGACCTGAGGGTTCCTAAAGAAAAAGTAGAAATATTGAAAGAAGCGCAAATAGAAGCAAAAAAAGTAGACGATCAATATAACGAAGGCTTGCTTACCGACGAAGAAAGATACGACAAAGTTATCTCAATATGGGCGGAGGTGAAAAGGAAGGTTGATGAAATTGTGCCCACAGTTTTAAACGAAGAGGGGCCGATACACCTCATGGTATCTTCCGCCGCAAGAGGAACTTGGACGCAGGTAACGCAGATGACGGGGATGAAGGGGCTTGTCAGGAATCCTGCCGGGCGCACGATCGAGCTCCCAATTTTATCTTCGTACAAAGAAGGCCTTAACGTTTTGGAATATTTTATCTCAACCCATGGAGCCCGAAAAGGAACGGCCGACACCGCGTTAAAAACAGCACACGCCGGATACCTCACCCGCCGCCTTGTTGATGTCGCCCAGGAATTGATTATCCGCGAAGAGGACTGCAAAGATTCGACAGGGCTTAAAATAATTCGCGAGAAAATAGAAGAATACGGAAAATCATTTAATGCTAGAATTTTCGGAAGAGTTCTAGCTCAAGATGCGAAAGGAACGGACGGAAAAACAATTTTCAAGAAAGGGCATCTTCTGTCGCACGAGGATGCGGACCTGCTCGATAAATCCGGCATTGAAAGCGTAACTCTGCGTTCCCCAATTTCCTGCCAGACTCTCCGCGGAATTTGCCAAGCCTGTTACGGATACGATCTTGGTTCGAATGCTACGGTCAAAATGGGAGAAGCGGTCGGCATCGTCGCCGCGCAGGCGATTGGCGAGCCGGGAACCCAGCTTACTATGCGGACTTTCCATGTCGGAGGAGTTGCCGGAGCCGCGGACATAACCATGGGTTTGCCGAGGATCGAAGAAATTTTCGAGCTACGCGCCCCAAAAAATGCTGCAGTTCTTTCGGATGTTGACGGGACGGTTATAGAAATTATAGATAGCGGCAGGGAGAAGACTGTTACGATTTTAGTTGACGAAAAAAATAAGAAGAAAGGAGAGGAAACCAAGGAGTTCGTAACTCCATTCGGGAGATCGCTATTAGTCCAGAAAGGAAGCGAAGTCAAAAAAGGGCAGGCTTTGTCCGAAGGGCCGATTGAAATCAAAGAACTCTTTTTGCTTTCCGGCCCCTCCGTCGCGCAAAATTATATAATAAGCGAGGTTGGCAGAATTTATTCTTTGCAGGGGGCGTCCATAAACGACAAGCACGTGGAAGTCATAGTCTCCCAAATGTTTTCCAGGATCAGGGTTAAGGAATCCGGGGATACGAAATTTGCGATAGGGGACGTTATCGAGAAAAGCGAATTGATTGAAGAGAATGAAAAACTTTCGACTAAAAACGGAAAAGTTGCCGAAGGCGCAGGGGTAGTCATGGGGATCACAAAGACCGCGCTTTCAACTTCGAGTTTCCTCGCTGCTGCATCTTTCCAGGAAACAACCCGCGTTTTGATATCCGCTTCTCTCGAAGCTAAAGAAGATAGGCTTCATGGGCTTAAAGAAAACGTTATCATCGGGCGCTTGATTCCAGCAGGAACGGGATACAGAAAAGACTACGAAATCAAGAACAAAGAGGAAGAAATAGAGGAAGAATACAGGCGCGAAAGGCGAGAAACCCGTTCACGTACGAGATAAGAATTAATTATTCACTTTGACATGAAAATTTTAGAGATTTAATCTTGAATATATGCCAAAGAAAAATATGACAATTGATGACTTGGCGGCGATGACAAATCGCGGTTTGGAGGGCGTAAAAAAGGAGATATCTGGAGAAATGCGAGAAAATACAGACCGAATACTTAGGGCTGTCGATGGTTTAGAGCTTAAAATTTCAGCTTATGCTTCAAGCTGGGATAGAAATTTTGATAAGTTGCACGAATGGATGAAAGATCACGAAGAACGGCTAACCGTACTTGAGAAGCAAAAAAGATAAACTAAAAACACCATTCCCTAAAAAAGCCCTTAAAATAAAGGCTTTTTATGTATTGACTTAAAGTCGTTTTAGAGGTATAATTGATTAAAGTGGCCAAAAGGCTAAACGAAGGATTGATCTTAAAACTGAAGGAGGAATCATGCAGGAAATCCATATACCGACCGCGGACGAAGAAGCCGCCGCGATGCTGAATGCTGCGGCGATGTGTCTGAGGGAAGCTCAGGCAAAATTATCTTTCGGTGGGGATGCACTCTCCCGAGAGCGGGCAAAAATAATAATTTTGGTTGACGAGTTTACCATTAGAGCCCGCGCTCTATCGGCACGGCATCAAGATCGGAGGAGCTCATGTTGAAAGGCGAACATCCATCGCCGGAAGAATGGCAAGAGGGGCAGGATGGCAATATCCAACTGCTTGCAGAAATCTGGAAGCACGTCGAAGGTTGTCCGCCTTGCCTCAAAAAAGAAATGAATCTTCGGATCATCGCGGAAATCGCAGGGCAAAAGGCATTGCAGGAATTCGAAGAAGGAAAGTCTGAGCCAGTGCCCCAGCACCTTATCGAATGGGCACAGAACCTTTGGAAAAATCGGCTTCACTGACCGTCTCAATATATCGAGGCAGAAGGAGGAGAAAAGTGAGAACGAATATCGATCAAACGATTGCCGGGTGGCGTGTGAAGTGGCAGAGACGGAGAATGAAAAAGAATTTTTTCAGAGCCACTATTGTCGCTGGAGTAGTTTTTGGCCAGCTGATAATTCTCAGCCTCCTGATCCAATTGAAGCAGTTGGAAGGGCATGGGGTAGACTGGTGGTCAGTCTCTCTCCTGCTTCTCTGCTCCGGCTTCCTTTGGGTTCTCTTGGCAATGTCCAAAAAGTGGTAAAAACCTGTCGGGGGGGTTGGTGAAATAAAATTCATCAACTCCTCCCGACACAAAACTTCAACCAAGTTCTTATCCGCCAGCTGGCGGATTGAGAGTTTAGTTGAGAGGTTGTAATTTAACAAAAACTTTAATCAAAACAGAAAACTGAAAGGAGGGTGTTCGATGGGAGACATTATTTTACCGAACGGTTATTCTGGCGCGATTATAATTCCGAAGGATCAACCGCTTTGCCTCGGAACGGCCTGGAGTATAAAAAAGAGGACAGCGGCGCTGGGAGTTCTTAAAAAAGGTAATCCCTTCGGATTAACGGAGGGAGACCTCCTGAGCATTGAGAGCCGAAAAATTCTCCGGACGGACGAGATCAAAAAGAATCTGACATGGGGCGAGGCGCTCAAGTGGGCGGAAAAATTTTTTCCGCGGACGAAGGAAGATGCCTATGGGTTCATCGGCGGTAGCTTCGACCCTATCGATTTCACGAAAGCGAATGCCGATGGAAGGCCAAATGCATTCGCTCGGCGTTGTCTCTATCGGGAACTTGAAGAGGAATTTACCGCAAAGGGAAGCGCCTCGAAGTTTTCAACGGAGCATCTCTTCACGGTTTTCATGAAGGATCATGCAAACCGCGAGAGAGTTTACGAGGAGAATTACTACCTTCTGAATAATTTCGAGGGGGAGTTAAAGAAGGAGGGAGCGCCGGGGGAGACAGAGCCGCCGGAGGTTATCCCATTAATCTCTCTTTATCCCGAGAAGGTCTACAAGAAGACTGCTTTTATCCTAAGGCTGTTTCTTCTGAACATGGTTGAAGTGCGCGGCCTTCGGGAGTACGTCGCACCCCTGCGGCACATTTATCGAGTATTTGATGAAGCTCTCAGGGGATTCCGGCTGGAAATTCGGTATAGAGAGAGCACGCTCGAAGATTCCGCGGAGCCGCAAGATTGGGACAGTCTTATAAACGACAGAGGTACTGTCCGAATGCACAAATAAGGAGACCAACAACGCCAGAGGGATTGCATCCGCAATCCCTCTGGCAAAACAATTCCGTCAGCTGGCAAGCGACGGTTTTTTAATTTTTTGCTATAATACCAAAATCATTTGTGGTAAAGAAAAACGGTAAGAACAAAAATGGGAAGCCGAAATCCCGATGGCACGAGGGGATAAGGCAGGAGACGAAACAATCCATCTTCGCGGTTTTTTCTTTCGCGGTGGCATTTTTGCTGACTTTGGCGGCCTTTGGAAAAGCGGGGCCGGTTGGAAACGGGCTACAGAGCATATTTGAAATCCTTTTTGGGAAAGCTTTTTTTCTAGTGCCGTTGGTTTTTCTCTTTGGGGGATTTTCTTTCCTATTCGCCTTCCGAAGAAATTTCGTCTCCGCGACGACCATTGGGGCAATATTATTCTTAATTTCAACTTTAGGTATAGTTGATTTGGTTTTTCAAGATATGGCCGCGGGATATGTCGGGTTTGGGGCAAGCTACCCATTCTTGAAACTTTTTGATTTCTGGGCAGCCTTGATTATTCTTTTGGCGCTCGATATTGCGGGACTTTTTATAATGATGAATTTTCACATTCTCGGTTTATTTAAGAAAGACGAGAAGGATGAAGACGAGGAAGAGCCTGACGAAAGGCAGAAATCTATTCCCGTAGCGAGGGAAGAGGTCGCGCCAGTTGCAGTTTCGAAACCCGTGATTAAAGAACCCGAAGCAAAGCTGGCTCCTTTCGATGAATTCGGCGTTTTATCACTTAGGACAAAAAGATCAAAGGGGTTACGCGAAATGTCCGGTTTATTGCCGCCCTTGGATATTCTTGAAGATGACAAAGGAACGCCGTCTTCAGGAGACATCAAGGCGAACTCGAATATCATAAAACGAACTCTTCAAACATTCGGCATTGAGGTTGAGATGATGGAAGTGAATGTTGGCCCTTCGGTTACGCAGTATACGCTCAAGCCTGCGGAGGGTATGAAGATTTCAAAAATTACAGGTCTACAAAACGATCTTGCGTTAGCGCTTGCCGCGCATCCTTTGAGGATAGAGGCGCCGATTCCCGGAAGATCTCTTGTTGGAATCGAGATTCCGAATAGGTCTATTGCTCTTGTCGGGCTCCGCTCGCTTTTAAGCTCGGAAGAATTTCAAAAATCCGACAGGCCGCTTCTCTTTGCTTTGGGGCGGGATGTTTCGGGCAAAGCCGTTTACGCCGACCTTGCCAAGATGCCGCACCTTCTTATCGCCGGAGCCACAGGCACGGGCAAATCCGTCCAGATACATTCGTTTATAACAAGCCTTTTATATAGAAACACCCCGGAATTTTTAAGATTGATTGTTGTCGATCCGAAAAGAGTTGAGCTTTCCGTTTATTCGAAAATCCCGCATTTGATGTTCCCACCGATTCACGATGCAAAAAAGACAATCCTGTCATTGCGCTGGGCGGTTAAAGAAATGGAAAGAAGATACGAAGCCTTGTCACAAAAAGGAGTGCGCGACATCAGCTCATACCATTCGAATATTCTTTCGAAAGACAAAGAAGCGGAGACGTTGCCGTATTTGCTGATAATTGTCGATGAATTGGCGGACATAATGGCGACTTACCCCAGAGAACTTGAGGCTTCGATTGTGCGCTTGGCGCAGATGTCCCGCGCGGTAGGTATTCATTTGGTCCTCTCGACACAGAGACCCTCGGTTGAGGTTATAACAGGCCTCATTAAGGCGAATATAACTTCTAGGATAGCTTTTGCCGTTGCTTCCCAAATCGATTCGAGAACGATCTTAGATGCCTCCGGCGCGGACAAGCTTCTCGGAAACGGGGACATGCTTTTTTTGGCCGGAGACGTCGGCAAGCCCAAGCGTATTCAGGGAGCGTTTGTCTCGGAGAAAGAAATTAAAAAGATTACAAGCTGGATTGAAGAGCACGTCGAGGATGTCGGAGAGGTTATCACGGAAATTTCTGGGGAAGTTTCGAATGGAAGTGCTATTTCTTCGGACATATCCACTGTAAATCCGATAAATCTTGATGGGGAGATTGATAACGACGAAGACGAAGAACTTTTTGAGAAGGCCAGACAGATTGCGATTGAATCTGGCAGCGTTTCCACTTCGCACCTACAAAGGCGTTTGAAATTAGGATATGCGAGAGCTGCCCGAATTGTCGATTTACTTGAAGAGCGCGGGGTCGTCGGCCCGAAGGATGGATCGAGGGCGAGGGAGGTATTAATCGCAAGAGAAAATTTAACGCCAAGCCCCGAGCCGAAGCCAGAACCAAACCCCAACGAATTTTACGAGAGTTTTTAGATGAGAATCTCGAACAAAAAGCTTTTTATCGGTGTTGTCGGCGTTTTGGTTTTGCTCTACGGCTTCTGGCAGGCGAGAGATTTTTTGCGCGGCCCGCGTG
>MFIQ01000029.1:0-5838 GCA_001778905.1 Candidatus Giovannonibacteria bacterium RIFCSPLOWO2_12_FULL_44_15 | reverse complement strand
CTACGGCTTCTGGCAGGCGAGAGATTTTTTGCGCGGCCCGCGTGTTTATATCGAGAGCCCAGAGCAAGGGCAAATTTTCGATAAAAATCCTATGGAAGTTAAGGGGCAGGCATTTGATGTGATAAAATTCACGCTAAACGGCAGGACTATTTTTACCGATGAGAACGGAAATTTTAGAGAAGAAGTTTTACTTGCCCGCGGGGTAAACGACATAGAGATTTACGCCGAGGACAAATTCGGCCACGAAAAGAGGATATTGCGGACGGTATTGTTAAAATAAATATTTGACTTCAGATGACTTATTGAATAAGCTTTATTTATGAGTACGCAAATTTTTATAACTATTCCGAAAAGAATTACAGGCAATGAAGAGCTGGTGATACTTCCACGTAAAGTACTCGACGGCCTTATTTCGAGGCAAGTTGCCGAAAAAGATGTTCTGCGATGGTCACGGGAAGCAAGAAAAATGAAAAAGGAAGGGAAGTTGTCTGCTTTGCGCTCGCTCCGGGATCTACGCTAGTTTTCTATGAAAATTTTCTATCACCCTCGGTTTAAGGAATCTTATAGAAAACTTACTCCAGATATTCAAAAGAAAGCCGAAGGGCGTGAAAAGATTTTTCGCCAAAACCCATTTGATCCTCGCCTTGATACGCATAAACTCCACGGCAAACTGAAAAAGCAGTGGAGTTTTTCAATTGATAAAAGGAATCGCATCCTGTTTGAATTTGATGAAAGCGATGTTATCTTTCTCGATATAGGCGACCATGACTTATATAGATAAATAAAGAAACTCGAAAAGCATGATAGTATGTAATTATTATTCATAAAGTAAAAACAATATGGCATTCGAATTTAACACTTTTCCTGAGAATAAGTCGAACGAAAATGTCGAGCAGCCAAAAACTGTAGAAGAATATCTTCAATGGTTGGAGGGTCCGGAGGAACAAAGATTAAAAAAAGAACTGGAGAGGCTGAACGAGGAATATGTGTCTATGGATTCTGAGGCACTTGAATTATGGCTTAAATCCAGTTGGCCATGGAGTTCTTACTCTGTGACTCCAGAAATGAAGGCAAAAATGAGGCTTACTGATTCGGATAGGGATGCCGTATGCCGCAACTTAAGGGACAACACACTTTTAGGAAATGAGATAAGAAGAAAATCAGGCGGGGCTGAACCGGAGGATCGCGCAAAACTTAATTTGGATAACCCCGAAGAGTTTGTCCACCAATATCATAGTGAGTTGCTGGAAGCGGGAATGCGAGTGAATAAAATGATGGAAGGCATAGGACCAGGTGATAAAATAAGCGTTGAACAAGAATATTTTGGCAGTGAGGAATGTTACGTTAATAACCTTGATGTGCAAAGGGGGCTTTTGTATATTACTTCTGATCCGGTAAAAAAAGATTCAGCTTACGCAGTTTCCGGCATTGATGCAAGATATATAAAGAACGTAAGAAAACTCTAGACATGACAAAAAAATCCGAAGCTATAAACGAAAAAAAGTCCGGTGTTGAGTCTGCCATCCGGGAAATACAGGCGAAATATGGGGAGGGGGCGATAATGAAGCTCGGGGACGCGAGGAGAGTGGATGTGGACGTTATCCCGACGGGATCGCTCGCCGTCGATATGGCGCTTGGGGTTGGGGGAGTTCCAAGAGGCAGGGTTATCGAAATATACGGCCCGGAATCTTCCGGAAAGACGACGCTCGCTCTGCATATCGTGGCGAACGCGCAGAAGACTGGCGGACTTTGCGCGTTTGTGGACGCGGAGCACGCGCTCGATCCGGAATATGCGAAGAAAATAGGAGTCAAGATTAATGATCTTCTGATCTCCCAGCCGGACACAGGAGAGCAAGCGCTTGAGATAGTCGAGAGTTTGGTGCGATCCGGTTCAATCGATGTCATTGTTATTGACTCTGTTGCGGCATTAACTCCGCAGGCGGAAATCGAGGGAGACATGGGGCAGTCGCATATGGGGCTTCAGGCTCGGTTAATGTCGCAAGCTTTAAGGAAACTCACCGCGATTATCTCGAAATCGAAAACTGTTGTCATTTTTATAAATCAAATACGGATGAAAATCGGGGTAGTATTTGGAAATCCCGAGACGACAACGGGAGGAAACGCGCTTAAATTTTATGCATCCGTCAGGATCGAAGTCAGGCGCGCCGCACAATTAAAAAAAGGCGAAGACATAATTGGAAACCGGACTAACGTTAAGATAGTAAAAAACAAAGTTGCCGCCCCGTTCAAGCGCGCTGAATTCGATATAATGTATAACGAGGGGATCTCATACGAGGGCGATCTTATCAATCTCGGGCTCAAATACGAATTGATCAAAAAATCCGGAGCGTCTCTTTCTTTTGGGGAAATCAGAATGGGGCAGGGATTCGAAAACGCAAAGGAATTTTTGAGGCAGAATCCGAAGGCCGCCCAAGAACTCGTCAAGGCCATAAAAGAAAAAGCTAAAGGCTAATCTGAAACCCGCTCTTATAATTTTAATTATCGGCGTTATTATCGGCAGTTTTCTTTATTTCAAAAAAGTGGAAGCACCTCTAAAAACCGAGGAAGAAACAAAATTAATACGAATTGATGGTAAGAAAATTACTGTCAAGATCGCAGATACGCCCGAAGAGCGGGAGCGCGGGCTTATGGGGGTTACGAAAGTCGAAGGATACGACGGAATGCTTTTTATTTTCGGCGCTGATGGCGATGTTTCTTTTTGGAACAAGGAAACGCCCTTGGATTTGGATTTAGTTTGGATAAAGGATAAGCAGGTTTTGAGTGTAGATTTTTTGCCTCGAGAACCACAAAGCGGGCTTAAAATTCTTCCTTCGCCCGGAGCTATTGATATGGTACTCGAACTCCCAGCGGGACAAGCGGAGGAAATTGGCATAATGTCCGGAGCTTTGGTTTCACTCCCACCTGAATTAGAATTAAAGTAAGGTGAAAAATTATTTTTATCTTTTCGCTTTTATTGGGGCTTTGCTGTCATCGCTATTTTTTATTTCCCGCGCATTCGCGCCGGTTGAATACGTTTCGGAGCGAATTGGGGGAGCAGAGGAGAAAAAAGACGAGGAAGTTAAGAAAGTCGAACACTTACCGACTCCCGACGCAGTTAAAGGAATTTATATGACAAGCTGGGTTTCGGGCACCAAAGATTGGAGAGCTAATATGGTTAATTTTATCGATAAAACGGAAATAAATTCTGTCGTTATCGATGTCAAAGATTATTCCGGCAGGGTTTCTTTCGATACGGGGGATGAAAAAATTAAGGAAATCGGCTCCGAAGAAATCCGCGTCAATGACCTTCCTCTATTTATTGAAAAACTTCATGAGAAGGGAATTTATACCATTGCCCGGATAACTGTTTTCCAGGATCCATTTTATGCGAAGAAATACCCGGCGAGCGCTGTTAAAAACAAGAGCGGGGGAGTCTGGAAGGACAGAAAGGGGCTTTCATATGTTGATCCTGCCGCGAAAGATTTCTGGGATTACATGGTTCTGCTTTCCCGCGCGTCCGAGCGAGCTGGGTTTGACGAGCTTAATTACGATTACATCCGCTTTCCTTCGGATGGGAACATGGCGGATATTGTTTTTTCTCACTCAGGAGAAAAAAATAAGGCAGACGTCCTCGACTCTTTTTTTTCTTACTTGAGAGCAGAATTAAAAGGCGGGGAAAATGCTCTTTTGGTGCCGTTGTCCGCGGATGTTTTCGGAATGACCACGACGAATACGGACGATTTGGGGATAGGACAGGTTTTGGAACGGATAGACAAGCACTTCGATTACATTGCCCCAATGGTTTATCCGTCGCACTACCCTCCGACTTTCCTCGGCTTTAAAAACCCTGCGGATCATCCGTATGAAGTCATTAAATTCGCTATGGAAGCTGCCGTCTTGCGTCTTGCTGCTCCGACGTCAACTCCCACAAAGCTACGTCCATGGATCCAAGATTTTGATCTGGGAGCAACGTACGATGAGCCTATGATTCGCGCCCAGAAAAAGGCTGTCTACGACTCCGGGCTTCAAAGCTGGCTTTCATGGGATCCCGCCAACCGCTACACGTCTGAAGGCTACGATAACGAGGAATAATAAATATGCCTGAAAACTTTGAAAAATTCGCATTGAGGGCAAGAAGAAGATTTTTTATCTCGACAGGATTTTCCATTTTAGCTCTTCTAGCAGCGGGTTTTTTCAAATCCATATTTCTTTCCATCGCACTTTTCTTTTTTGTATTACTCCTGCTTGCGTCGGGCTTTTGGGAAATAATAAAAGCGACAAAATCGGTTTACCGGGAGCGCGAAGAAAGGCTGTCTATTTTGGCATCGCTTTCCGACGGGATTATCCAATATAGCGCGGACAAAAAAATTATTTTTATGAACCCGAAAGCGGAGGAATATTTTGGCGTCAAGCAAAAAGATATAGCCGATTTAAAAATCGTCCCGGACTTATGGGACGATAAGCCAATCTATCGCGCCTTGGTCGAGATAATCTATCCGGAATTAGCACCCTTTACTCTAGCGCGAGGGGGTGAGAGCTTTTCGTCCGAGAAGGGTATTGAGATCCATACTTCCCGCCCGGAATTGCGGTTATTCGTTTTAAGCAAGGAAATTAAAAATACCTCGGGCGAAGTTACTGGGCATGTGAAAATAATGCGCGATATAAGCCACGACGCGCTTATTTCAAAAATTAAGTCCGAATTCGTATCTGTAGCCGCACACCAGCTTAGAACCCCCTTGGCGGCTCTAAAATGGACTTTAAGGCTATTTATAGATGGAGACATGGGTCCGCTCGAGCCAAAACAGCTTGAATTCCTGAATCGAGGTTTTGAGACGGCGGAGAGGATGATCAAACTTGTAAACGATCTTTTAGATGCCGCGCGGATTGAAGAAGGTAGGTTCGGGTATGAATTCATAGAAATTGATTATCTGGATTTTATTGCAAAACTGATTAAGAATTATGAGCTTGTTTCAAAAGAAAAGAAAATAAGTATCAATTTGTTCCCAGTCAAGGATTTGATCCCGACAATTTATGCAGATCGAGACAGGCTTTTGCTTGCGTTTTCAAATATCATCGAAAACGCGCTCCGTTATACGAATGCGGCTGGAAAAGTAGATATTGATATTTCTTTGGAAAAAGATTATGTAAAAACGGTTATTTCGGACACTGGAGTCGGAATCCCCAAAGAAGAACAGAAAAGAGTATTTTCGAAATTTTTCCGCGCCTCGAACGCAATCCGGCTAGAAACGGAAGGAACCGGCCTCGGGTTGTTTATAGTCAGAAATATTATCAGGCGGCACGGCGGCGAAGTTACCTTCGTTTCAAAAGAAGGGAAGGGGACCGCGTTCACGATTTTGCTCCCGATCAAGCGCGAGCTAATCCCGATGAGGGAAGGGCGCGCCGTCGAGGAATATTCGGAGGGGATTTAGGCATATCCGTTTCTCACTTTTCATGCTGGAAAATTCAGCTCTGATTTGATATAATGATGTGATATGGAAAAGACGAGCAAGCCATCAGCGCTTAATAATTTTATAAAAAAGCGGCGGCATTTGATTTGGTACGTAGAGGATTTTGATTGTCTCTCCGAGGAGGCAATCGTGGAGGGCGTTTTGAATTATGGAGATTTCGACGATGTTAAAGAATTAATCTCCATTCTAGGGATAAAAAGAGTTTCAACCATTTTTAGAAAGCAACTCAGGCATAAAAGGATTAACTACGATCCTAAAACTATAAATTACTTCAGGCTGTATTTTAATCGCTATGCATAAAGAAATTTTAACGCTAGAGCAATTGGAGCTCACGCCGCTCCTTAAAAAATTTTCTAAAGATTTTTATCTG
>MFIQ01000028.1 GCA_001778905.1 Candidatus Giovannonibacteria bacterium RIFCSPLOWO2_12_FULL_44_15 | reverse complement strand
AAATTTCTCGATAATTTCTGCGAGCTCTTCTTGCGATTGCGATGCGATAAAATGGCTAGGGTGCTCCGATACAATAACTTCCCCCTTAGGCATTGCCCGCGCCATGTCTCGCGCCTCGGCCTCGGATAAAATAGGGTCTGATTTCGCACGAATGATTAGCGTTGGGGAGGTAATATTTCCGATTATTTTACGAAAATCGAATTTCAATGTCAAGGCAAGCATCCAGAAATTCACAGAAATCGGCATGGTATTAAGCCCAATCCACGTTGAATGCCAATAGCCGGAAGAAGACCTGTGATCATACTTATAATAATGCTCTCTTCTCTGCCACCGCAAAAGTGCCGCCAATATTCGCAATTTCCAATAAATTATTGGCGTTAAAAATCCTAAATGTTTATATGCGAACGGACTTACATAATTTGCGCTTACAAGGACGAGCCCTGCCACTTGCGCGGGATGTTTAGCGGCGTAATCGATAGCGATGCTTCCGCCGAACGAATACCCGACAAGAATAAATTTTTCAAGCTTTTCATTTTTTGCTATAAGTTCGAGATCATTGGAAAATATTTCAAGGCTATAGCGCGATCGCTCTTTTGTTTTATCCGATTCGCCATGCCCGCGGATGTCTGCCGCGATTGTGTTGTATCCTTTTTCCGCAAGGCGTTCCATAATATTTACCCAAGTCGTGTGATTTGCGGATAGGCCGTGCAAAAAAATAATAGTGGGGCGTCCGTGGATGGGCGCGTTTTTGAAATAGCAAATCGCCCCCGTGCCGCTCTCGATTGTTTTTTTCTCAATCATCTTTTTCCAGCAATTCCTCCTGTTTCACTTTGCGGTAAATAAAATAAACCACTACAACTAAAATGCCGATAACGCTTGCAATAATTCCAAATATCCTCCGGATTATATCCGACTGGTTCAGGGCTTCGCCGAAATAAAAACCAATCGAAATTAAAATAAGCGATTTTAAAACGGTTGCCGTAATATTGTAATAAGCGTATGTGGAAACCTTCATTCTGGTCATGCCGGAGATGGTCTGTATTGTCGAGCTTAACGGATCCGCGATTTTTCCAAAAACTAGTATTTTCCCCCCGTGGTTATCAAAGTGTTTTTCAAGCGCCGCTATTCTACTCGCCGTAATTCCGACATAGCACCCATATTTTTTGACAAAGCGTTCCCTTCCTAAGCGTCCTAGCGTGTAATATCCGGCGTCGCTCGTAAGATCGCCTGCGACCGCTACCATATAAGCTACCCAAAAATCCAAAAGCCCAAGGGACGAAAGGTACCCCGCGATAAGCGTTGCTATAGGGCCTTCAATCGCGACGACCGCAAACAACGCCGTATATTTATAAAGCAGCAGCCATCCGAGAATTTGCACGACCGAAAACATCGCCTCCAGTATAGCTTCTAAAGGCTAAATATGCTACACTCGTTGAGAAACGTCAAAAGGAGGACGCTATGATTAGTTTTTTGACATCGTTTCCCGCATGGCAGATATTCGCCATTTTATTCTTTCTATGTATCGGGGTTTTGCCCATCGGGAGATTACTGATAGAGGGGAGGTCATACAATATCTCTTACGCGAGTGCGTATGGGGATATAGCGCTGATACTTACGGCACTCATTGCCAAAGAAATCCTCTCCCAGCATCCAGCGGCCGAATGGCTCGAAAGCCAATCATACCAAAGAGTTGCATTCTGGATCTGCGCATGCGTCGGAATCGTCTCTTATGTCGTAGCAGTAAAAACTGGACACGGTTGGGGAACTTTCATGGATTTTTACCACAGCATTATCATTGTTCCCTTGCTCCTTTACATGTTGGCAACGACGATACCATTAATCTTTGTGGGAGGGACGATGGTAGACCAGGCCTATATATTCGCCCTTGCTGGAATTTGGATCTGGACATTTATCGCCGACGCTTTTACCGGGCGGCTACGCCAGCCAGAGTATCTGAAGACCCACCAAATCACGCAAATTTAGCTGAACCCCTCAATTCTGACAGCCGCATTGTGCAAGCACCATGCGGCTGTTTTAAATTTCTAGATAGCATTTTAAAGAACCTCAAAAACCTTATTTTTTGAAGAAAATCCGGAGACCAATTTCACGCGCGAAGGCGCGACTCCAAAATGTTCCGCGAGCGCTTCTTGGATCGCGATATTCGCTTGCCCGTCTTTGGCTTGCTCCCTCACCGAGACCGCAAAATGCGAAGAATCAATTTCTTCGCATTTTATAATTTTCGAGTTTGGTTTTGCTTTAACAAAAATTTTCACCTTTCAATCAATTTGCCTTGTCTTTCCTGTCCGCCCACAAGGACATAATGCCTAACGCGGCAAAGATGGCGGCCTCCGGCCACTCGCTGTCGATAAACGCCTTGATCAACGCCAAGCCGAAAAAGAGGACGAAAACCATAAAACTGCTCCCGAATTTCATCTTATTTATTTACTTGTTTCCAGAGCCAGACGCCGAGAAGGACCAAATCAACTACAATCACGAGCCACGCGATCGCAGCTAAAAATCCTCCGCCGCCCATCATGCCCCAGCCACCGCCGTAATATCCCATCATATGTTTATATTATACACCCAAAAACGAGAAAATGTAGAAAATACGCTTCATTGGCCTCCCGATTGCCACTCTTTTATAAAATCAAATTGGTAGATGAGGTTCGCAGTGTTTAAAGTCAAATTATCCCTGATCATAAAACCGACATAAAGCTCGAGCGCGATTGCGACAACGACAATCGCGAAGGTAGGCAATTTCCGCGCCATAATAAATCCCAAAGCCGCGGACATAGTGTCAAAAACGGAATTGATGATGCTGTCTCCAATATATCCCTGGGCGAGCGCCTGCTGGCGGTAGTGGTTTATAAGCCAAGGCGTATTTTCAAAAACTTCCCATCCGGATTCTATAGCGAGCGCAAACAAGAGCCGTGCGCCAACCGACGAGCGCGGGAATAAATACCAAGCCAAAAGATAAAATAAAAATCCGTGGATGATGTGCGAGGGCGTATACCAATCGGTCAAATGCTGCGAGTTTCCAGAGCTCAAAACGACCCCTTCCCAAAATTTCACGTACCCGCATTCGCATATGGGCGGCTGTCCGAAGGAAGAAAGGGCCAGCGCCTGAATTAAAATAATCCCCGCACACAATAAAACAGCCGTAGATAGTGAAATATTTTTTATGCGCTCCATTTTCCTATTTTACCCTTACGCCAGCCGAAAACGAGCGGAAGCGCAAAGGTCAAAATATAACATATGTATACGTCGAGCTTGTCTGGTCATATAATTATTTTACCTTTCTTTCTTCTCAAATTCCAAACAGACGGAATTTACACAGTAACGTTTGCCGCCCTGTTCTTTCGGGCCATCTTTGAACACATGTCCCAGGTGAGCTCCGCATTTTTTGCAAACGACCTCTGTTCGGGACATTCCGAGGCTTTTATCCTCTTTCAAAATAATATGGTCTAAATCGGCGGGGGCGGTAAAGCTCGGCCAGCCTGTACCGGAGTCGAATTTGGTGTCCGATGAAAAAAGCTCCGTTCCGCAAATCGCGCAACGATACATTCCTTTTTCGTGGTTATCCACGTACTTGCCAGCAAATGGGGCCTCAGTCCCACCGCGGCGCGCTACCCGAAAAAGTTCAGGCAGCAATTCTTCGTCCTTTTTCATATGCTTATCCATTTTTCTTAAGAAGTTCCGCAAACTCTTTTTGCACTTTTTCTATCTTCGGGCTGATCACGAGCCGACAATAAGCTTCGCTCGGGTTTTTCGCGAAATAATCGCGATGATAATTTTCCGCTTCGTAAAATTTCGTAAGTGGTTGTACTTCCGTCACCACGCGGCCTCCCTCAGCCGATGATTCTTCGATCTCGCGTATGAAAACTTCGGCTTCCTCTTTCTCATTCGGCGTCGTATACAAAATAATCGAACGATACTGAGTACCTACGTCGTTCCCCTGCCGGTTTAAAGTCGTCGGGTCGTGCGTGGCGAAAAATATAATGAGAAGCTCGCGAAATGAAATTTTAGCCGGGTCGTATTCTATCCGCGTTACCTCCGCGTGTCCGGTTTTTCCGCTTGAGACTTCTTTATATGTCGGCGCTTGCGGCGATGCCGTCTGCGGGCCGCCCGCGTATCCCGGCGCAACCGAAACAACGCCTTTTAACATTTTAAAGACCGCCTCGGTACACCAAAAACATCCGCCTCCAAATACCGCAACTTTCGTCATATGGTTATCTTAGCTCATTTTCAAAATCTTGGTTTTCTTTGTCCGTTTGTCTTGACATATTGCTAACTTAATAATATAATTTATAAAATTTGTTTGGGGAGGTTCTATGACAAAATACATGCGGATGTTATTGGAAAAGATCGAGCGGACCGATGTGATCTCAAACAGAGGCCCTGATGAAAAAATTCGCGAAGGAGAGGTTCCGGAATTCGTTCTCGAAGACGACGAACTGAGAAAGATCTACGCGGTTTTAACGCAGAGCACGAAGAATTTCAAGAAAGAACTGTCAAAAGCAAGCTACATTCTTCTAGATTGCCTAGAGCGTGGCGCCAATCCCGACAATTACAAGATTGTTGCCGAAACGGAGAAAGCAATATACAAATTGGCCGCGACCCACGCCTCACTGCATACTTATTTCTGGGATTCGCTCAAGTACGAGCATCCCCAGCTTCTCGGCAAAGGCTGCGGCATCCGCGAAAACTGGCAGATTGTCTCAAATGTAGCGGACAAAGGCAAAAAAAGAGGGCGGGGTTCGCTCTTCGTCGAAATCCCAGAGGATCTCGCAGAAAAGCTTATGAGCGAATTATCGGATCTCTCTTCCGCAAAAAAGCCAATGTTTCACTAATCTTAGTAAAGATTGTCTAAGTAAGCCCTTCTGCTCATCAGAAGGGCTTCGTTTTTTAAGATTTATTATTCGCGTCCAAATTTTCTAAAAGCTCTTTTGCCTTTTCGGCCTCTTCTTCCGGGACAAGAATAATCTGCGGCACGGCATTAATAGTCGGCACTCCATCAATTCTTCCCGCATAATTTGAAACATCCGCTTTAATAATTACTTTGCCAATTCCCTCGTTTTCCAAAAACCCTTTTACCGCAACTGCCTCGATTTCATTTCTGCAAATTTTGACTCTAACCAATGCCATAAAATCACTTTACCTTAAAACGTCTGCATAAAACGTATAAATTTGATCCCGTAGGGCGACGCGGAATGTTCGACAGTCCGGCCTTGGTATTTTTTATTGAGGAGCCCCGCCTGCACCAATCTTCGTGAATGTTCCGAGATTGTCTTGATATTACAGTCCAGCGCTTCAGCTATTTCTTCCAAGGTTACGCCCGGCCTCCCGGCCACCAACTTCAAAATCGCGAGTCGCCGGTGATTCGCCGCCCCTTTAAAATAGCGCTCAAGCTGTTTTACCGTCTTCCATGTGCGTTCGTTCATATTTTCAATATACAACATTCCAACATTCTTGAGAATATTGGAATGTTGTTATCTTTTTTATTTTCTGTGTATCGCTCAGCGGCGCTCCCCCATTCTTTTGATTTTCGCTCCCGCGAGCTTCGTCCAGCTCAAAACGCCAATGGAGGTTAAAATCGCTTCCTTTTCTTCGCCCTTGAATTTATTTTTCCCTATGAGTTTTATCAGTATCTCGAGCGCCTTTTGGTGGGTCATTGATTTTTTCAATCCAATAAATTTATTTTAACACAAAAAATAGACCCGTCAGAAGTTGAAGCTCCGACGGGTCTATTGAAATTTTCCTCCGAATTTTTATCCCAGTATTTTGGAGAAGAGAAATCCTTCACCTTTGAGAAGGTAGGAGGGATTAAACAGTGCATCCCATCTCGCCCTAGTGTCCGCGCCCGAAAAGATTTCACTGAGAAAAACGTTCCAGCTCGCGACATCTTTCTCTGTTGCTTTCAGGCCTTCGACCCGGAAAAGCTTACCTTTTTTAATGATTTCTTTGATGCCAAGCGACTGTTTGAAGGGAGCATTGTAGCTTTCTTGAAGTAGTTCGTCTGCTTCACGAAGGTCGAACGAAGGACGCGTCTCCCGTACTTTTGCCCAATATTCCGTTGGCTTGAAAGCGCAAAACGAAGCCAGCTGGACGATACGATAAGCTGTTTCGAATTCTATGCCTCGCTTTCCGCATTCAAGCGCGAGAAAATTCTTTTCTTCGTCGGAAGCGTATGTCTCGCGGGAGTCTTGGATTTCTTGGAGCATATGATCGCGGTAAATCACCATGCCGCCCAAAACTCTATGCATGACCGAAATCATTCGCAAGATTTCGTGGAAGAGATCCGGCCACGCCACGCGCTCAACGCACGACTGTTCAATCGCCCGCGCTTCCCATGTTTGAATGCTCCGCAATACGCTGGCTTCGGATCCAGAGAGCAGATCCAGCATTCCGTCAATCTGCTCAGTGCCGATAGTATTTTTCTTGTGTGGCATTGCGGAGGAACCCTTTTGCTCTTTAGCAAACGGTTCGTGCCAAAGCGATTTTCCGCTACGTGCGCCCAAACGGAAATCAACAGCAATCTGGCCGAGCGCTTCTCCGACTAAGCGGACCGATTGGGCAAGCGGAGCCTGTACGATGCGGGGAAGAATCTGGGTTGCTCCATAAAATGGGGTAAGGCCGAGAATTCTAAGCGCTTCAAATTCGATCTCTGGCGAAAGACCTCCGCCGTAATTACCGATTGCGCCCGAGATGCGGGATTGCCGGCAATTGGCCGCCGCGCGCTTTAGTTGTTCGTGCGCGAAGAGAAGCGGCGCAAGCCAGGTTAAAATTCGCCCTCCAAATGACCGAAGCTTTGCCCATTGTCCGTGGGTACGTTCGAGCATAAGGGTATAGCGTTCTCGTAGCGCAAAACCCTTCATGAGTCCGATGAGTTTCTCGAGATCTTCGGAGACGATTGCCGCAAATTGGAGGAGAGCAAGCGCGAATGCCGCATCCTCGGTGTCGTAACTCGTCATGTCCTTGTGCCATTCCGCCTGCATCTCCGGCGGAATATAGCGCAAACGCTCATCGATAAACGCGGTTAGGTCGTGCTGGGTTTCCTTTTCGCGCCGAAGCCACCATCCAATATCACATGGATTGGCTTCGAGGATCGCCTTTGTAGTTTCGAAAACATTTCGCGGCGCGAGGTTAAGATTAACGCGCGCTTCGATTACGGCGAGCTCACTATCCTGCCACCGTTTAACTTTCGCTTCATCGCAAGAAATTGCGTCAACGCGAGGATCTGCGTAACGTGTAATCATAATGCGTATTCTCCTTTCAAAAATCTACTCAACTAAAAACTACCACATAGCGAAAATTTAATCAAAAATCTCCAGCGCCTTTTGGTGGGTCATGTTCAGACAAAATCCATCATACCGTTCCGAAACGGCGGCGATCCCGGAGAAAAGAGAGAAACGCCAGCGCCGCGAAAATGAAAGGAATCCAATAACCCGGCAGATAAAGAAGAGCAGTCTCCCAGAGACTTATCCATCGCAAAGAGACCGTGCCCGCCACCGTCGCGACATTATCAAGAAGCGCCTGGTCCTGCGTCTCAACAGCTTTCTTCCAATCCTCTCCATATTTGATATTCTGATCTGCATTTTTCAATTGCGCCGCGTATGATGCGTTTTCATTCGCAAGCTGATTTTTGAGCGATGACAATTCGTCGGAGACGGCTTGTATTTGAGCCAATATTTGAGGCGTCTGAATCTCGGCGCGCAGAGTTGCCAATTGTTTGAGATCTGCGTCTATCTTGGACTGGAGTGCCTGTACTGCGCTCGCATGCGCGTTAACTATTTTTTGGCGCGCAGCTTTGTAATCCGAAAGTGCGGCATCAGCCTGTTTTTGCTGCTCTTCAATGCTTACCTTTTGCGACAATAGATTCTGGGATGAAATGTTTACGGTAAGAAATCGACTGTCCACGAAACCCTCAAGCTCCGTGCGGAACGCGTCGTACTTGCTCTGGGGCAACGCAAAGTTCACATACCCATATTGAGGAGAGCTGGATTCCTGATCGATGCGGCCGCCGTATCCGCGTATCGTCGTCTCGACGCGGCGCGTGAGTCCTTGCACGTCGCGGGTGCGCATAAATGCACTGTAATACACTTTCAGAAACTCCCGCGTGTCGTTCACGGGGACATTAGGATTTGGATACGGGTTTGGGTAGTATATATTCGAGCCCGCCTTTTCTTGAGTAGGTACGCCTGATACGCCGGTTTCCATTGGTAGTACCGCATACCTTCTTACATCCGGACTTGAAATCGCGATAAATGAGATTATCGCGAGGAGTGCAAATATGATTGTAAGCCACGAGACGTGCCGCGGCCAAAGACTTTGCGGAACAGCTTGATTATCAGTCATATAATAATTCTAAAGCATTTATTGAAACAAATAAACCAAAAAATTATTTTACCTTAAAAACGATTCGAGGGCAGGTGGAAATTCAATCCCGCCTGCCCTCGGTTAATAAAGAAAGCTATACCACCCCCAATTCTTTCTCGAGTTTTCTCTTTATGGCCGGTATATATTCTTCCCAGCCGTTTATTTTCATAATAAACCCCTTAGGCGTGAGAAGATTTTTTGAAAGGTTTTCTATTCCCCTCTCGTTGACGCCCACGGCAAGGACGTTAATCTCTGTCGCCATCTTACTATTAAGTTTGTCTCTTTGGCCTCGGCAAAGATTAGTAATCCATCCATTCTCGATTGCCTGATCCGTTGAGATATCTATGATGCGCCGCCTCGACGCAAGCGGGACCGATTCCGCGTAAGCGAGCGGCGTCAAATGGTCGGTCAAGCCAGTGGGCGAGCTATGGTCTGGTACTCTTTTGCTAATAGCCTTCAAGAGCCGATATACATCCGCGGCCTCCCCCATGCGGCCTGCGAAGATCGGGACAATCTCAAGCGTACTCCCGGCCCAGAGTACGACGCGGACGAATGCCCTTACTTCAATGAGCCTCTTTTGTATCTCTATGTCCCCAAGAGCCGAAAGGTGCCCATTTCTTTGTATCAGGTAATTTGGTCTTCCATCCGGAAAATTTTGATACATGCTATCCGACCAATCCAGGAACAAGAACAATTCTATTCCCGGGACGGTTTGCGAAAACGATCTGTTAAACAGCAGGCATAATCCGGCAGCCGAAGCGATTCCTCCGGTAACAAATTCCCTCCGGTTCATAGTCACCTCCTTTAAAGTATTTCAAAATAAAAATAGCACGCTAGTGCTATTTTTATCCAGTTCTTTTTCGTTTTTCTACTATTCTTTTGATCTTGCTTTCGGCGAGCTTCGTCCAGCTCAAAACCCCGATGGCGGTTAAAATCGCTTCCTTTTCCTCCCCCTTGAATTTATTTTTCTCTATGAGTTTTATCAGTATCTCGAGCGCTTTTTGGTGGGTCATGTTTATTTATTAATCATACCCGCGTAGTGTTCAAGCATAAAATCGTGATAAACTTGTTTTCGGAAATATATTTGTACACATTCGCGGCTTTGCGCGGCGGTTCGTCGTTAAACGATTCGCACAAATCAGAAATTTCCTGCTCGTTTGCTGGCGAAAGCTTGTATTCCTTAATTTTCCCGTCCTTAAACTTGAAAATGAAAATAATCTCGCGCTCCCCCACGATTTCATTCCAGAATCCAGGCGTCATTTTCATTTTTATTACTTCGATATATCGTAGTACTTTCTCATCGGGAATTTTCAGCATCCGATGCCCCGATTCCGCTTTCCCAGAAATCTCAATATCCAAATCTCCTAGTTCCTTATCGCTTATTTCCTCCGCGCCCATTAGATAGCTGAGATTTTGCATAACTTCCTTTTAAATAAATAAAAGCAGGCCGCCGACAATTATCATTGGAATTCCAATAACCATGCCGATTATTGTAAAACACACGATCGCGCCCAATATGACGAGTAATAACCCTATAGTTTTTCTCAGTGGCCTGAAATAAAGAGCCGCCGCAACCATTATTAACGCGATGATAGTACTTATAATGCCAGGGTAATCCATAATTTTTTATTTTACCCTATTATTGAAATCTTGGTTTTCTTTGTTAATTATGGTTTTCCAGATATTCTTTAATTCGTTCACGATCTTCGTTTTCCTGCTCATTTTTAGGATAAATTTGAATAAACTCAATCTTGGAAATTTCCATCTGAAGAGCATATATAATTCGCAAAGATGACCCCCTTAAATATTGGCAGAACAATCGTGCTTTGATAACAGTAATTCGTTCTGTTTTTGTTATTATGTTAAAGTGCTTGCCGCTACCAAGAGGAAGTGCGGTAACAATTTTTTTAAACTCGAGCAAGTCACCATGAAGGGATTTATATTTTTTTGATAGTCGCCTAAAATCCCTAGAAAATTCATCAGTCTCATCAAAGTTCATCTTCGTAATTTCTTACAGAGTGCTCTTGATCGCGGTAAAATACACTCTCATAACTAATTATTTCTCCCGACTTATGCACTTTCCACGGTACATCGTTGTGCGAGTAATCAGAAAGTTCAATAGCATTTTTATCGGACAACCGAGCTAAAACTTCATCAATGTGCTTAATTTCTTGCGCAGAAAGCGATTTTAAATCTGGCTCCCTGCGAGGCAGATACTTTTTTTGTTCATATTGAAAATAGCTGCTTTTTACACGCTCAATCTCTTTTTTCTCTTCCATGTTTTCAAGAACTTTTTTAAACTCTACTGGAGTAGGCCCGTAATGGTTTTTAATATAATGTGCACCAGTTAATTGTTCCTCAAACTTTTCGTAAAAATCGAAATCAATAAAATATAAAAGTTTATAGAGTGCCGTCTCGCCAACGTTCGGCTTTGCGCCCACCTTGCTTAACACATACAAAAGAACTTCCCTAAATTTCTTCACATTTGCTCGAGTCATTACGATACGAATATCACTTTCTTTTTCATTCTTTGCGCCAGATTCAAGAATCACTTCTTGCATAGGGGAAGTATTATTTTCCAAAAAACTTTCTAAATTCAAGCTAAAAATACTGGCAAGTTTTTTTGCCTCCGAAATAGTAAGCTCTCGCTCGCCTTTCTCAATCTGCATATAGGTAGGGCGAGAAATGCCAAGCTCATCTGCAAGTTGCTCTTGAGAGAAACCACTTTGTTCGCGTAGCAACTTGAGCTTTTTATATAGTTCCTTAGCCATATGTCTATATTACTTCTGTAAAGAAAGCTTGTCAAGTAGATAGGTAAGAATACTTGACATCCTATTTCTAGCCCGTATAATAGAAGTGAAGTCGTAAGATTTTCCCTCCTTGTCCCCTCTTGGCACGGCGACATCGGCATTCATTATCAACCTCCTGTGGATGTGGCTAGAAGCTACTGGTTAGAGAGCGGAATTAGTTATTCTTTCAATAAAACCCCTTGCCATCAGATTAAGCGTCTGTTCGTCTAAATCTTGCAGGTTTTCCCAAAGCTGAAACGTTTGATATTTATTGTCCATCTCAATATTTTTCCATTCATCTGGTTCAATTTCTACATAATCTTCGTCTTCTTCGGTATATTCACGATTCATCACAAGAAACGGAAAATAAAAATCTTTATGTTTATCTAGATATCTTAATATTTGAATTGCCAATTCCCTACTTATATTCATATTTGATCCTTGATCAGATACAGATTGAAGTCAATTATCTAACTCGATACATTCCTCTTTCAACAAATTCAAGATAATTTCTATCGCGCAAGACTTGTAGTTGTTGCCGTATCTTGTCTTTGATGTGTTTATTTTCGGGATGAAGTTTATTTAACTCTTTTTCAAAAACATAGACGTCACCGAGAGTAAATTCGCTCTTACCTAGTTTTTCAATACTTATCATAATGTCCATTAGCCAGCCTTTAGCGGATATGTCTTTCTCCTCACGTAAAAACAGCGTTTTTTTCCATTCTGCAAGTACTTTTTCCTTCAATTCAACTTGCTGATTACGAACAAAAAATATTTTCCCGGTTTGCGGAATAGAATTCAATAAAATGTTACAACCAATCCAACCTGCTCTCCGCGCAGTCTCAGCTAGAGGTTTGCGCTTTTCGATAATCTCAGGCACAAAGAAATGTTTAGGTATAACAAGAAAATTTGTAACCTTTAGATCCGATAAATCATAACTGAGAAGAAAAAAGTTTGGGTTATTGCTACTTGTAAGCCGTTCGAGCATTGTACGGTATGCTCCATCTACAATTTTGACGCCAAGTGTATTTTGCTTACCTTTTAATTCGTATTCTTCGCGACAGTTGGAACAATAAAAATCGGCTACTGGCTGATTGTTGGGATATTTATCAATATCGAGATGACCACAATTCGGGCAAAAAATTGTTTTATCAACCCAGTCCTCAGTTAAAACGCGCACCTTCTGTGATGCGCTTTTGTAGTTCTTTGAGAGCTTGCGGTCAAAAGTTAAATTCATGCAAAAATCTTCTTCCTTTGGTCCATAGCTAAATTATCAAATTAACTAGATCACTTTTCAATGTATAAATG
>MFIQ01000027.1 GCA_001778905.1 Candidatus Giovannonibacteria bacterium RIFCSPLOWO2_12_FULL_44_15 | reverse complement strand
CGGAGTTAATTTTCCCGCAACTCTCAAGGTAGGATGCCTGGAGACAGAAATATGCAAATCGGAAGCCTGTTCACGTAAAACAGTTTCGATTAAATCTTTCAGCTCCGAATCGTAATTCTTAACTCCAGCCATCGTATTAGAAAACTGATTCTACTTTTTTTAAAACCTCTGACGGGGTGGAATTCGCCTTTATTATATAATCGCTCGCCCCAAGCGCCAACCCCTTATCGATATCCTCTTTCTGGCCTAAATTGGACAAAATAATTATTGTCGCTTTTTTCTTGAGATTTTCTTTCGCGATAACCTTTAAAAACTCAAAGCCGTCAATCACAGGCATAACTATATCCAGAAGGATGACATCCGGCTCGAGCCCCCCGCGGAGAAGTTTTAACGCTTCTTCGCCTCCGCGCGCCAACTCAATTTGAAACCCGGATTCCCTAAATTTAAGCGAATACATATCGAGCAAAAACTCGTCATCGTCCACCAGCAATATTTTTTTATTATTTTCTGCCATAAAATATTATTGAATAATTTTTAATCATATAACTTCCGAAAGCTCTTCAAGGCCGATCTTCCCCTGGAGAACTTTTATAATGCCGTCTTCTCTCATCGTGAGCATGCCCTGCCTTCTCGCCTCTTCTGTTATCTCCCCTTCCGTAGGAGATTTCAAAATTATCTTCTCGAGCTCCGGTGTCATCACCAAGACTTCATAAACCGCCATTCTGCCGGAGGTTCCCTTGGGGCAGGTTGCGGACGGAAGCGCTTGAAAAATCTCCTTCGGATAAGAAATTTTTTTTCGTTCTTCCGATGAGACTTCCTTAAGCTCGGAGTCTATCCTGTCCTTCACTGCCCCCGTTAAAAGCATCGCTTTTTTTGAATCCTGGCAAAGAGTTCTAACAAGCCGCTGGGCAATGGCGAGGTTGAGAGTAGGTGGAATCAAATACGATTCGACTCCCATGTCGATCAATCTCGGTATAACGCCTATGGCTGAATTCGTATGCAGAGTTGAAAGAACGATATGGCCGGTTAGAGCCGCGTGTATGGCAAGTTGTGCCGTTTCGCGATCGCGAATCTCGCCTACCATAATTATATCAGGATCTTGCCTCAAAATAGAGCGGAGACCAGAAGCGAAGTCGTAGCCGATCTCCGGCCTGACCTGCGATTGATTTACGCCTGCTATATTATACTCAATCGGATCCTCCAAGCTGACTATATTATATCTCTCTTGATTAAGCGTGTTTAGCATTGAATATAGCGTTGTTGTTTTTCCGGAGCCAGTAGGACCGGTAATTAAAACCATTCCATACGGCTCGGAAAGTCCAGCCTCTACTGCCTTTAGATTCCTACCGATAAGACCTGAGTCCTCGAGACTCCGAATGCCCTTTTCTTGATCCAAAATTCGTATTGCCATTTTTTCGCCGAAGGCGGTCGGGAAAGCAGAAACTCGAAAATCGATATCTCTATTGTCTATCCGCGCCGAAAATCTTCCGTCTTGAGGTTTCCGTTTTTCATCAAGTTGCATATTTGTCAGAATTTTTACTCTAGCGATTATCGCTTCGTGCACTTTCATAGGAAGCAACAGGCTTGTATGCAGGATGCCGTCCACGCGAAATCTGACGCGCAATTTGTCCTTGGATGGCTCTATGTGTATATCAGAAGCTTTTCCTTCCGTCGCGTGCTTTAAGATAACCGCGACCATTTTCGTAATAGGCGCGTCTTCAATCGCTTTATCCGCAACCTCGCCGATGCTTTCGTCTTTCCCTGAGCGCGTTACCGGCGCTTCGTCGCGCAAAGCGCTTTCTAATTCGCCCAAAACTTTTGTGACCTCTCCGCCAAGCCCCTTATATTCATCCAGGACTTGCCTATAATCTGGGATAGATATTAGATAGACGCGAAAAGGCATATTTACCCTAGAAGCTATAAATTGCAACGCTTCCCTTGCATCAAGGTCTGACGGGTCGATAATACCCACTTCCAACACGCCATCTTTTGCTCCCAATGGAACAAATTTGTATGTCCGCGCGGAATCTTCCGGAACATATCTCAGGATATCGAACGGGATCCTTTCCCCGTCGAGACTTTTTGAAGGAATTCCCGTTACCTTCGATTTTGCTTCAAGTATTTGCGCTTGGCTTACCCCAAGCTTTTCTATAACTTCCTCTAAAAATAAGCCTGTGGTCTCAGCCTCACCTTTAGCCCATTCGATCTTGTCTTTAGTGACGAGATTCTTTTGCAGAAGAATATCGGCGAAACGGGTATCGGCCATGAAGCTAGAACTGCGCGAATGGATTCGGCCTTCCGTTAATTTCTGAAAGCGCAGGCAGAGGCGGAAGAGCCGGACCCGATTCAAGTTCGAAGAAAATGCCGCTCTTAAGGAAATCAGCGTCTATTTTAGTCTTGTCGAGAAGCGCTGTTTTCGCCAAAAATTCCGGAGATATGATTTGATCTTCCGAAACCGTACTTTCGGCATTCTCGCTCGGATATAAATACGAATACCAAACATAGCCTCCCGCTATAAGCGATAAAACTAAAATTATTGTTAAAATATTTTGGCGATCCATATATTACTTTTTCCAATAAGCATGCGCGCTAATTATATATTCATAAAAATCGCTTTTTACCACCTTCCCGTCAGTGCCTACGAAGCCGGTATCGAAGCTAAGATTATCTATATCTATTAGCCTTCTCGATTTCTCAAGCGCTTTCATAAAAGATAGGAACGAACTATAGCTTCCCGAAACCGAAATTTGAAAAGGGAAATCAGAAAATTTTTCCCCATCTACCTTACTCCTTCCGCTACGCTGTTGTTCTGTGCCTTTAACCCCCTCATTTGCTTCTATTTTTTTCAAAATCATCCCATTTGAAGTTGCTAGTTTATCAATATTCAAGATAAGAAGGCCGGGTTCCTGATTTTCCGGAAAAAACTCATTAAGTTTTGCAAGGTCATCTGTGGTAAGAGAATTAAACTGGGCCTGAATCTCGTCCCGGCGCTGCGCCAACGCATTTATGCGATCGAGGATAGCCTGAGTCTCCTCTTTTTTAGTTTTGACATCCGTAATTTCGTTCCACAGCGGATACGACCAAAAAAACGAGACAAGAATGCCTAACAGAATTAATATGACTCCGAATACGCTTCTTGCCATTATTGCGAAGCTAAAAGAGATGAATTAAAAATAAGTTCGACCGAGAAAAGAACTTTCCCCGCTTTATCTAAGTTAAAATCGCCAACTGCAACTGAAGCTATATCTGGATTGTTTATGAAAATCTGGCGTTGTTGCGCCATTGATGTGTAATTTTTTGCTTCCGCACCAAGAGTTATTTTTTTGCTTTCGGCATCGAATGAGAATTCTGAATATCTCACGTCAGGCAAGGTGTTTTTTTGAATAAACGCAAAAGCGCTTGATACATAACTGTGATTCGCCAAAATCTGCTTTGCCAAATCTATAGCCTCTGCTGTCCTTGCCCATATCTGAATGTCAGTTTGATTAAATTCTTCCTCTTTCGTTTTAATCTGGCTAGTAATGGAATCTTTTTGCTTCGTAAGATATTGCTTGTAAAAAATTAATCCCGCTAGCGCCGAGACCGCCAAAATAAAAATCAAAACGCCCGCTACCATGAAAATCCCGGCGGATTCCCGCGGCCGGCTTGCGTATTGTTGCGAATTAGATGGTATTAAAGAAGGATCAGTCATTTATTTTTTGATTTTTAATTTCCTCTATTCTTCTATAGCCCGGAGCGCGGCTCCCATTGCCGTTGCAAAAGTCGGGCCAATTTCATTTAAAGTATCTTTTAAAAATGCTGGGTATTCGACTTTGCTGAAAGGATCCGCAAGTCTGACCTCAATTCCAAATTTTGATACTGCAAAATCTTGAATTCCGGACAAAAGCGCTCCTCCCCCCAGAAGATAAGCTTTTTTTGCGGGCCTGCCGTACTTCTTATAATATTCGGAAATCACCCTGACCCCCTCTGAAAAAATATTATCCAGGATAGGCTCGATGACGCTTCTGATCTCCTTATGTTCCGGCCGCGGAGATAGCCCCGTATCTTGCTTTAATCGCTCTGCTCTATCAAATTCTATCCCGAGCGAGCGCGAAAGGGCATCTGTAAGTTCGAGTGATCCGCGATCAAGGGTGTGCGCCATGCGGATAACTCCGTAGTCAACGATCACGAATCTAGTCGACTGAGCGCCCAGATCCACCAGAAGGGAAGGGTGAAGCTCTTTGGATAAAATAGATCTGGTATAGCTGAATATTTCTACTTCAAACGCTTTCACATTGAGCTTAGTCGATCGAAAAATATTTTGATATTTCTCGATCGTATCCCGATGGATCGCCACAAGCAGAATATCCTGCGCCTTCCTCTCTTTTATGAAGCCTTCGTCTTCGGATTTTGAAAATTCTCCCTGCGGCAAAACGAGCCAATTGAGAATAACTTCATTCGTCGGTACGGGGATATGCTTCCTTGCTTCAAACGGTATTGCTTCATTTAATTCCTCCTCGGAAATTATTGGCAAGCTGATAACTTTGACGAAGCTCGACCGTAACGGCAAGGAAACTACGGCGACTTCCGCTTTGGCGCCCGCTTCTCTCATTAAATCCCCCATCATCTCTCGAACTTTGGCGTCGAGCAGATGGGCGCTTTTCCCAACCGGCAATTCCGCGTACGGCCCGGTAGCGATTTCCCCATATGTCTCAAGCAGAATTCTGCTTCTTTCCTTCTTCAGTTGGATTATTTTAAGGTTTGACGACCCCAAATCCACACCAAGAACTTGCGACCCTTTTTTAAAAAGAGCAAACCCGTCACCGAGAGACAGCTTGTTTAGAAATGGTATCTCCATGCATCATGCTTCCTATATTATATCATAATAACATATGACAACGCTTATCCACACGGCTTTTGGCAAGGTGCTTTCGCTAATATTCCCTGATAGATGCGTCGGGTGCAACAAGTATGGCGGTCTTTTTTGTGAAAATTGCATTAATAAAACACGATTTAGCCCGCGTAGCAAGGTATCGGTTCTTTTCTTGGACAAACTTATCCACTGGGGCATATATGAAAACGAGATTTTAAGCAAGGCTTTGAGGGATTTCAAATACCGCGGGGCAATCGGATTCGCCGAGATATTTTCGGACATGCTCGCGAAGTTAGTTGAGCCTGATATTGAAAAATTACGCAAAAATACGATTATCCTTGCAATCCCCGCTTCAAAGTCCAGAAAAAAGAGCCGGGGATACAATCAAACTGAACTTCTCGCGGAAAAATTCTTTAAAAAAACTTCACTCCCATATTTTTCTGATGTCTTAATTAAATCTCGAAATACAATTTCCCAAACTTCGCTTGCGGGGCGAGAAAGACTTTTCAATCAAAAAGATTCATTTTCTATCGCGAAACCGGAAAAAGTTAAAAATAAAAAAATAATCTTGGTCGACGATATATTGACGACTGGCGCGACGCTTAGCGAAGCCGCGCGAGTACTAAAAGAGGCCGGTGCTTTGGAAGTCACCGGCCTCGTTGTCGCGAAATGAAGTATCTCCTTTCTATTTCTTGTAATCGCTTGGCCTTATGCCCAACACAGTTAGTTTATTACTAAAAGTACTTTTGCCGACATAGAGAGAGGCCGCAGCTTGTGCTATATTACCGCTACTTCTCTTTAACGCCTCTACCGCGAGATTATGTAAAACTTTTCTCGCCCTGTCTCTTGCCTCATTCCAAGTCATCAATTTTCCATCTTTGGAATAAACTGAAGTTTCGCAAGGCCCGCCCTCAAAGGGTTGATTGCGCAGCAACCGGTTCAAGAAACCATCTGGGCTGATAGCCGAATAAGGTTTCAGAATTTCGCTTTCCACGGTCGTTTTCAACTCTCTGACGTTACCGCCCCACGGAAGACGCACAAGCGAGGGGGCAAGATCCGAAAAATTTCTTGCGCTTTGCTTTTTGTACAGACCGGAAAAAAAATCGACAAAGTAAGTTGTAAGGACCGGGATGTCTTCTGGGCGCTCTCTTAGCGGAGGGATGTGAATTGGGAAGCCTAGGCGGTAATAGAGATCTTCCCTGAATGTCCCTTTCCGAATTAGCCCCCCCAGGTCTTGGTTGCTCGCAGTGATAACGCGGACATCTAAATCATCTTCTCTTTTTTGCCCCAGCCTGCGAATTTTCTTTGTTTCCAAAAATCTCAAGATTTTGGCCTGAAAACCGACGGAAACTTCCGAGATTTCGTCAAGCAAAATAGTTCCTCCCCTTGCCGATGAAAGGATCCCTTCGTAGTCGCAAAAGGCTCCCGTAAAAGAGCCACGAGCGTGCCCGAAAAATTCTCCCTCGATTAAGGCATCTGGATAAGATGGGCAGTGAATAATATGCATTCCCCCTGGGCGGCCGCTACGTTGATGGATAGCTCGCGCAACAAGTTCTTTTCCGACACCCGTCTCGCCGGTCACAAAAACGTTTGTATTGCTATCGGCCACTGCGTTAATTGACTCGCACACCCCATGCATCGCGCGGCTTCCGAAAACCATCTCCCCGTACTGCTGGGCTTTCATTTTCCTGCCTCCTTCCTGTATTTTTAACGATCTCCCCCAAATTTGACTATGATCAAAAATATCTTTGCACAAATGCTGTCCATATGTCAAAGCTTTTAAAAATTTCAAAAAACGGTTACAATGCGATAACTTTGATATATAAGGGAGGCGTGCGTGAGTGGCTTAAACGAGCGGATTGCTAATCCGCGGGGGTTAATAGCCCCACAGAGGTTCGAATCCTCTCGCCTCCGCCAGTGATATAATTTAGAGATATGAATCTCCCTGAAAATAAAGAACTGCATCGCATTGTCGCGACTTGTATTGTCTATAAAAACGGCAAATATTTAATCACGAAGCGAGCGCTGAATAAAAAAGCGTGGCCGGGATTGTGGACTGTGCCGGGAGGCGGGTTGAGTATAGACGATTATATAAACGAACCCGCGAACGATCATGGTGTCTGGTATAATGCCCTCGAGAAAACTTTAAGGCGAGAACTTATGGAGGAAGTCGGACTCGAGGTCGGCGAAATTAAATACCTTCTTGATATGACCTTCATCCGCCCGGATAAAATCCCCGTTGTCACCCTTTCTTTCTATGCCCCGTGGAAATCGGGAGAGGTTCGATTAAATCCAGAGAGTATAGACCACGCTTGGGTAAGCCTCGAAGAAGCGAGAAAGTATGAGTTAATCGCGGGCATTATTGACGAAATCGAAGCGGTGGATAAAATATTAAAGAAATAGTAATATAAAATATATGGGAATATTTGATGAAAAAAGCCACATAAAAAAGACTGAAGACCTTAAAAAAGCCGTAAAACATTTGCGACTAGTTAGCGATAAGGATAAAAAGGAGGTCGTGAAAATGTTTAAATCATCAATTATGAAACCGTCAGGCCTCTCAAAAAAAGAATTTGAAAAAGAACTGAAATCAGCGTATAAAGATCCTGATAACAAAATCGGTAAGGATGACATTAACCGATTCAAAAAAGCCGCTTAAGGTGGGGTGGCAGAGCGGTCTAATGCACCGGTCTTGAAAACCGGAGCGCCTTTACGGGCGCCGTGAGTTCGAATCTCACCCCCACCGCATATGAATAATAAAACAAAAAAAATAATTATATGGTCCGTTGTTGTAGTAGCGCTCGCCGTAGGCGGTTATTTTCTTTTTACAGAAACAAGCAAGCCCGGAAAGTACGACGACTTCGCGGTATGCCTTAACAACAAGGGCGCCATTTTCTACGGAGCTTTCTGGTGCCCACATTGCCAGAGGCAAAAAGCGATGTTCGGGAAATCCGCAAATCTCCTTCCGTATGAAGAGTGCTCGACGCCGGATAAAAGAGGGCGGTTGCAGATATGTATAGATGAAGAAATCACAAACTATCCGACTTGGATTTTTGCGGATGGGTCAAGAGAAACCGGAGAAGTATCTCTGTCCCGCCTCGCCGAAAAAACCGTGTGCGCACTCCCGCAATAAAGTCTGATATAATTTAGGTATGAATAATTTCCTGACCCTTTTGTCTTGGGAAGCGGAAGAATTTACCCATCATGATAAGGGGAAAGATTGGTTCTGGTCCGTTGGAATTGTAACTCTCGGGTTTTTTGCTCTGGCATTAATCCTGCAAAATTATCTTTTCGCGATACTGGTTTTGATCGGCGGGTTCGTTGTCGCGCTCCATGGATCAAAAAAACCGAAGGTAGTCCGTTTCTCGGTTACTTCTCGGGGAATCGCCGTTGATAATACTTTATATCCGTACGACCATTTAAAATGCTTCTGGATAAATTATGATCCCCCACACATTAGAGATCTCTACCTAATATCTGGCAAAACCTTCCAGCCGCAGATAACCATTCCTTTGGGAAATACAGATCCGAATGAAATCCGGGAGCACTTGATAAAATTTATTGAAGAAAAAGAAGTTGAGGAATCTTTATTCGACACCATTGCGCGATTTTTCAGGTTTTAGTAATATCAGCGTCTAGAGCCCTCGTAGTTCAACGGATAGAATAGGAGCTTGCGGAGCTTCTGATCGAGGTTCGATTCCTCGCGAGGGCACAGTATAATGTGTAGATGTTAAACTCTCCCCTTTCGAATTATTTTCGTCTCACCGATAAGCAATTAAAAATTTTAGGCAAATTCGGGCTTAATTGCGTGAGGGATTTGCTTTGGCATTTCCCATCCAGATACGAGGGGTTCGCGGGGAGAAAGACCATTGCCGAATTAATTCCGGGCGAGCGCGCCTCGATCCACGTCGGAGTCGTCAAAACCGAGGCCAAAAAAACATTTCGAAAAAGGATTAAAATCGCGAGCGCAACCGTATCAGACGAAACAGGTTCGCTTGAGATTACCTGGTTCAATCAACCATATATGGCTTCTATATTAAAAGCTGGCGAGGATTACACTTTCACGGGAACAATTAAGCAAAATAAACTAGGAAAATTTTCCATGCAAAACCCGGTATTCGAAAAGGGGGTTGTCGAAGTGAATGACACGGGGGCGCTTATCCCAATCTATCCGGAAACTCGCGGGCTTTCCTCGCGCTGGCTCCGCTTTGCGACCAAACGGATTCTCGATAAAATGTCCGCTGAAGATTTCAAAGATGTTATCCCCGATGAAATTCTTAAAAAATATAATCTTCCTTCTTTGAAAGCCTCTCTTCATGAAATACATTTTCCGCGCGACCTTAAGTGGGCCGAGGCAGCGCGAAAAAGATTCGCCTTTGAAGAAATTTTCATAATCCAGCTCCTGCGCCAGTCATGGAGAAAAGAAAGAGAAAAACACCAATCATTTTTAATTAAACCCTCCGAGAAAGAAATGAAAGAATTTATTAAGACGCTCCCCTTCTCAATGACTGGCGCACAGACAAAGGCAGTTGATTATATTTTCGAGGATATTTCTGGAGAAAAACCAATGTCGCGGCTTCTTGAGGGAGACGTCGGTTCTGGGAAAACAATTGTAGCGCTCATTGCAAGCCTCGCCGCAGTTGAGTCGGGTTTCCAGGTCGCCTATATGGCGCCGACGGAGGTTTTAGCGCGACAGCACTTTGATGAATTTATCAGGCGTCTGGGGCATCCGCCAGCTGGCGGAAATATCAAAATCGGGCTCACAACTTCTTCGGAATTTCTGAAATATCCGTCCAAAGCATTCGCGGGACAACCAACGCATATTGCCCGAGCTCCCCTTTTAAAATGGCTTGCTTCGGGCGAGATACAAATTTTAATCGGGACGCATTCATTAATCCAGAAAAAAATTAAATTTAAGAATCTGGCGCTGGTTATTATCGACGAACAGCACCGCTTTGGGATAAACCAAAGGCTAAAACTCACTCAAAAAAACTCGGATAGAATTCCACACTTATTATCCATGACTGCGACTCCCATCCCCCGCACGCTTGCGCTTACAATATACGGCGACTTGGATTTAACGCTCTTAGACGAGATGCCAAAAGGCAGGAAGCAAGTAATTACTAAAATCGTATCCAAGGAAAACCGCGCTTCGGCTTACGAACATATCCGGCGCGAGATATCCTCCGGCAGGCAAGCTTACGTTCTATGTCCGCGCATCGAGGATACCGACAATTTGATGCGAGCGGTCAAAAAAGAATATAAAACGCTCTCCGAGGAAATTTTCCCGGAGTTTAAGGTCGCGATGCTTCATGGCAAAATGCCCGCCAGAGGCGGGTCCGCAATTGGCGGAAAGGCAAGCAAAGAAGCAGTCATGAAGGCCTTCCGCGCGGGCGAAATCCAGCTCTTGGTTTCTACTTCGGTTATCGAAGTCGGAGTTGATGTCCCAAATGCGACAGTAATTTTAATTGAGGGCGCGGAACGATTTGGTCTTGCACAACTTCACCAACTTAGAGGGCGCGTAATGAGATCCTCATTTCAGCCGTATTGTTTTTTATTTACGGAGTCTGACAGCACAAAAACAAAGTCCCGCCTGAAGGCACTCTCGGAAGCAAAATCGGGATTCGAGCTTGCAGAATTTGACTTGGAACTACGAGGCGCCGGAGAATTAACCGGGACCAAGCAGTGGGGCATCTCGGACGTCGCTATGGAAGCATTAGAAAATATTAAAATGGTGGAAGCCGCCCGCGAAGAGGCCAAGAAAATAATTGAGTCCGATTCTCTAAAAAAATACCCGGAACTAAATTCGCGCGTCACCGCAAAATCCGGACAGCTTCATTTTGAGTAGCTGCTTCCGTATTTTTCCTAAACTTCGGGGTTACCCAGAAGCCCATATATTTACCAAACATGAGGCGGGTCTGGGCATCGAGCGCTGGGATAGAGCCAAAGATGATTAAAATTGCGGGCATCAAAAGCCACTGCAAGATCATATAAATAGACTTGCGTTTCGGGGTTTTATCCGGAGGAGGCGGGAGAAGAGAGGTTGAAATTAAAATCGATGTGACAATCCCGACCATTGCGAAGGTCATAATGAGACGCGTTGCGCGCGGGAGATTGAAAGCCAATATAGTCGAATTAAATATTTCTCCGCCGAGTGCTAACGGAAGCCAGCCCAAAAAGAACATCAGAATTGCATTGGTCGCCCAAGACCAAAGCCCCTCGAACATTATCATTGTGAAATAAAGTTTTTTCTTAAGAGAAATCTCCGGGATTTTAATAAAGCCAAAAACCGTATACGAAAAATTTTCCGCTCCCCAAGCCCAGCGCCTTTGCTGTTTATAAACATTTTTAATCGTCTCCCATAAATTTCGCCCGACATTCGCGTCCATATAAATGGGGTACGAAAGTGGCTGGGACTTATACCGCCCTTTATACCGCAGAAGTCCTTGCCAAAATATCCTTGAGTCCTCGGAGACCATATTTTTCTGCCAGAAATCAATTTCAACCAACGCTTTAAAACTCATCGAATGCGAAGAGAAAGTTGCAAGGCGTTCCGGGCGTTCTTGCTGCATCATCTGCCAAAAGCTTCCGGAGTTGGCAACGACCCTGGAAAACGCCGGGGCCTCCCAAATATTATTGTAAAAAAGCGGAACCGGTTGATAAGAAGTGTGGATCGGATCTTCCGCCGTCAAAAAATGATAAGTTATCACCAAAAAATATTGTTTCTGTACCTGTGTATCTATGTCAAGAGAGGAAACTAAAATATTTTCGTACTTGATTTTAAGACCGTCGATATATTCCTTAGTTTTGCGTCCGGCCCACGCCGTATTTGATCCCTTCCCGGGAATCTCCCCCGGAAGATTCGACGGATGTTTGGTCTCCAGAATATGAGGGAATATGCTTTTATATTTCTCGTGGAGTTTTTGTGATACCTCCCTTGCCTGCACTCCCGCTCTTTCTTCGTGCGCGAGAACTATTATCATCCTATCTTTTGGCCAATCCGCCCCGGCAACGCTCGCCAAAAGACCGTCTGATATTTCAAAAGGCTCTTTATAAAAAGGCAAAATAACAACCTGCCAGACATGATCCCATTTTAATTTGTCTACCCTCTCCCTCCAATTAATTTTCAAATTATGCATTATCCTTTTCCAGTTTCCGCGAAGATGCACAGATAGATAAATCGTTTTGACAAGCCAATATAAATCAAAGAGTATTATGAAAATTGCGGCCGCAATCGGAGCGAGCCAGGAGGCCAGAACCATTCCTAAGAGAGTGACCCATGCTGCAAAGCCCGGAATAATTTCCAAAATCCGAAAAATCACCCGATCTTTCCCTAATAATTCCTTCGCATTCGCAATATGAAGATATTGGTAAACCATAATAGTTCTCATCGATGATTTATTCCGCTTCACAATAGCTAAACGTCTTAGTGAAGCGGGAATTCAATCAAAAATCAATCATTGAAATAATAATCAGTAAGGTCGCGATTACAAAGATAAAATACAGAATATCTAAAATATAATTCCTTCCATCCTTTTTTATTGAGGACAAAACATTGTGGTTTTTTATTAAATCCTCAATTTGTTCAGCCAATCTATTATTCTCTCTAGATAAAACTGCGCGAAGATACCCTAGGCCTAAAATAATATCTATCCACAATAAAAATAAGCCACTAACTAGTAAACAACTGTTTTTTATAAGGGGGCTTGAGCCAAGCACAGGCAAAGTAAAACCGATGATTGCCCCGCTTATTATTGAGAGCTGGAGTATCCAATTTCTTATCTCAGCAATGTTTTTCCTCTGATTCTCTGTATGGAATATGGCAAGTTTTTCGAGTTGCTCTGGAGTCATCAAAATTATATATTTCCAGCCCTTATTTCTTTTCTGACTAAAGCATTGAAAGTCGAAGAAGATTCAATTTGTTTTTTGAATTCCGGATTATTAACCCCTTGTTTTTCTATATATATATTTATTCTATCTTTTAGTTCGAGGGGTAGTGGTCTGTCATCTCCGCTCCCATGGGTTTCGTCATTTAAATCGCCAAATATCGGATGATGCTTTCTAACTGTTCTATCTGCTTCTTTTTCAGTTTTTCCGCTTTCAACCTCATGCATAAATAAAGACCTGCGATGAAATTCATCCGTTTTTAACATCATCCTTCTTTCAACATCATTTAGATTAAACCACCATCTTATATCTTCGTCTCTTACTCCTTCTTTTCTTTTATTCTCGAAGTTTTTATTTACTTCTCCACTAATCTTTTCTTTTTCTAATAAATTATCTCCATCATTCTTTAAATTATAAAAACCTTCTTTTTTAGAACTTTGTATTGCCTGATCTAAAATATCTTCCGTCATTTTATGCGAATCTGGCAGGCCCATATCGGTAAAAAGCTTAGAATATATTTCTAAAAGACCTTTTTCTATTCCATTGTATTTGCTAAAAAATCCCATCTTTTATTTCAAGTGGGTGTGGTAGGACTCGAACCTACAGCCTAGCGTGTATAAGACGCTTGCTCCGCCATTGAGCTACACACCCAAACTTAACCCATAATTGCTCCGCCATTGAGCTACACACCCAAACTTAACCCATAATT
>MFIQ01000026.1 GCA_001778905.1 Candidatus Giovannonibacteria bacterium RIFCSPLOWO2_12_FULL_44_15 | reverse complement strand
TATCAATGAAAATGCCGAATATTTAAGCGCTTCCGGGTTTTCGCGCCTCAAAGAGGAGCTCTTGGTTCTTAAGGATAAAAGGCGCAAGGAGATAGCGGAAAGGCTTGAATATGCGAAGAGTTTAGGGGACCTTTCCGAGAACGCAGAATACCAAGAGGCCAAGGAAGAACAGCAGCTTGTCGAGGGGCGCATAGCCGACTTGGAAGATATTTTAAGCCGGGCTGTTTTGATTTCTCAACCGGTTTCGGCCTCGGCGGTCACCATCGGATCAACTGTTGTCACCAAGAAAGAAGGAAACGGAAGCGAAGATTCTTACTTTATTGTCGGAAGAGAAGAGGCTGACCCGTCCCAAAATCGAATTTCAAACGAGTCTCCTTTGGGGAGAGCGCTCATCGGAAAACAAAAAGGGGATGTGGTTACAATCCATACGCCAAAAGGGGAGATGGCTTATAAGATATTAGATATTCGATAAATGTCACTTGAAGAATTACGGAGCGTACGCGTCGCCAAACTAGAAAAACTGAAGAAGGCGGGGATAAATCCGTTTCCGGCGAAAGTAGATTTTCCGATTTTTGAAATATCTAAGATTAAAAAAGATTTCAAGAAAAATCTTCGAAAAAAGGGAGTCGGGATCGCGGGACGCATCATGGCTAAACGCGAACACGGCGGGTCCGCATTCTTGGATTTATATGATGGAACCGAGAAGCTTCAGGCGTTTGTCGGACGAGATAAAATCGGTGAGAAGTCATTTAAATTATTTTCCGAGAATATAGACGTCGGGGATTTTGTAGCGGTTTTGGGCAGAGCATTCTATACAAAAAGAAAAGAACCGACAATTGAGGCTGTGCACTGGCAGGTTTTGGCAAAATCTTTGCGCCCGCTCCCTGAGAAATGGCACGGTCTCCAGGATGCTGAAGAGCGTTTTCGAAAAAGATATTTAGACCTGCTTATGAGTCCGGAGGTCCGCGGAAAATTTCTCTTGCGATCAAATATCATAGGGGAGATTAGGGTAATACTCGCTAAGGATGGCTTTCAGGAGGTAGAAACCCCAATGCTTCAGTCGGTCTATGGGGGAGCGCTTGCCGAGCCGTTTAAAACGCATCATCGCATGCTTGATTTTGATATGTATCTAAGAATTGCTCCCGAACTTTACTTGAAGCGCCTTTTGGTTGGAGGGTTTGGCAAGATTTTTGAGATTGGCAGAGTATTTCGAAATGAAGGCATAGATGTAACCCATAATCCAGAATTTACCAT
This sequence comes from Candidatus Giovannonibacteria bacterium RIFCSPLOWO2_12_FULL_44_15, assembly GCA_001778905.1. Taxonomy (GTDB): domain Bacteria; phylum Patescibacteriota; class Minisyncoccia; order JACPKW01; family UBA11713; genus 2-01-FULL-46-13. The sequence goes on along the minus strand of MFIQ01000026.1, from coordinate 41,249 downwards.
GCTCGAACTTTACGCAGCTTATTGGGACTCCGAAGCGCTTAAGGAATTTATAGCCAAAGTTTTGGCTGTCTTAATCAAAAAAGTAACAAAGAAAAATTCATTCAAATTCGAAGGCCATGAAATTAAATTGTCGGGCAAGATATCCTCGATCCCCTTTTGGTCGGTAATCGAGCGCTACGCCTTGATTATTAAGCCGGAAAATATGAACCGCGAGGAGTTCATGGTCCGCGCGAAGCAATTTGGCTTAAGTCCGGCTCCCGAGGACACCAAAGAAAAGATAGCCGACGAGATATTCAAGAAAATTTGCAGGCCGAAATTAATCCAGCCCATTTTTGTGACCGATCATCCTCTCGCGATTTCGCCCTTGGCAAAAGAACTGCCACAAAGCTCGGAATTGGTGGATAGATTTCAATTGGTAATCGGAGGCGTCGAAGTTGTTAATGGCTTTTCTGAACTAAATAATCCATTGGAGCAGAAAAAACGATTTGAGTTCCAGGAGGCGCTTAGAGCGGGGAAAGACAAAGAAGCGCATCCGATGGACGAAGATTATGTGGAATCTTTGGAATACGGGATGCCTCCGGCGGCCGGCCTCGGAATTGGGATTGACCGCTTGGCGATGCTTTTAACCGATACACACAACATCAAAGAAGTGATATTGTTTCCAACGATGAAACCAAAAGAGTAGATAAAATTTCTATAGGATTTTATTTACCCAATCCCGCACCTTTTGTTGAAAGGTGCGGGATTACTTTTCCACATGGAAATGTTTGTAGATGTTTGATAGGGTAGTATGAGTGGGGTATAATGAAAGAGAAGTGGGGGAAAGTGGATAAACCTGTGGATAGTGTGCATATCTAATTTCTCCTTTAAAAATAAAGGCTATTTGCCCCAAATCAATGTTTATCGGCGAATATTTGCATAATTTAGACTCAAAAAGGCGCTTAGCTGTTCCGGCTAAGTTCCGAAAGGATCTTGGAAAGCGGGCTATTATCACGCGTGGTTTGGATTCTTGCCTCTTTGTATACCCGCTTACTGAATGGGAAAAGGTTGCGAAAAGGCTTTCGGAGCTACCGACCGGACAAAAGGACACTCGTGACTTTGTCAGATTGTTTTTGGCGGGCGCTGCGGACGTAGAACTGGATAATCTCGGAAGAATTTTAATACCTGATTTTCTGTCGGAATACGCCATCTTAAAAGGAGAAGCCAGCATCATCGGAGTTTTCAGACGAATTGAGATTTGGAATAAGGAACGATGGCAGACCTATCGCAAGGAAATCGAGCGCTCGACGGATAAGCTTGCCGAAAAACTTGGGGAGATAGGAGCATATTAAAATGATCCCAGGAAAACATATTCCTGTCTTGCTCTCGGAGGTAGTCGACGGGCTCAATTTAAAAAGCGGATCGGTAGTTATTGACGCGACGGTGGACGGAGGAGGCCACGCGATGGAAATATTAAAAAAACTGGGGCAAGAAGGGAAACTCATCGGACTCGATTGGGATTTGAGCATGATTGAAAAACTTCGGAGCGAATTGAGCGGAGAGGGGAGAGTTAAACTTTTTCATTCGAACTTCTCAGAAATGGAGAAGGTGGCGGGACCCTTTAGGCCGGATGCGATTTTATTTGACCTTGGGCTAAGTTCTTTACAACTTTTAGCATCCGGCCGGGGATTCTCGTTTAAGTCAGAGGATGGGTTGGGCATGACTTTTGACTTTAACCAAAAGCCCAACGCCGAAGAATTTATCAGAACCGCCAACGTTAAGGACTTGGAAGAGGTAATACGGAAATACGGCGAAGAGCGATTCGCGGGGCGCATAGCGCGGGCAATCGAGCGATACAGGGCAAAAAAAAGAATTGCAAGCGCCAAGGAGCTTGCGGAAGTGATTTCTCGAGTGGTTCCTCGAAGAGGGAGGATCAATCCGGCGACAAGAACTTTCCAGTCGCTCCGGATTTACCTGAATCACGAACTTGAGAATATTGAGATAGGACTTACGGGAGCTTGGAAGATAATAAAGCCTGAAGGGAGAATAGCCGTGATCTCATACCATTCTCTCGAGGACAGGATAATTAAAAACTTTTTTAAAGAAAAAGCGAAAAGTGAGGAAGGAAAACTTATCAATAAAAAACCAATTATACCCGGCCGGGAAGAAATTTTAAAAAATCCGCGTTCCCGCTCCGCAAAATTGCGAATCATCGAAAAAATTTAAAATGAAATACGTTAAAATATATTTACCGAAAGAAGAAAAACTCCTGCCTTTGATAACTGTTGCGGCGGTTTCTTTGCTTTTGATTTACATAACTATGCTTAATATGGCGATTTCCGAAAATTTTCGAAAAGGAGAGTTGGACCGCCGAATAAGGATAACGCGCCAGGATATTCAAGACCGTGAGGAAGTTTTTATTGCAGGCCTTTCAGGCTTTTACGACCAGTATTCGGCTTCGTTTGAAAAAAAGGAAATCCCGAAACAGGAATTTGTATCTAGGGAAAGCAATTTTGCGTTATCGAGCCTCGGGAATTTGAGGTAAAAATTATCTCATGATAAAGGATCAATCTCCGGAGCGCAGGATTACAGGACGCATACGGATAGCTTTTTTTATCCTGCTGATTGCCGGAATATTTTTGATAGGACGCCTTTTTTTTCTGCAAGTAGTTTCCGGAGCGTACTATAGGACTCAAGCCCAGCGCCAGCAGAATTTCTCCCAAATTTTAACGCCGAGGCGCGGGGAAATTTATTTGCGTGAGCGCTCCGGGGAATTGATTCCCGTGGCGTCGACAAAGGAAGGATACCTCCTTTTTATTAATCCGAAAAAATTGGAAAATCCCAATTCTATTCTAGAAAAATTGAGCACAATTGTCACGCTGGATAAGGAAGATTTTCTCGCCAGAGCTTCAAAAAAAGACGATCCCTACGAGGTCGTCCTGCACCGGCTGGATCGTGATAAGGCGGATAAAATCACTGATTTAAAACTTGAGAATGTCGTGGTATCTCCTGAGGAGTGGAGAGTTTACCCGGCGAAAACTGAAGCGTCGCACGTCGTCGGATTTCTGGGTTACAAGGATGATGAGCTAGAGGGCAGATATGGCATTGAAAGATATTTTGAAGAAGAGCTTAGGGGAAAAACGGGATGGGTTTCGGGAGCTCAATCCGCCGGGGGGATTTTGCTCGAATTAGGGAAAAGATTTCTCTCGCCTCCGGAAGAGGGTTATGATATTGTTTTAACGCTGGAACCCAACGTTCAAGCTTTTCTTGAAAAGAAACTTAAAGACGTCCAGGAAGAATGGAAACCGACAGGAGGAGGAGCGATTGTGATTGAACCTAAAACCGGAAAGATTCTCGCAATGGCAGCCTTCCCTAATTTTGATCCCAATACCTACGGCAAAACAGAGTCGCTGGATGTTTTCGTCAATCCGGTTGTCGAGGGTGCGTATGAATTTGGATCGGTTTTTAAGCCCCTGACCATGGCCGCGGGCATAAATGAAAAAGTCGTTACGCCCGAGACTACATATCTTGATAAAGGATATCTTACGCTCGACGGATATACGATAAAAAATTTTGACGAAAAAGGGAGGGGAGTAACGACAATGCAAAACGTTTTAAGCGAGTCGCTGAATACCGGAGCGGCATTTGTCGCCAGCAAATTGGGAAAAGAAAACATGCGAAAATATTTTGGAGCTTACGGGCTTTCGGAGAAAACAGGCATAACATTGCCCGGCGAGGTTAAAGGAAATTTGCAGAACTTAAATTCAACGCGCGATGTCGAGTACGCGACTGCGGCGTACGGACAGGGGGTTACCGCGACTCCTCTTGAATTTGCCAGAGCCGCTTCTGCGCTTGCGAACGGCGGGAAAATTATGAAGCCATATATTGTCGAGCGGATTATGCGCCCGGGCAGGGAAGATGTAGTATTTGGGCCTGAAGAAGTCAGGCGGGTTATAACTTCCGAGACCGCGGATACAGTCTCACGTATGTTGGTTAAAGTCGGAGACGAAGCTCTTTTGGGTGGGACGGCAAAATTCAAGCATTGGACCGCGGCCGCGAAAACTGGAACGGCCGAGATCGCGAATAAAGACGGGAAGGGATATTCCGATCAGTATCTCCATTCTTTCCTCGCGTACGCTCCGGGCTTCGACGCTAAATTTTTACTTTTTATGTATATAGAAAAACCCCATGGAGTGCGATATGCTTCCGCATCCCTGGGGCCGTACTATGAGCAGATAATGCAATTTTTATTAACGTACTACGACGTACCACCGGATAGGTAAGCACTTAGGTGTCGGACATTAGGTGTCGGACACCTACACCTAAGTCGTTAATTATTCGAGTAATAATTTTTCCATTTCTTTAAATCGATCTTTTCTAGCTAAAATATCTTTTAAAGATTCTTCCGCAAAAATTTTATATTCATCCACATTATTGAATTGATCTAAAATTATATTCTTGCTGCATAAAGAATTTTCTGACGGAGAGGTATATTGTTCCAAACTTGAAAGCCATAGACTATTGTGTTTTCTGTGAACCTTGTTGTTTAAGTTAACATAAGCCGAAAGGTGAAGAAGATACGGATTAGAGTCAACGTTGATAGATTTAAATTTTCCCTGAAATAGAGCTCCATTTCTTTTATATTTACCGTTGAAATAATTTGTATATCCCCCGCCTATACGTTTCATATACTCACTAATAGAATTATCTGTTAAACATTTAAGAATAATATGAAAGTGATTTTGATTAAGACAATAACAGATTATATTCACTAATTTTTTTCTCGAATGTTTATTCTGTCGCTTTTTGAAAGAAAGCTGATATAAGCTACCAATTGGCTCAACATTGTTAAATTCAATCATGCATTTCAAAAATCTATCCACATCGTATTTTTGAGAAAAAATAGTGCGTTTATCCACACCTCGATTATATATGTGGTAATATTCTCCTGAAACAAAGGGGGTCTTTCTCATTCCTAGATTATAGCACTTAGGTGTCGGACACCTAAGTGGGTAGTTTTTGAGCCCGGTGGGAGAAATCCTACCGGGCTCGTTTGTTGATCAGGCGCAGCCATTACGTTTGAAACTTTTTTTGCGTCCGGCATAGAGCTTGGTCATAACTTTTCCCAGAAAACCGTTTAAACGGAGGAGGAAGGATAACCAAACCAGGATGCCGCCGAGCAGATAGTATGCTCTCGTTTTGATGCCCCGGTATCAAATACTTCGATCGTTTCGATTTCCAATCCGCTTTCTGAAGCCGCATGACTCCAGATCTTCCACCCCGGAAGGAAATACCAATCGGAGCTGACGATCTCAAACGCCTTGCAATCAGGGAATCGTCTTTCGATGAGGGCTACGGTGTTTTTTGCTTCGGAAAAAATCTCAACTCCTTCTCCGCCAAAGATGCGTGATTTCGGAACGCCTTCGGAGATTAGATATTCTCTCATGAGATCACTAAGCGTTTTGCTACCGGACTCGAATGGCACTGGACCCGTTAGGATAAACAGCGCCCTGCTATAAAAATTCAGTGCTCTCTCAAGACGCTTTATAGATGTGGCACAAAGCTCATTTTTTCTTTTGAAGTGACAGGGAATAACCACAATAATGGTTTCTGCAGGCATCTTATTACCCCTTTCTTTTGCAAGGAATTTTGATTGCAGTATACACTATTTTTAGAAAAAAATCAAGATATAGCTTATAATATATACTATATTTTTATATGCACGAAATACTGAAAAAAATTGTTGTTTTTGTTTTGACTTGGGAGGCACAGCTAATATTAAAAAAATATAAGCCCAAAGTCGTTGCCGTGACGGGATCGGTCGGGAAGACTTCGACCAAGGACGCGATCGCGAAAGTCCTCGAGAAAAAATTCAGGGTTAGGAAAAGCAAAAAGAGCTATAACTCTGAACTCGGCGTCCCGCTCGCGATAATTGGGGCGGAGAGCGGATGGGATTCTATTTATATGTGGCTCGTTGCTTTCTGGAAGGGGGTTGCGGCAATCGTCACTCGAGAAAATTATCCAGAAATTTTGGTCTTGGAAGTTGGCGCGGACCGCCCGGAAGATATCAAGAAGATAAGGTTATGGCTTAAGCCCGATGTCGCAGTTTTGACGGCGTTGGCAGAGATTCCAGTCCACGTGGAATTTTTTTCCGGGCCGGAAGAAGTTTTTGGCGAGAAAGTAGAGCTGATCAAAGGGCTCGACGAAAAATCCTCCATTATTTTGAATTTTGACGACCCCAGAATAATGGAAATGAAAGATAAGACCGATGGCGAGATCTTAACCTATGGGTTTTCCGAAGGAGCAGATTTTGAGGCCATGGATTATAAAATATTTTTCAGGCGCGAAAAGTTTGGCTCAGTCCCAGAAGGCATTGAGTTTAAGGTCAAAACTAAGAGCGAAGATCTACCTGTAAAAATTATGAATGCTTTCGGTTCCCATAGCGTATATCCGGCACTTGCGGCGATCACCGTCGGTTCTAATCTTGGAATGACACTCGAGGATTGTATCGAAATGATTTCGGTCTATTCGCCTCCCCCAGGGCGCTTGAAGTTAATACGGGGAGTAAAGGAAACGCTCATATTGGACGATTCATATAATTCCTCTCCAAAAGCACTTGAAGCGGCTTTAAAGACCCTCGATGATATAAAACCGCCGACTAGAGAAGGAAGAAAGATTGCGGTTTTGGGAGATATGCTCGAATTAGGAAAGCATACTATTACGGCCCATCGCGATCTCGGAAGCTTGGCGGCGGATGTCTCTGATATTTTGTGCACGGTTGGCGTACGGGCGAAATTTTTTATGGAAGGCGCCATTAAAGAGGGCCTTAAAAAGCGGAGCATTTATATTTTTGAAACTTCAGGGCGCGCAGGGGAAGAACTTGAAAAAATCATCAAGCCAGGCGATCTACTCTTGATTAAGGGATCGCAGGGAATGCGGATGGAGAAAATTGTGGAGCGGCTCATGGCCGAACCGGAGAAGAAAAAGGAGCTATTGTGCCGGCAGGACGACGGCTGGGAAAATAGGTAAATAACGCTATAATATCTAAATGGCGAAAATTAGAGTGGCGATTTTGCGCGGCGGTCCCTCCGCGGAGTATGAAATATCCCTCCTGACTGGGGAGAGCGTTTTGAAATTTCTGCCAAAAGATAAATACCAAGCACACGATGTTTTAATTTCCAAAGATGGTGCATGGCATATGGACGGCTTTCCTATGGAGCCGGCCAAGATATTCCGAAAGGTGGATGCGGTTTTTAACGCCCTTCACGGCGAATACGGCGAGGACGGGCAAGTGCAACAGATTTTAGAGGGGCATAAAATTCCATATACCGGATCCGGTATTCTTTCGTCCGCTATTTCAATGAAAAAATATCTTGCTAAAGATATTTATAAAAATGCCGGATTAAAAACGCCTAGAGGGCTTACTGTAAAAAAATCCGCAAATATAAAAGATTCTGTTCGCGATATAAATGAAACTCTTTTTCCGCCATGGATTATTAAACCCGCGGGGCGTGGGTCTTCAGTCGGCGTTGCCATTGCGAAGGTCGTCTCGGATATCCCATCCGCGCTTGAAAAAGCTTTTTCATATGATGATGAAGCTCTTGCAGAAGAATTTATTGCTGGGAAAGAGGCGACTGCCGGAGTTCTTGAAAATTTTCGAGGAAAAAAATATTATGCGCTGCCCGTGATCGAAATAATCCCCCCGGAAGGCAACTTTTTTAATTACAAAGTTAAATATAGCGGCGAGACCAAGGAGATTTGCCCGGCGCATTTTGAGAGCAAAATTTCCGAGGAAATTCAGAATATGGCCGTTATTGCACACGAAGCTTTGGGCCTCCGCCACTATTCGCGCTCAGACTTCATTATTTCCCCTCGAGGAATTTATATTTTAGAGACAAATACTTTGCCGGGGCTTACTTCGGAATCGCTTTTGCCTAAGGCCTCTGAGGCGGTCGGTTTAACATTCCCAAACTTCCTTGATCACTTGGTATCTTTGGCGCTTCTGCAATAAATGGGTTTCGTAAACAATTTCTTGAATTCCATAACGACATATCGCTTTGTGCTATACGCGCTCACCGCTTTAACGATTCTTGCGATTATTTTAGGATTTGTTGGCGCCCTGCCGTATGAGGGAATTTGGCTTCTTCTCTCGGCGATAATTCTTCTCGCCGTATGTTTCATTTCCAATTATATTTTTTCGAAGATATTCTCTGCTCCCGTAAATGTCGAGTCGCCCTTCATCACGGCGCTGATTCTCTTCATGCTTATGACGCCGCCAGCAACCCCTTCTGATTTAAAAATTCTAGCGCTAGCGGGGATTATTGCGATGGTGTCGAAATATCTTATCGCACCCTTTAAGCGCCACATTTTTAATCCGGCTGCATTTGCTGCCGCAATAATTTTTGTTACGGGCCTCGGGGGCGCTTCGTGGTGGGTTGGAAACAGAGCCATGTTCTTGCTCGTTTTGGTTGCTGGACTTTTGGTTGTAAAAAAACTGAGGCGATTTGATCTTCTCTTCCCGTTTTTGGCCGGAGGACTTGGATTCACTATCTATCTCGGCGTTGCCAGCGGCGCGGCCGTAACACCGCTTTTATACATGGCTCTTTTCTCCGGGCCACTTTTATTTTTCGGGACAATTATGCTAACCGAGCCGATTACGGCTCCGCCCAGGCGCGCTTCTCGCGTTATATACGGGACGATATTGGGCATTCTGTTCGGCTCACAGATTCACATTGGCTCATTTTATCCAACGCCGGAATTTATGCTGCTCGCAGGGAACGTTTTTTCGTATCTCGTCGGGTTTAGGAGAAAGATAATTTTTACACTCAAAGGCAAAGATAAAATTGCAAAAGATATTTACGAATTTATATTCGCGCCTGACCGGCCTTTTTTCTTCGCGCCGGGGCAGTATCTCGAGTGGACGCTTCCGCATAGCCCCTCGGATGCTCGCGGGGTCCGGAGATATTTCACAATTGCTTCTTCCCCAACAGAGAGAGAAATAAGACTAGGAATAAAATTAAACAGCCCGCCTTCCAGCTTTAAAAAAACACTATTCGAGCTCGAGGAAGGAGCAAAAGTTTTTGCGGGCCAACTCGCCGGGGATTTTACACTTCCCCGTGGTAAAAACAGGAAGCTCGCTTTTATCGCCGGAGGGATCGGAGTCACTCCTTTTCGGAGCATGATTAAGTATCTTGTTGATTCGGGGGAAAAGCGGGATATAAAACTTCTCTACGCTATGAGGGACGAAAATGAGATAGCGTATAGATATCTGTTTATCGAAGCTGAGGCCAAAATAGGACTTAAGGCCGAATATGTTGTCTCAAAATTAATGGATGCGGCACTGATTAGGGAAAAACTCCCGGACTGGTCCGAGAGAGTGTTTTATATCTCAGGGCCGGAAGCGATGGTAAGCGCATTTAAAAAAATACTTAGGGATATGGGAGCCCCGCGGCTGAATATTGTCACGGATTACTTCCCCGGATTTGCATGAAATAATGTCCGCGCGATATACTAGTATGATATGAAAACATTAGGAATTGTTGTTGTGATAATTGTTATTGCTGGAGCTGGATGGTATTTGTATTCAGCTCAAAATCAGGCACCTGCCCCCGAGTCCGTATCGAGCGGGACCCCAACGGCGACGCCTTCGCCAACTCCTACGCCTGCCCCGAGCAGCATTGTGGCAAAAGAAGTCACTGTGGATATCACTGCTTCCGGATTTTCTCCGGCTGAAGTGAGAATTAAAGCGGGGGATACGGTTAAGTTTATTAACAAGGATACAAAAAAGCGCTGGCCAGCTTCTGGACCCCACCCGCAACACACAACCTGTCCGGGATTTGACGCAAAGCCAGGGATAAATCCGGGGGAAAGTTATTCATTTACCTTCACGGAGGTAAAGACCTGCCCGATGCACGATCATCTGAACCCGACCCAGTTCGGTAAAATAATTGTTGAATAGTCATCGGATAGTCGTCTTAAGGAGTTTTTAAAATAGCCGCGCCTTCACAGGCACGGCTATTTTGTTTATACTAAATAACGTTTGGGCCATTAGCTTAGTGGGCGAGTGCGTTTAATAGCACGAGCCGGACGAAGTCCGCGGGGTCGTGTAGGAGCGACCGAAGCCCGGTTTGTACCATTCCATTTCTATAATTAATAAAGTCTGGTATTTCTCTGACGTTCAGAGGTGGGCCCGTAGTTCAGTGGTAAAACGGCCGGTTTGCATCCGGCAAACGGGAGTTCGATTCTCCCCGGGTCCACCCCTGAACGTCAAAACATCCGGGAGAAAAAGGTTCGCGCAAATGCTAAAATAACACCACAAAATATTTTTTATAACAAATCAGAATATATTCTTGAGATATAAAAAGAGGCCCATCGAATTGTCGTCGATGAGCCCCAATTATATTTTCCTCCCATTAATCCAAGTTGGAGAGCTTTGTTTAGCGATGCTTCTCAGGGGATCGCACTAACCTCAGGCTTCTTCTTTTTCACCGCAGCATCGATAACCGATGGATCGAGCTCGAGTGCTCCTGAGAGCAATCGCCGCGTTTCATGGGCAAATCGTAAACTCAGAGCTCCGGATTCAATTTTGCTTATATATGCCCTTGTTTTTCCAGTGCGCCTTGCTAACTCCGCTTGGTTTAGATTTAGGAAATGACAGCGCGACTGAACAAGTCTGCCTAATTTTCCCTTGGCTTTGCGCCTTTCTAAGCCGACGCAATTTTTGAAGATCGAAACATCGCAATTCAACGCCGAAGCCAGTTTTTCTACGGTCTCCGATTTCATTTTCTGATTGCCTCTCGTCTCTAGCTCGTAGACATACCTTCTTTTCATGTGAAGTATTAGAGCTAACTCCTCGATGCTTAAATGTTGCCGCTTGCGCAGATAACGAATTAGATTGCCTCGCTTTGTTTGAGGCGCTTTCCTTATTGGCGTTAATGCTCTTAGCTCGGTGATTCTACACTTTAAAGCATGCGCTAAACCTGGAAACCATTTGCCGTTTACGCGTGTAAAAATCCCGCGCTCCAAAGTACTGTAACGAGACTGCTTCATCCCAACGCGTTTTGCAGCTTCTACTTGCGAAATGTGAAGCCCGAGGCGCTTTTCTCTCAGAAATTTACCTAGAGCTGTTTTGCTCTCGCTCATGCCGGTGCCAATCGGAGACCCTACCGTATTCATATTTAACCCCCCACCATTTAAAGTAGCGTTTACAGGATTATATGAGAAAAAAGAACGAAAAACAATACTTTACTTAATAAGACTGTTTAGTCGTTCACTTTAAATAATTTCGAATTTCCCGAAGAGAAAACAACTTTTCCAAGCTCGTAAAATTTTTGCTCTAAAAGATTGGGATATTCTTTTCTTTCGAGATCGCCGATATACGCGAATTCCGCCCCATATTTTCTCAAAAGAGTTTTGGTTTCCTTGATGTCGCTTGATTCGTAAATTTTCCGGACATCGCCGGAGATTACCGCAATTTTACCCCAGCCGGATTCGACAGGAGCTTTTGGATTAGCTGGCGGAGGACCCTCGGGCTTAAAGTGCCACCCCCATTCGTGCGTGAGCCAATTGACTGGGTTAATCATTCCGGAAAAAACACTGATTCGTCCGTAATCTTTGTAACTGTCGCCCGCAGCTTCAACGACAACTTTCCTTTCGCGCACATTCTCGTTTAACCAAATGATTGCGGCGTAATCATCTGGGTACAGAGTTTTTAAAAACATTGAGCCGTCGAGCGTTTCCGGAGACACTGAAGAAAGATAAAATTCGCCGATGGCTCGCACCGGATAGAAAAAACCAAAAAAAACGAAGAACATAATGAATACGGATAGAAGCCAAGTTTTTCTAAATCTATAGTGGCGGAAGGCCTCGGCCGAAAGGATCATTGTGGAAAGTGAAAGAAGTGTCCACGCATGGAAACCAAATTTAAAAACCGTGTTGGCTCTGAAGTACGGAGGATTGGCCAGAGAATATATGTCCTTTATGAAAAAAAGTTCAACTCCGATCAAAAGCAACCCGGCTGCCAAAACAAGGAGGGCGGGAAATTTTTTTAGACTGCCAATTTTATTGCGAAATATAAAAAAGCAGAGAGCGAGGAGTGCGGAAAATCCGCCCCACATGCCGAGCCATCCGGAAAGGGGAGTCGGGTATTGATAACTGCCGAGAAGGTTGCGGCTGGTTGCATAGAAAGGAGCGAATTCAATTCCTGCGGCTCCGCTTTCGAAATGCATCAAAAAGGGGAGCATTAAAACGATGGATAGAACGCCTAGCGCAACCGCCTTTGAGGCGAAGTCCCTGTCTTTATTCCCGATTAGCTTGAAGACTGCAATTAAGAAAACAATCAGCGCTAAAGAAACGAAATCCCAAGGATTGATCATTCCAAGAGAAGCCAGAATAACCGCAAGTACCCCAATCAACCCATACCCGATTTTTTCCCGGCCAAATAGTTCGTATAAAAAGAATAATGCCAGCAAGAAAAAGGGAAGGGCTATAAGGTGGGCGTGAAGATCGCCGACAGTGAAGCTATAGGAAGGTATCTCGTTGATTATATACGATGGCTCGTAAAGCCTTGTTGATTTTACATAAGAGCAAGCGCCGGAGGTTTCAATTATACAGATTCCGAAGGCAACGGTTCCTGCGGCGACTATAAAAAATGCCGCAAGCGATGCAAATAGTTTTGAATTTGTAAAACGCCGGACGAAGGCCCAAGAGAGCATCAAAGAAGAGCTAAAAATAATTCCTAGCGTGAAAGTATAGGCGTAATTCGCCGCGACTCCGGAAAGATTTGAAACCAGAGAAAAAAGATAATGGCCGTAGTAATAGTAATTGATAGGATTGCCGGCGTGCCAGGGGTCAATTGGGGGAAAGTAATTAGTCATGCTCGAAGCCTTGAAAAATGCCATGTCCATAAATCGCTCGGTGCCGTGAATTTCCGCATTATGGCTTCTGAGCCAAAGATAGATGAAATAAAAAACAAGCCAAAAAGTCTCAATAGTTAGGATATCTTTTAAAATATTTTGCCATTCCTTGGGCCAATTGTTCCATAACAAATATATGCTTGCGGCCGTGGCAAGCGCGAAAAGTATTCTAATTAACGCAATATTCTGAAAGTCTAAAATGTGCAGGGAAGATAAGAGCCAAATAAAATATCCAAAAAGAATCAGTCCAAGAAGCTTAGATAGCGTATATGCGGCTCGAAAGTTTTGGATGAATGGGCGCGCGGCAATAAGCCCGATCGGCGCGAACAGCAAAAAAACTAAATAAAATTCAAAGGCATAAAGATAATCTTTGGCCATATAGATATTTTATGCTAGATTATCCTTGAAGTGTAGATGAAAATTTTAGGAGGATAAAATGAGCGAACTTAAGATTGAATTATGCGGCAAAATCACCGCAGCTCTAGCTGAGCGTATAGCAGCGGATTTAGAGGCGTCAGACGCATCTTGTCCGGTTACTTTAATTATTGACGCAGATGCGGATGACGACGAAGTGGGGCAAAAAATTATCGAAGCTATTGAGATACTTAGGAGCCGCGGTGTCTCAGTAACTGGAAAAGTAACTGGGAAGGCGCGTTGGGCTGCATTTACAATACTTCAGAGATGTAGACCACGAGTTGCATACAGGGATGCCGCGTTGGGTTGGGGCATCTGGGCCTTAAATGCAGAGCGCGCTCGAGAGATGGGTTTTCTGGATGAGATCTGCTTATAAAGTGTTCCAAAGAAGCGATTGGACGGTAGCCCTCAAGTGCAGGGAGCCGTCCTTTTTTATCAGCAAGAAAATACCCGCTTGCGGCGGGTATTTTCGCGTGTTCTTAATACTTAAATCTTTTAATGCGACCTTATGTATATAGAAACTGCGGGGGGAAACAAAATGTCACTTTTGGGAGTTGTCATATATGTAACGGCCAAGAATCGCCTTGAATAATAACCTATTTTTGAGTATAGTATAGGCAATGGCGAAAAAACGTTACAAAAGCCTTATGGAAGGTGGTCCGGAAGCTTTAAAGGAGACATCGGACGAGGTATTGCTCGCGGCGTCTGTCGAGTACCCGGATCTCTTCAGGGTTTTAGTTGAGAGATATCAGGCTGCGTTTTTACGCTTCGCTGGAAGGATACTCAATTCCAAAGAGGAGGCGGAGGACGTGGTCCAAGATGCTTTTTTGAAAATCTACCGGCACGCCGATCAGCTCCAGGAAGGTCCTAACTCAAAATTCAAGAGCTGGGGGTATAAAATCGTTTTCAACACCGCACTCACGAAATACCGCACCCTAAAAAAGCGAATGGGGGAGATGACTTATCTCGACACGTTTTTATATGAAACTTTGGGCTCGAAAGAATTTGAAGAAAATTTGGAAGCGGAGATATTGGTTAAAGAAATTTTAGAGAAAATGCCGGGTGATTTCAGGGAACTTCTGGAAATGCATTATTTAAAAGGCCTTTCCTACGAAGAGATATCCAAACGTAAAGATATAACGATCCCCGCGCTGAAAATGAGGTTATTTAGGGCCAGAGAAGTTTTCAGAAGTGTTTCGGACGGGGCGACGCAAATATAAATAAATTTGTATGCAAAATATGGAAAATAAAAATAATATAAATTGGAGCGAGCATGAATTAGACGACCTTAAGAGTCGTGTTTTGAGGCGCGTGCATTTTATATGGTTTATGCGGAAAGTATTTGTTCCCGCCTCGTTCGTGATTGCGGTTTCCGGGACAGTGCTTTATTACGCCATAAAGGCCCAGCACGTCGCTGTTATAATTGAGAATCTATCGGCTAGAATGGCATCGCTGGATTTGCTCGGCCTTGTTAAGTACATACTTGTCGCGGTTCAAAAGACTGAATGGGATCTATTTGCGATATCCGCTTCGGCGACGCTTCTGGCATTATATTTTGGCAGAAAGCTTGTTAGGGAATCCATTAATTATTGGACTCGAACGGCAAGGATGGCGTTTTCCCAGAAGAATATAAGATAATTTACGCGATAAAATCAAAAAGGCCTTTTCAAATGGGCCTTTTTGATTTATTCTAAAAGTTATGCTGGACATGAAATTTATACGTGAAAATCCCGACCTGCTTAAGCAGGCGATTTCAAAAAGGCATTATAGTTTTGATCTTGAGAGACTTTTGAAAATAGATGAAGCTAGGCGGGCGCTGATCAAGGAAGTGGAGGCTCTGCGTGAAGAGCAGAATAAAGCGTCTGAGAATTTCCTGCCTGCCGGTAGGCAAGGTTCAAAAGATAAGCTAGACGATTTAAAGCAACTGAAAGAAAGTTTGCAGAAAAAAGAAGCAGAATTTTCTAAAATTGATGAAGAATTCCGGCGCCTGATGCTTTTGGTCCCGAATATACCCGATCCCACCGTTCCCGAGGGGAAGTCGGATGAGGATAACGTTGAGATCAGGAAAGTCGGCGAACCCAAAAATTTCAACTTCAAAATCCGCGATCACCACACTCTGTTGCGCGAACTGGACTTGGTCGACTTGGAACGGGGGACAAAGGTCTCGGGATTTCGTGGGTATTTTTTGAAAAATGAAGGGGCCTTGCTTTCTATGGCCCTTTGGCAATTCGCGCTCGATTATTTGGTGCAGAAAGGATTCACTCCGTTTATCGCGCCGTCGCTTGTCAAAGAAAATATTTTTATTGAGGCTGGCAAACTGCCTTTATTTAGGGAGGATTTATACGCGACAGACGACAATTTATTCTTAGTACCATCCGCGGAGATTCCTATGATGGGATATCACGAAAATGAAATTTTATTGGAGGAGGAATTGCCAAAAAAATATGTTGCATTTTCCCCGTGTTATCGGAGAGAAGCTGGTTCGTACGGCAAGGACGAAAAAGGAGTTTATCGCCTCCATGAATTTATGAAAGTAGAGCAAATTATTTTATGCAAGGCGGAGCACCAGGAATCAGTCAGGTGGCACGAAGAACTTACCAAGTATTCCGAGGAGATTCTCCAGGCGCTCGAATTGCCGTATAGAGTAGTGATAAATTGCGCGGGGGACCTGCCTTTTGGATTTGTTAAAATGTACGACATCGAGGCGTGGATACCTTCAGAGAAGCGCTACCGCGAATCGCATTCATCTTCAATCGTCCACGACTTCCAGACTAGGCGGCTTAAAATACGGTACAAATCAGCTGACGGCAAAACCCGCTTTGCGCATTCTCTGAACAACACCGCGATTGCGACCCCGAGAATTTTGCAGTCCCTGCTCGAAAATCACCAAATAGAAGACGGCTCGGTTCTAATTCCGGAGGTGTTGAGGAAATATATTGGTAAAGATGTCATTACGCCAAGATCTTCTAAAAACGTCTCATAGGAGGCATCAGAGAGGCATTGTTATTAAAGTCCTTTTCGGGATCGGTATTTTGGGAATAGCATCCGCCGTCGCGACACTTTTATTTTATGTGCCGTCGTTGCGCGCATCCACCATAAATATTTCCGGACTCGATAAGATTGATGAGAAAGAATTGCGCGCGGAAATCCTCGGAGCGCTTGAGGGAATAAAATGGCTTATCATTCCGCGGGATCATATGCTGTTTTTGCCCAAAAAAAATATTGAAGATATTTTGTCCGGGAAATATAGGTTTAGGGATTTCGAAGTCAAAAAAGAGTTTCCCTCAACTCTCGATATATCAATAACCGAGCGGAAAACTTGGGCGATTTGGTGTTCCGAGAACGGAAATAGCTGCCTCCTTTTGGATGAAGGAGGGTTTGCGTTTGATAAATCAGCAGCCTTATCGGGAGGAGTAATATTGAGCATTGTGGATGCGAGAGAAGATGATTTCTTGCATAAAAATATTTTGCCGCCTGAAGATTTTAATAAAATATCCCGGATGACGGAAGGCATTGCTAAGATTATTCAAAGTGATATCGTTAAGATATATATAAAAAAGGACGGAGAAACTTATTATTTATATCCCAAGAACGGCTTCTATATGATAATAGACGCCGAGACCGATATCGAGAAATCTCTGGAAAATCTCTCGCTTGCGCTTAGGTCAGGCGAGATAAAGGAAAAATCTAATGCGCTCGAATACGTGGATTTACGTTTCCCGGACAAAGTTTTTTATAAATTTTAATTCCGCGTTGTTATATGAAAAAACTTTTAATATATATAATTATCTTGTTATTAATTGTTATAGCGGCCTTATTCATTTGGTTTAAATACATAAATGATTCGGGACTTGATACAAGCCGTCCTGGATCAAGCTCAACGACTATTAACGATCTTTCGGCCACTATTCTTCCAATGTGCGCCGAATCTCTAATTACGCCCAACACAGATGCTATCTATTATGTTGCCGTCAATGAGCCGGGGGCAGATAATGAACAGTGCGATGGTTTGGCGCCAACTAATGAAGGAGGCAATCATTGTCCGTTTAAAGATTTTACTTCGTCCCGTGTACGCGAGAAACTTTTTCTTACCTCGGAAGGTAATTTCGGCACGAAATCCGTAACGGTAAAAGTTCGCAAAGGGACTTACTTTATCCATCCCCTAAAACTTTTTCCAAAAGAACCGCTTCAGCCCCTGATAATCCACGCTAATGGACAATCGGACACCGAATCCGTAGTTTTGATGAATTATAACGGAGAGGAAGCAATTATTGACGGAACTTGCCCGACAAATATTGCTACGTGCAACTACCCGGATGCCCCGGGAAAAATTTGGACGATTTTTGAAATATACGGAAGCAATGTAATTGTACAAGGGCTCACATTTGACAATGCTTATGGGCGCAATATTCAAATCGGCGCAATCAATACTCATATCAGATGCAACAAGCTTATCGGCTCATACAGCGAAGATAGCGATTCAATTAAGGCGACGGATGACAAAGGGCCGGTATATATCTATGGTAACGAATTCAGCGGCCCCAACGAGCAAGCAATCGACGGTACAAAAGCGCGCGACTGGATCGTTGAAAATAATACGGTGCGCGACGGCGGGGGATTCGGATTTAAGTTCGGGGCGCGCAATGTATTGATACGCAACAATCGCTTCTTAAACCTAAAAATAGAAAAGCCGATATTAGCTCTGGGCGCCGACGGAAGCTCTAAACACCTTAATGACTATGAGGCATATGATATTCGGGCAGAAGGCAATACATTTGAAAATGTGCATAGCGCAGTAGGAATTTCCCATTGTTTAAATTGCTCATTTAATAATAATTCCGTAACCCGCGCTAAAATTGGCGTTGATTTTGGAACGGAGAATCCGGCCCATACTGACGGCTGCCGAAATGGCCAAGGATGCCTCCCGAGCACCGATATAAAGATTTTCAACAACCGTTTCCGAGGTATTCGATACCCAGAGATAAATATAAATAATGTGTTTATCTCAGCAGATTCTTCCCGTGTTTCTAACCTCGAAGCGGGGAGTAATTTATATTGCGTGCCGCGGGGAGAGCAGCCAATATTCTGGCGCGGGGGGGTAATTCCGCAAGATTTGATTCGCGATCTCGCAGTATGGCAGGAAAAGTTGCAAACCGATTACACTTCACAAATTGCTGCGGCAGGCGACCCAGAATGCATTAATTGGTAAGAGCTAGGGAATTTTATATATCAAAATAGATTTTCCGGCGCGGGCTACGGGTTCCTCGCCCAGAAGCCAGCTATACGAATCCTCGGGCTTAATGACGATTCCTTTAGTCGGTCTTCCTTGGGCGCCAGCGAGAAGAGTCGAGGAAACCGCGAAGTATGATCCTGAAGATGGCGCGCCTTTTGCCGACCACCAATCTTCATATTTTTCTCCAAGATAATAACTTGGAGAACCTCCACCGAAATAGTTTAGGTATATTTTTTTCCCGGCGAAAGCTGGATCGTCTTGGATCAAGTCGCGCAAGCGCTTTAAGTCCTGCCCCCAGTCGTAATTGGAGTCCCCGATATATTTGTAACCGTTATCGATCCCGACAAATTCGTTATAGTACGAAAGATAGTAGGGATAGGTCAATATTGCGGAGCCAAAAATCCACAAAAACATTAGCGCCAAAAATAGAATTTTCGGTAGGGGCTCAAATATTTTTTCGTATATGAGATTAATCCAGTCCATAAGTCCATTAGGTGAATCCGAGGCAGGGCGATAAATCCACGCCGCAAGTTCACGCGCGACCAAGAGATAAATGAAGGGGAAAGTCGGCAGGACGTGCCTGACTCCGATATTTAATATGCCTTTCATGGAATATATCCAATAAACCGATATAAATAATATGCAGGCCAAAAGCACAAAATTGCCTTTCGCCCAATCCAGGAGCACCACGATATTTTTTTCTTTGCTTCGCTTAATTCTACGGAGAGAAAGGAAAACCGCAAATAGCGTAAGGACGTGAAATGAGATAGTTTCTTTTATGAGATATGCGGTGGGAAAATAATTCGGCCATCCGGATGAGGAAACCTCGCCCATAAAATATGTCGTATTGCCTCCGCGGGCCCGCTGGATGACCATCAATAACCCCAAGTAATATTGCCCCAACGGACGAGTGTATTTATTTCTGATCAAAAAGGTATCAATATCAACGAGATAGCGCTTGCCAAAAGTGCCCATGACCCAGGTCTCATCGCGGAGCTGCTCCGGCTGCGGATAGTTCCAGACGTGATATATATAGAACGCCCAAATTATCAAGAGAGCTATGACGCCTATTAAAATAATTTTCCCAGCGAGCGCCCAAGCAAATTTAAAATTGTACGAATTTTCTCTAGCTTCGAGGAAAATCCAAAGGATTGCAAGGCCAGCGTATATCGGGAGCAAGAGAAAAAGAGAAAATTTAAGAAGCAAAGCAATGCCGAGGCATATTCCGGCGACGAGCGTGCGTTTTAAAGTTGGACGTATGAGAAATCTTAAAAAACTTGCGAGCCCGATGAAAAATCCAAAAGCAGCCGCAACATCCGTTGTTACGTACCTCGAATGGGCGAGAAAGGTCGGAGAGAATGCGTAAAGAAAAAGGACCATGAGCCCGACCCTCTCTCCGTAAAGCGATCCTACCCAGCGGAATAAAAGCCATCCGAAGACGAGCGCTAAGAGCATTATCGGAAGGCGCGACCAGAATATTATTTTATCCGGGTCATTCCCCGAGCCGTATAAGAGCAGGTTGCCGGCTATCCACTGCCTGTCGTTTACGTTTTCAGAATTCCAAAATGGCTGGCTTATATCAAATTTCAAATCCATGAACATGAGAGGCAAAGCTGCCAAATCCTTCATCAGAGGGGGATGTTCCGGATTTAACCGCGAGTCTTTGTATTTCAGATAAGTGTATCCGGCGCCTATATGGGCCACTTCGTCGAAAGTTGCGGAATCATTCAGGGCCGATGTAAACAAAAGGAGGAACATTACTCCGAGGATAAAGAAGGCAGGGATAATGGTGTATTTTTTTGTCATATGGAATATACTTTTACTGTATGGGAGATTTTATCGAGCAGTATATCAAAATCATTCTGGCGATGGCCCGAATCATATTTCCGCCCGAACTTTTAGCCGTCATTTTTATCATAACATTATTTTTTATTTGGAGATTAAAGAGGGGAAATAATAAGGGCAATAAAATCTCCGGGAACAGCAAGCCTGATTCTTGAGTATTTTTTCACGAGAGAGGAGGCAAAATTTTTATCTTCTTTCGTGAGAAAAACGACCACCGCTTGTTCCGGAAGTTTCTTTTGAAATTCGGCATCTAGGTCTTCCGGAGAAAGGTAATGAAAATTTTTGCGCATCCGGGCTTCGGGAAGAAAGGTATCTGTCCCAAATAAAACCGATTGGCTTGAGATCGTAACAATTCGTCCGTCCAATCGTTCGCCAGCAATCACGATGTATTTATCGACATTGTCAGGGAGCGTATTTAAATACTGCGCAATATTCCAGTCGTGCGTATTAAAGGCAGCGGGTACTTCCGGATGCCTCGCCCATCGGTTGAAATATGTGTCGTACGCGTTAGCCGCGATTGCTATTACCATAACCGCCAAAAGAAGGCCGAACTCTTTCCCGATTCTTGAAAGCTGGTGTGAATGTCCCGGATGTTTTTCCCTGTTTTTTTTGAGCCACCTCTTTGAATATTCTATTATTTTCTCGAGCCCGAAGGCAGATAAGATCATAACCGGTGGAATCGCGATAATGCTTCTAAGCGCGTGAGGAAGCCCCTCGGAAGATATCATTACGGGGATGAGCATGAGCGCAATCCAGAAAATAAGGAATGCGGAATTGAATCGCTCCGTTAGATCGGAAGATTTTTTGAATATATTTATTTTGGCTATGATTACGCCTATTAAGAAAAATATCCCGACTATAATTGAAAGCTCCGGCGCGCCTGAAAAATTATGACGCCAATTTGGATCTCCGTATATCCAGAACATCCCTATCGTCTTGGCCGCATTTATAACGAAAGCCTTGAGCGGCAATGGTTCGGAGAAAACGGAAATCTGCGAGGTTCGTCCGAAAAAATCCGCCGGGTGGTCGAAGAAAAATAATCCTAAGGGGATAAAAGCTATCGCGGCGAATAGTATGAAGATTAAGGCAAGGCAGGGGAAACAAGTATCGCGGCGCGGCTTATTCCATCCCGAAATTATAAGCGGGAGAAGGAGAAGTGGGGCGGCGCGGTAAGCAATATAACTATGGAAGCCGAGGCCGAATAAAAGCCCGCCTGCCGCAGCCGATATTATTTGCGAGGGCGCCGATCCAATATCCTTATAAAATCTGAAGAAAAAATATAGCCCCCAGACAAGAAAGAATGGAGCCATGATAGCGCGAAAGCCGATCCGCGAAAAATTAATGTGCCAGAAACTTGTAGCAAGAAAGAAAGCGGCAAGAAGCGCGAGTCTATCGCGATTTTGGCGCGAACGAAACATTTCCCGTGAAAGTAGAAAAATGCCGAGGACAGTAAAAACTCCAAAGATTCCGGAAACTCCGCGAAGGGCCCATGGTTTGTTTCCAAAAATTGATATAGAGAGCGCTTGGATATTTATGAAAAGGCCTTCACGACCGTTATTATCCCGATAGAATACTTCGAATTGTTTATTTGCCAGTGCTTCAGAGGCATCATTCCCATTCATGGCCTCGTCGGGGTAAAGGCCAGGGGGAGTCGATCCAAGGTCCCAGAAACGCAAAAATACCGAAAGCGCAATAATTCCTAGAAGCGCCAAAAATGCTTTACCAGACATGAAGTAATTATATGGTATTATGTTATCTATGAAGAAGGATATCTTGATCGGTGCCGTTGTCGGAATTTTAACCGGCTTTTTTGTTTTGACAATATTCTTTTACTTATCTATCAATTTTCAAAATAAGAACTTGATTATCTTGGGCGGAATCCCGATATTGTGGGGCGGGGGCGTATGGCTTGGATATTTTCTTTCGCGTTTTGTCCCATTTTTCAAGCAGTTTGGAAAATTCGCGACAGTCGGATTTTTGAGCGCCTCAATTGATTTTGCTGTATTAAACCTCGTAAGTGACGCGACGCGGGTTACTGCGGGGACAACGGTCGGCCTCATTAATATCCCAGGTTTTTTGGTTGCGGTTACGAACGGGTATCTGTGGAATAAATTATGGGTCTTTCCTTCCGCCTCGGGAGAAGGATCGCTTTTCCACGACTTTCCTAAATTTCTGACCGTTACCGTCTTGGGCCTCTTGATCAATAGCGGCGTTATAATTATTTTAACGACATATATTTCGAGTCCCGCGGCGTTCGACACCAAAGAGTGGCTGAATATCGCAAAAGTTGTCGCAAGCGCCATAGCGTTAATCTGGAATTTTATCGGATATAGATTTATAGTTTTCGCGCAAAAAAAATGAGCGAGGTGCTCTATCGGAAATATCGCCCGCAGGATTTCGGCGAGATCGTCGGCCAAAAATCGGTTGTAGAAGTCCTTCGCGCCTCCATCTTAAAAAATAGAATCGCTCATGCGTATCTTTTCTCCGGACCCGCGGGAACCGGGAAAACCACCGTTGCGCGGATTTTCGCGCGGGCAGCAAACTGTCTTGAGGACTCTCCCGAAAAACGCCCCTGCAACAAATGCGAGATTTGCAAAGAATTTTTTTCGGGGGTTGGGCTAGATTTGATTGAAATAGACGCGGCTTCATCGCGCGGGGTAGACGAGATAAGATCGCTCCGCGAAGGGATTCGCTCTTTGCCGTTTCGCGCAAAATACAAAGTTTATATCATCGACGAGGTTCATATGCTGACCAAAGAAGCTTTTAATGCGCTTTTAAAAACGCTCGAGGAACCCCCGGCGCACGTAATTTTCATTCTTGCGACAACCGAGCTCGAAAAAGTTTTGGATACCATAATTTCCCGCACCCAGCACTTTGAATTCCGGAAAATAATGGAGGAGGATATTCAAAAAGCGCTCGATATGATTGTCAGGAAGGAGAAAATAAAAGTTGATGAGGAAATTTTGAGCATAATTTCCGTTCTAGCTTCAGGATCGCTCAGGGATGCTGAGAGCATGCTAGACCAGGCGCTTGCCGCGAGCGTGGGCGAGCTTGAAGAGGAAGAGATAAGAAAGCTCTTCGGCGTTCCGGCGCGAGACTTGCTATTGGGCATGACCAAGGCAATTCTGGAGCGCGATATAAAATCCGCGTTGTGGATTGTCCACAAAAGCTCCGAGGAAGAAGTTGACCAGAAATCTTTTCTAAAACTTTTGATCAGGAATTTTCGGTTTATGCTCTATCTTAAAATTGACCCCGCCTACGAAAAAGAACTAGCAAATTTTATATCCGAATCGGAATTGAATGCCATGAAAAACTTCGCCAAAGAAAATGATATCAAAAAATTCGAGACAGTCCTGAATAATTTAAATGACGCATATCCTCTCTTGAAAATTGCATATCTCCAACAGCTCCCGCTTGAGCTCGCGATTTTGAAGATCGCTGGACAATAAAGCAAAAGTCCCGCGTCGCATTTCTGCAACGGGGGACCTTTTCTATGGCTCGCGATAGTGTCCACCTGAGTAATTTAGTCTCCCTTGGCAACACCCTTTCTTAGTTTACTGCATACAACTCTCATAATCACGTGCCTATGACCTTCGGGCACATTGTTTAGATCCATTGCTTCTCCAACGATGCCCTTGATCCATGTCTTTCTTTCTTCTTCTGTCATTTTTTGCCCGGGCACCTTCGTCGCTCCGTATAGCATCTTGGTAGCTTTAAGAACCTTTCCAAGAACCGATTCCGATGGAATGTCCACGATGCGCCCCTCCTTTCAATTTCAATTACCATAGCACAAAAGGAGAGTTTTTGTAAGGCTATGCAGCGCCGGATATTCAATCTTTTACGGCGTGTTTTATTATCTCAATATTGCAACTTTTGTGCTGAGCGCACCACTTTTGGCATTCTTCGGCTATTTTCTTGTCCAAATAAAACAAACCGCACTCCTCGCATTGATATAATTCCTTCTCATTTTTACGAAAAACTTTACTAATTGGCTGCCGGGCTTGGACTCGAACCAAGATACTCGCCTCCAAAGGGCGATGTCCTACCATTAGACGACCCGGCAATTTAAAAAACCGTAATTAAATAATACTAGAATTTGATATTTATTTCCATATGGTTTAATATTTTCTTGAGTTTAGATTTTTTGAAACTAGGCGTGCGTAGCTATGAAAGGGGTGTTAAATGAAACAGCTGGGTATAGTAGAGTCAAGACCAGCTAAGGAATTTATCGCGCAAGGCAGGCCGAAGTTCGGCGACGTGATTTCTACTCGCGCGAGGGACGACGGGAGCAAGTATCTTGTGTGCCCAAAACGAGGTATCGCAATCACTCTCGCGGTCGGGGACAGGTTTCGGATTCTTGCCCCCATAAAATTTCGCGAAAGGTTCGGTTTCAAAAAAGGCCCCGCTATCGGCGTGCTCAAGCTCAAAGAAGAGAGTTTCATTTTTTGCGTCGTCAGCATCAGAGGCGAAAAGATAACTGACCTGCCAATCAAGGATCTCTCCCGCAGGATTCAATTGAAACCTCTCGACATTCAAGCTTCTGGCTGAAAAACGCAACGGGCGCCGTGATGCCGACATGCAAAGTTCCAAAATGGAAATCCTCCGTCAGGCTAACCTGGCGGAGGATTTATTGCGTTCAAGATACATTATTTCTTGGAACGGTTAAGGGAAAATCTCGTTGATTTTTTTCTCTAGCACTTCAGCGCTGATCGGCTTTAAAATGTAGCCGTTAGCGCCCGCTTTGAGCGCGACTTCGAGGCGCACTGGATCATCGTCCCCGGTCACGAGAAGGAACGGGATATCTTTAAGATCGTTGTCGGCGGTCCGGATTTTGCGAAGGAGCTCAATTCCGGTCATTCCCGGAGGCATATTTAAGTCCGAGATTATAAGGTCTGCCATCTTTTCTCTTAGCTCTTCGAGCGCCTGCATTCCGCTTTCAGCCTCGCGCACATTCTTATAGCCTGAGGCTTCCAGCAATCTAACTATGGCGCGCCGTACTTGAAATTCATCATCAACAATCAATATTTCCACTGATTTGTTTAACATAGAGCCCTCCTTGAAATTCGTAAGAAATATAGCATTTCATACGCTAAATTACAAGTTGGAAATTTGAGCTTTTTGAAGGTAGAATTTAAGATAGAAATGAAACAGCAAAAAATAGTTGAAGAATTCTTAGAGGAACGCGACTAGCGTAAATACCATACTCCTAAGGAGCTTCTTTTAGGCATGGTTGAGGAGATAGGGGAGTTTCGAAATATCATTAAATGGGAGCACGACGAGAAAAAAGTTAAAGAAAAGATCACAAAAAATCACGACGAGGTGGAAGATTTTTTCGGCGATATACTTTGGGAACTTGCCTCGCTCGCGAATTACTGCGATGTAGATTTATCCGACGCGCTTGATAAAATAATCGAGAAGCATAAGTTGCGCTTCCCGGTCGACAAAGTCAAAGGGCATCATACAAATGAATGAAAATTTTAGACGTTAAACCATTTCAGGAGACTTTGGGGGCGGGGATGTGCGAGTCGGCGTCTTTGAAAGAGGAGCCAATTTATGGTATTCTATCCACATGATAAAAAACGATAAACAGCATAAGATTTCTTTGTCATCGCTTGTAGTTGAATTTGATCGCGAGAAAGATAATCGCTGGATTGCTGAAATTCCGCAGCTTCCTGGAGTTATGGCTTACGGCTCGACAAAGCGTGAAGCGCTCCGCCGTGTCTACGCGGTAGCGTTGCGAACGCTTGCGGACCAAGTTGAACACGGAAATCTCGTTGCCCCAATTTCCCGACTTTTTGGATATGGAGTGGGGCGCCGCTAAAGCTTCCGAAGTACTCAAGTCCCTTCTTCGCATTGGTCGGCGCATAAAAAGGCAGAGAGGATCGCATAGAATTCTTGCTCGAGGTGGATGGCCAGACGTTACATTTGCATTTCACGATCGTGAGGAAATCGGTCCACGCATGCTTGCGCGCATAGCAAAATACACAGGACTTACGCCGGATGATTTGTAAAGCATTAATTTCATGAGATCTCCAATCCAAAATAATTTAATAATAGAGTTCCATGTGCCGGATTTTCAGCCGGAGAAAGATTTTTATTCAAAACTCGGATTCGAGGTTATATCAAATGATCCAAAGGGGAAGTACCCGGGGTATATTGTTATGCGGAGAAGCGATCCTTTGGGAAATACGATTTTAAATTTCTACGGGGATGACGAAAGGGTTTATGAGCAGGCATATTTCAAGAAATTCGATCGCGATACCACACGAGGATATGCAATGGAAATCACGATTCCAGTTCAGGATATAGATGTGTTATATAAGGAAGTAGCGCAAAATTTAAAAGAAAGCATTATTCAAGAATTGATTGAGAAAAAAGATGACAAAACAATCTGGCGGGATTTTCGCTTAGCGGACCCATATGGCTTTTACATTCGATTTACAGAATTAATAGATTGGGGGCAGTGAAAATCTATTTCGCGGCGCACGCGACGACAACTGATAACGAAGCAAAAAGGGCTTCGGGATGGAAAGATATCGAACTTTCGGAATTAGGCAAAAAACAAGCCAAAGAATTAGGAGAAACTTTCAAGAATGTCAAACTTGATCTGATTTGCTGTTCGAATTTAAGGCGCGCGGTTGACACAGCGAAAATCGCATTCGGCGATTCAATCCCCATCCTTATTGACTTCCGGCTTCGAGAAATAAATTACGGAAGTTTTAACGGTTGGCCGTCAGAGAAAGTTGAGCCAATAAAGAAAAAGCATATAAAAGAGCCTTTTCCAAATGGCGAAAGCTACGAGCAGGCCATCAACCGCATTCTCGGTTTTTATCAATGGCTGAAAATTGCGCATCCAAATAAAACAATTCTTGTTATTGGTCATCGTGCGACTCAATACGGCTTAGACATAATGAACGGAAAAACAATTGAAGAATTACTTAATACCCCATTCAAATGGCAGCCGTATTGGGAATATGAAGTATGAAAATTTTAAACGTTAAACCATTTCAGGAGACATTAAACACCGGGATGTGCGGGCTGGCGTCTTTGAAAATGGTTTTGGATTTCTATGGAGTTTCGAAAACTGAAAAGGAATTGGCGGAACTTTGCGGGACGGATGCAAAACTCGGAACCGATGAAGAAGGCATAAAGAAAGCGGCGGAATCTTTGGGATTCAAAGTTGAGATAAAAAATAACTCATCTTTTGAAGATATTCAAAGTAGGCTTGATAAAGAAGTCCCCATAGTTGTTAATTGGTTTACAAGGGGCGTTGACGATTTCGGCGTCCCCGACGGGCATTATTCCGTTGTTGTGGGGTTGGATGATGTAAACATATATCTGCAGGATCCGGAGATTGGAAAACTGCGGACGCTCGAGCGCGAAGACTTTTTGAAAGTCTGGTTTGATTTCAGGGGGGAGACGATTAAACCCGAGGAATTGATTATCAGGCAGATTATTGCGATTTATAAATGAAAAAAATTTGGGAGTGGTGGCAGTATAGTGTATACGATCTTGGGAACGGACGGGTTTTGAAAAGATATCATTCGTAGCTAGGATCATTAAGGACATGAATGATTATCAAAAGATTAGCTTTTCTGGGTTGGTTAAGAAATAAGAGTCGCTACGAGCAATTTTGTCGAAATCATGCTATAGTAACGCTTCTATGCCTAAAGCGGAAACAATTCTCTCGTTTGAGAGAGCGTCATTTGAATACGGACATAATAAACCCATTTTAGACGAGGTTAATTTTTCGTTGCGGCTTGGCGCTAAATTTGCCTTGATGGGTCAAAACGGCGCGGGCAAAAGCACGATTTTTCAACTTATCATCAAAAAACTTGCTCCTGAATCAGGGAAGGTTAATGTCGGAGAAGGCCTCTCAACAGCGCTTTCCCGCCAGGTTATCGCGCGCGACGAACTCTCGCTTACCGTACGTGAATTTTTCGAGAGATGTTTTTCAGAGAAAGTCTACAACATTGATCCCAGAATCGATGAAGTACTCGAAGTTGTGAATTTAAAAGGGCACCTGCCTGCCGGCAAGGCAGGCGAAAAAGTGCACGAACGAATTATGAAATCATTTTCCGGTGGCCAGCAAGCGCGCCTTCTTTTAGCCTCTGCGTTAATTCAGAATCCCGATTTACTTCTGCTTGACGAACCAACAAATAACCTGGATAAGGCGGGGATCGAGCACCTAACTCAATTCCTCACTAACTATAACAAAACGGTAATTGTCATTTCTCATGATGCAAATTTCTTAAACGCGTTTACCGAGGGCGTGCTCTATCTCGATTTGCATACGCAAAAAATTGAGCAATATGTTGGCAACTATAAAGATGTCGTAGTCGAAATAGCCGCCCGTATCGAAAAAGAAAATAAGAAGAACGCACAGCTTGCAAAAGAAATTCAAGAAAATAAGGACAAAGCCAATTTTTTTGCGCATAAAGGCGGCAAGATGCGGAATGTTGCCAAGAAAATGAGGGATAAAATTGAGGTGATGGAAGAGAATCAAGTAGACGTGCGCAAGGAAGATAAAACAATACGAAGGTTTGCAATCTTCCATCAACCCGATCTTATCGGCGAGGTGCTCCACATCTCGGCATACACGGCGATGAAAAATCACAAGATGGTGAGCCTCAAAGCGGATATTTCAATGGGCAAAAACCGGCATCTCCTTTTGAAGGGCCCAAACGGCATCGGCAAAAGCACACTTCTCGAATCTATAGCGCTGGGAACTGCGAAAGGAATTACGATTGCCACCGGAGTTCGAGTTGGATATTATCGCCAAGATTTTTCAACGCTTAATTTTGACGATACGGTTTACGATTCGCTAATGGCGGTTATGGAAAAACAAGTTGAAGAGAACCTTAGGAGTGTCGGCGCAGGTTTTTTAATACCGAGAATGATGAAAACGAGAATTGGAGATCTTTCGGAGGGGCAAAAGGGACTCGTGGCATTTGCTCGCCTGGTTCTTCAAAAACCCGGACTTCTTATTTTAGACGAACCAACGAATCACATTAATTTTCGCCATATTCCGGTTATCGCCAAAGCGCTTGACGCGTATCAAGGCGCGATGATCCTCGTATCTCACGTGCCTGAATTTGTCTCGCAGATTCGCATCGATGAGATATTAGATCTGGAAAAGTGAATAAAATGTTAAAATTTAACATATGAATATCCATCCGATTCTGGAAGAATCTAAGGCGGATGTCGTAATCATTGGTGCCGGCGCGGCTGGACTCATGGCCGCAAGGGAACTAGGGAAAGCCGGGAAGAAAGTAACTATATTAGAAGCGAGGGATAGAATTGGCGGGAGGATTTGGCCTTTGTCCAAGGACGAATTCGGATATGACGCGCAGGCGGGAGCAGAATACGTGCACGGTGAGGCGCGGCTTGCGAAATATTTGATGAAGGAAGCGGGGATGACGCTCATTCAAACGCAAGGCGATATGTGGAACTCATACGGCGGCGATGTTGCCATTAATAACGAGCGCATTCCGAATCAAGACGAGCTTCACGGAAAATTGAGAGAATTGAAAGGCGACATGCCGATTGCGGAATTTATAGAAAAATATTTTCCGGGCGAAAAATATATCAGCCTTCGAAATTCCATTTTTGGGATCGTGGAGGGATATGACGCGGCCGATCCTATGCGCGCGAGCACTTTTTCCTTGCGGGATGAATGGCTGGGCGGCCAAGATTGGCTGCAGTATCGCTTGAAAGAAGGCTACGGGGCCATGCTTAAGTTTCTCGAATCGGAATGCAGGAAAAATGGCACGGAAATAGAACTCAATAAAATTGTCCGGGAAGTCGTAATACATAATGGCAAGACGAATGTCCGCACCGCCGACGGCAATAATTACGAAGCCGAGAAAGTTATTGTTACGGTTCCATTGCCGATACTCGCCGATATTAAATTTACCCCGGCTATCCCTGAAAAATTGGAAGCGGCGCGAAAAATTGGATACGGAGGTGTAATTAAAATCCTTCTGAAATTCAAAAGCCGATGGTGGATAAATGCTTTCGGGAAAGATTTCGGCGAGATGGATTTTATATTCTCGAATGAGGAAATCCGCACATGGTGGACGCAGTATCCGGATTTAATTCCGGTGCTGACGGGCTGGCTTGCGGGACCGAAATCGCAGGAGTTTTTGCACAGTTCCGACGAGGAGATTATTGAAGCGGGGATCGGATCGCTTGCGAAAATTTTTAAAGTTGATAATGAATACGTCAAAAAAGAATTGGTTCACGCCAAAGTTGCCAACTGGCCAGCGGATCTCTATGCGAAAGGGGCGTATTCGTACTGGACGCCGGAGTCGGAGAAGGCTCAAGAGGAGTTATTAAAGCCAGTCGATAATCGAATTTTCTTTGCTGGAGAGGCATTCGACCGAGGAGGCGAAGCTTCAACTGTGGAAGGGGCTCTGGCAAGCGGGCGTGAGGCTGCGAAGAAAATATTGAATTCATCTTTGACAGATTGATTCCAGAAATGGTAAATATAGAGGGAAATTGAAAATCAAACTAGGAGGATTTTTTATGGCGACAACCTCAGTACCTTACCAAAGTTATCCGATCATTTGCGAAGGCAAGACAAAGATCGTAAGAATGTCTCCGGACGATAATACGCTCGCCGTCTTGGTGGCTAAGCCGGATATTACTGCGGGAGACGGCGCGAAGCACGATATCATTCAAGGCAAGGAGCAGATTGCAACTTCCACAACCTGCAACATATTTAAGATGCTCAAAAGTTGCGGGGTGTCGGTTGCGTTTCGGGAACAGTTGGACGAGAAGACGTTTAGCGCGGAGTACTGCGAAATGCTTCCTTACGAAGTCGTAATCCGACGCGAGGCCCACGGTTCATATTCGAAGCGCTTCCCGTTTCTCTGCAGGGGGCACGTTTTCCCAAAACTTGTTCTTGAATTCTTTCTGAAGACTAGCGGCCGAGTTTGGCAAGGGAACACTCTCCCAAAGGACGACCCGCTTATCGAATTTGTTATTGGGGGCATCAATCTCCAGCGTCCTGATATTCCTTCCTGGGATTCACAATCACATGTATTGCATATCGAGAAGTACCCGCTTTGTGATCAGCCTAAGACTTTTACGGCTATGGGTGAAATAGCTCGCGAAGCTTATCTCATTCTCGAGAAAGCCTGGCAACTTGTCGGGAGGAAACTCGTAGATTATAAAGTGGAGTTCGGACTAGATCACAATGGAATACTGCGTCTCGCTGACGTTATCGACAACGATTCGTGGCGTGTTGTCGAGGACGGTCAATATATTGACAAGCAAGCCTACCGGGACGGCGAAGACCTCAATGAAGTTACCGAGAAGTATCGGCATGTTCAACGGCTTACGGAACTCTTCTCTCTTCCTCGCCAACGTATTATTTTCTGGAGAGGGTCTGACAAAGATGACTTCTCCTTACTCAAGGAGGTTTTCGGCAAATACGTCGGCTTTGCAAGGGAGGTCGATTTCGTTGAGATTACATGTTCTGCGCATAGGAAACCAGCTCATGCATACCAAGAGTTAGCGCAAGTTGTTCAGAAAGTTCCAGATGCCGTTGTCATCGCGTATGTCGGTAGGTCAAACGGGCTGGGGCCGACTCTCTCTGGGAATACATCGGTCCCAGTAATAAGTTTGCCGAATGGGTGGAGGGAATTTCCAAATGATGTTTGGTCTTCATTGAGAACTCCAAACGAAGTCCCGGCATCAACGATTCTCGAACCACAAAATGCAGTTCTGCACGCCCTGCAGATTCTGGCACTCCGAAATCCCAGGCTTTACGCTAAGATTCGTATAGAGCAGGAGAAGAGGGCCATGAATTTTTTTGAACTGCGATAGTTTTTGATCTTCTGGAATCAAACGGCGGAGGTGGTTAAAAACCCCTCCGCCGTTGTATTTTGGGTTTGGATGTGGTAAGTAGATATTAAAAGATCCAAGTCTTAAGGAGGAACTTATGGGAAGACGAATGGAGGTGTATGAAAAGCATCCGTCAAGCGTAGGTGTTGTCGTTTTCGGTGTGGTGCCAAAAGGCAGTCGCCTTGCTTGTCTGTATGGCTTACGGGCTAGGTTTCTTTTAACCAACAAACTTTTTTACAAATAGCCTGCGAAAAGCGGCGAGGAAACCCTTTAGCCGCTTTATTTTTCGGCAATTTTTTCATAAAATAAAGGTTCATATGCTGATCGACGACGTAACAATCAAGATTCATGCAGGGAATGGCGGGAAGGGAGCTGTAGCTTTCAATAAAAACCTGATGAGTCTTGGGCCGGTTGGCGGATCGGGCGGCAACGGGGGAAGCATTTCTTTTGAAGGCGTCTCGGATTTAAGTTCTCTCGGGCAATTTCGATATAAAAAGGAGATACGAGCGAAAAATGGGGAAGATGGTAAGGGGCAATTTAACGACGGCGCGGACGGAGCGGATCTCGTTTTGAAGGTTCCGATTGGAACAGTAATTCAAAAAATAGGCAAGATCGGCACTGAGGAAGTCCTGAAAATCGGGGAAAAAATTCTTATTGCAAAAGGCGGGCACGGAGGGAAGGGAAACTTTTTATTTCGCTCGCCTAAATTAACCACACCCAAAAGATTCCAGGAGGGGCTCTCGGGCGAAGAATTTAAATTAAAGCTTGAGCTCAAACTGATCGCCGATGTTGGGTTAATCGGCCTGCCTAACGCCGGAAAATCGAGCTTGTTAAACGAGCTTACGGAAGCAAAAAGCAAAGTCGCAAATTACGCGTTTACAACACTCGAGCCGAATCTGGGAGTATATTACGATTTAATTCTCGCGGACATCCCAGGGCTAATCGAGGGAGCGTCTTCGGGAAAAGGGCTAGGCATAAAATTTTTGCGGCATATTGAGCGCACAAAAATACTTTTTCATTTAATCTCTGCGGAATCAGAAAACCCAGCGAAGGATTATAAAACGGTCCGAGGGGAGCTCAAGGCCTATAACGAAGTGATGTTGGAAAAGACGGAATACCTGTTTCTTTCAAAGAGTGATACCTTGCCCGCGGTGGATATGAAGAAAAAACTTTCGGCACTGAAAAAAGTAAATAAAAACGCAATAGCAATTTCCATTCACGATTGGGATAGCATGGAGAAAGTAAAGAAGATTTTAAATGGGATAAATTTGAAGAAATAAGACAGCGTTGCCAGCTTATTTTAAAAACAGTATCATAATAACTATGAACAATTATATTGAGCGACTCAAAAAATTTATGACGGTTAAGTTTTCTGTTATTTTGGTGGCTGTAATACTTCTTGCCGCAATTGGATACGGGTATAGGGGGCTGGTTGTCGCAGCGACGGTGGACGGCTCGCCCATAAGCAGGTTATCGGTTATTCGGATGCTTGAGAAGCAATCCGGAAAAATTGTTCTTGATAATCTTATTACGGAAAAGCTTATTGCGAGCGAGGCCGAGAAAAGGGGTATTTCTATCCCGAAGGAGGAGATCGACGCAGTAGTTAGCGACATAGAGAAGCAGGTGGGAGCGCAGGGGCAGACGCTGGATCAGGCGCTCTCCATGCGAAATATGACAAGAGAAGATTTAATCAGCCAGATAACGCTGGAAAAAGAATTGCAGAAAATTCTCTCGGATCAGATCCAGGTATCCGGCTCCGATATTGACAATTTTATTAAGGAAAACAAGATTACTCCTCCCAAAGGCGAGGAAGCGGATTTTCGGAAAAATGTAGAGGACCAGTTACGCCAGCAGAAGCTTAGCTCGGAGGCCAATGTGTTTATAACAAGCCTCAAAGAAAAAGCTTCAATCGGTCGCTTTGTAGACTATTGATTTCCATTTGATCGAAGTTGAAAAAAATTTTGATCTGAAGGCGGGGGATAAGGAGAGATTAATTCAGGATGCGAAGCTGATTTCCAAGAAATCTTTCGCGGATATTTACTATGACACTGATGATTTTCGGCTGACGACGAAAGATTATTGGTTGCGCCAGCGGGAAGGGAAATGGGAATTGAAAGTTCCCTTCGGAGAGGCAATTCAGAAAAAAGCGACTGATCAATATTACGAGCTTGAAGACGAAAGCGAAATCAGAAAAACAATCGGCGCGAATTGGGATCTGATAAGGCCGTTTGCAAAAATTATTACAACGCGGGAAAGTTATCAAAAAGGGGAGTTTCATTTGGATTTCGACGAGATGGATTTTGGATTCAAAACTTTTGAGGCAGAAATTATGGTGGCAGATGAAAAAGATGTTCCCGAGGCCGAGGGAAAAATTATGGCCTTTGCCAGCGAGCATGGCATCGCCTCAGCCCCGGGCGCCGGAAAAGTCATAGTCTATATTAAACGCAATAATCCAGTACACTATCAAGCGCTTTTGAAAGCCGGGGTAGTTAGAGCAATTGGACGGCCTATTCCAATTTTACCGCCGCCTTATATCTTTCTTGGCCCGCTTTTAATCGGAATTGGGGTCAATATTATATACCCATTATCAATCTTTAGTATGGGTTTGCGCTGGAGGCTCTTGATTTTTATATTACTAATGGCTACGGGCGCTAGTATTCTGTATTGGGCAGTTAAAACTTTGCTCAGATCCAAGGTGGATCCGCGCTTTAAACCAGTAGGCGTGGTCGTAACAGAGGGTCCATTCGCGTTCACGCGGAACCCAATGTATGTCGGCTTTACGCTTTTTTATCTGTCGCTGACTGTCGCTTTCAATACTCTTTGGACGGTGTTTTTCCTGCCTATAATATTCTATACTCTACATTACGGAGTCATCCTTCGGGAGGAGAAATATTTGGAGGAAACTCTTGGCGAAGAATACATTAAATATAAGGCGCGAGTGCGCAGATGGTTATGACTAGACTTTCCTACGCAAGTACGAAAAATAAGGATATGAAATACGCCGTCAAGATTGATATTCTGGACGATTTTTTCTTTTTGGAAACGGAGAAAAGAAAGTATATATTCCTAGACCACCGGGAATTTGGATTTTTTCAGGAAAGAAATAAAGACAAAAATATCGAAGGGGTTTTAGTGAAAGGCGGGAGCCGAAACGATTTCGCACTCGCCTTGATACGGGAATATTCTCCGAATTCTAATGAAATCGCAGTTCCGGCATATTTTCCGCTCGACCTTGCCGACTTCCTGCGGGAAAGGGGGGTAACTCTTAAAATCACGCGCCCGTACTATGAAGGGCGCGCGGTAAAGAACAGCGAGGAGATTAATATGATCGAAAGTAGCGTTAAAAAAACTCATTCGGCGTTTCTTAAAATCGAAGAAATTCTTAATGCATCTGAAATTAAAGCAGGGCTGATAATTTTCAAAGGAGAAGCGCTGACTAGTGAATTTTTGAAACGCGAAGTAGAGGAGGTCTTATTTAATAAGGGGATGCTGAATACAGAAGGCATGATAATTTCTTCCGGTAAAGACGCGGCAATTTCCCATCACCAGGGGCAGGGGAAGCTATCCGCAAACCAAACGATCGTCTGCGATATATTTCCTGTCTCAAAAAAGACGGGATATTTTGCGGATGTGACGCGGACATATATAAAAGGGAAACCAAATAAGAAGATTATGAAAATGTATGATTCCGTTTTGAGAGCGCAAGAAGCGGCGTTTAGGGTAATAAAACCCGGAATTATAGCCAAAGAGATTCATAAAGCAGTTGCTGATTCAATCATTAATGATGGGTTTGATGTTGGGGATACTGGATTTACCCACGGGACGGGGCACGGCTTGGGGCTTGAGGTTCATGAAGCACCCCACGTAAATCGGACTTCAGAAGATGTATTGAGGCCGGGATCTGTCTTTACGATTGAGCCAGGACTCTATTACGCAAATCTTGGTGGCGTGAGGATAGAAGATGTAGTTTTTGTGACCAATAAGGGATATAGAAACCTTACAAACTTCTCAGATAGGTTTATAATTGAGTAGTGAACAGGCGTCTGATTTTAGGGAATAGGACAAGATTGATACTCTTGCTATTTATTGCATTGATAGTGGTTTTTTGGATTTGGGGATATATTTCCCGAGACGGAATTATATATAAGCTAGTAGAGATAATTCAAAAAAATGATTCAAATAATAATGTATTTTTGTCGCTTGGGATTTTTTGGCTATTCGCGGTTGCGTCCGTACTCTTGGGACCTTTCACGAGTGCACCACTCGTTCCCATCGCATTGATCCTCTGGGGGAATTGGGTAACATTTTGGATACTTCTTTCCGGCTGGATTACTGGAGGGATGATTTCATACTCAATCGGTCGGCACCTTGGTCATTCAATTGTAGCAAGGATTATCACACAGGAAAAAATCAAAACGTGGGATGAATTTATTTCTAGCCGCATGACATTTCTATTCGCGCTCCTGTTTCGCTTGGCGATGCCCGCCGAAACTGGATATATTTTTGGATTGGCGCGCTACAGCTTCATTAAGTACATGATAATTACCGCATTTGTTGAAATCCTTACCGCAGTAGCACTAATTTTTTCAGGGGAGGCGCTGATAGATCAAAATTTTGTAGGGTTTATCTCCTGGGTCGCCATTATTGTCATATTGATTGGGGCAACCGCATACATCCTGGCTAATAGAGCAAGAAAACACGCACCGAGCGATAAATCATAGGCAGTATTAGATAAAAGTTACCTCAACGTTATAAAACAACTAGATTTTTAGCTCGTCATCTAAACTTTTGTCGGCTTGTTCAATCTCCGAGGAATCATCTGAGAGAAATGTTATCTGGATTTTTCTTGGTTTATTAACGTGCTCAATAGTGTCTAGAAAATTTTTGATGTCTTCGAGCTTGTAAACGCGATAGTTATTGATGGGATGACGATATGCTGCCAATTTTTTCCTCTTATCCCAGTTGCGAAGCGTCAAGGGCGATACCCCAAGCATTCGTGCAGCTACCTTAATCGTTATAAACTTTGATGAATCGTTGTCGCTCATACATTACTGATTATTTTATACACTAAGTTTAGATAGTTTTTATATGTTTGGAAAGTGAATAAGTTTTCAGATCGACCTCGAGAAAAAATCCTTATTTCTCCACAGGATTTTTGCGTTTTTGCTGTAGTAGGATTGCTTAATAAAAAACTAAAATATATAGAGAGGTCGAGATCTCGTCCAATGGGTCGAATAAAAAAATCTTGTTGTGTTGAATGAAGAATTAAAATTCAACGGTAAAGAAATTTTACTCGAAGGTAAAATTTATTTGTCGTTGAAATCTGCTGCGGCAATATCCGGATATCACAGCGATTATTTGGGGCGACTTGCTCGACGCGAAAAAATTCGTTCAAAGCGAGTCGGCAAGCAGTGGTTTATCGAAAAAGATTCTGTATTGGCACTTCCTCGAGTTAACGGCTCGAGGGCGTTGTTAAATATTTCTCACGAGCCATTAATTCTTGAATCAACAGCGGATTATCTCAAAACAGCGGATCTAGGTCTGGATGCAGAAGGGGCGATGCAGCCGGAAATTGTTGAGGCATCATTTCCCGCAAACATAGTTCCCGCGGCTGTTGAGCCTTTTATTAGAGATTTTGATACTCACGAGCTAAGGTCGAGTAAGGTCGAGAGGACGACCCCATATAATAGAGAGCAGTTTTTATGGAGAAAATGGATTCCTGTTGTTGTACTAACAACCTTGATTCTTTTGCTAACTTGGAATTACGACTATCTCTTGGGGGCAGCGATCACATTCCACAACACATTTAGAGCGGAGAAGAAGGTTGCTGTAACGCCTCCTCCTCCGCCGCCGGAAGTTCCCACGCCACAGCCTCCCGCTATTCCGGAGAGCTTATTAGCGGAATACGGCACACTTGCAGATGAGCTGGCCCAATTGAAAACAGAGGTAGAAAGTTTAAGAAACTCAAGAAGCATCGTTCGGATAGAGGGAGAGCACACGATCGAGCGCAGAATTGAAAAGATTGTCTC
Organism: Candidatus Giovannonibacteria bacterium RIFCSPLOWO2_12_FULL_44_15; assembly: GCA_001778905.1. Taxonomy (GTDB): domain Bacteria; phylum Patescibacteriota; class Minisyncoccia; order JACPKW01; family UBA11713; genus 2-01-FULL-46-13. Next base: position 2,985 of record MFIQ01000026.1, on the reverse strand, counting down.
GGGAATAAGCGAAGCCGATGTCAATAAGAAAATTTTCGACTTGGAGCAGGCTCTCCAGACCAAGATAAATGGTTTGGATCGCTCAGTTTCGATTGTGCAAAGGATTGATAATCTCGGCAATGTAACGCTTGGCAGTATAACAAGCTCAAACTCAATCGATACCGATGATCTCACGGTCGGAAATTTGACTATAACGGGTACATGCACCGGATGCCCCTCTGGAGGAGGCGGATCAGGGACTGTAAATTCAGGAATAGCCGGAGCGCTTGCGTTTTATCCCGCCACGGGCACTACACTCGACGATGCCTCGACGCTACTTTGGGATGACACGAATCAGTTTTTAGGGATCGGGACAACATCGCCCGCTTTCAAACTTTCTGTTGTTGGCGAAGGAATCATAACCGGGAATCTTTCGGTCGGGACATTGGTCGCTACGGGTACGACCCGTTTTAACGGAGTCACCTATACTTGGCCCGGCGCAATTACTGCCGGGAATTTTCTACAGGTTGATTCGTCAGGAAATTTGACCTGGTCTGCGGCCGGAAGCGGTGGAGGTTCGGATTCCAGTTTTATTTTCGCTTCAACTGATGGCGGTTATCTCCGTATGGCAACGACAACAAATCGCCTAGGCATCGGAACTACGACTCCGTACGCGAAGCTATCTGTAAATTCCGGAAGCATCGCGACAACAACCTTGGCTCTCGTCCCGGTTTCCGGACAGACAGCAAACATTATTGATATTTATAATACTTCCGGCGCTCTCACATCCGTTTTAACATCAAGTAATTTTTTGGGTATTGGAACAAGTTCTCCGGCATATAATTTATCTGTTGCGGGGCATGTTCTTTTCGGGGGGAATGCAACTGCGACTGGGTTAATCTATTCACAAGGTTCAGGAACATCAACCTTTAACGGAGGCATCTCAGCAAATAGTTTTGCATCTTCAAACGGCCTTACCATCACCGGCGGCAACATTCTCTTAACTTCCGGCGCAACTTCAACATTCAACAACGGACTCAAACTTACAGCCGGATGTTTTGAAATGCCATCCGGAACTTGCCTTACAAACTCCGGAGGAGACGCCACAACATTAGACGGCATCGATTCTCTTTCATTCCTTAGGTCTGACACCAACGACTTCTTTACTTCCGGAACTCTTACCTTCAACGGAGGAACCAATCTAAACTTAACTAACGTAGGAAACAATATTGTCCTCTCAACCGACTCATCGGGCAACGTTGTCGGGACAACGACTCCGAGCTTCGCTTCAATAAACGCGACTTCAACAGCCGCGACTTCGACGTTTGCGGGAGGATTACAAGCCGGAGGTTCAACTGGAATTTACGTTTTGCAAAATGGAAATGTTGGAATTGGGACGGCGGCACCAACGGAATTACTCCAGCTCAATGGAGGTAACCTCTTCCGCTCACGGACAGCAGATGTCACACATGGGATCAAATTTGGTGACCAGATTACCCCGGGGGCAAGTGATAAGTGGTCATCAGTAACAACCCGTGGTGGAGTTAGTCAACATTTGTATCTCAATGCGGGTCGCGATGACGCGCTAGTGGCTGGCAATATCATCTTTGCTACCGACATAGCAGGTCTCGTCGGCATCGGCACCACCACTCCCGGTTCCATTCTCTCCGTTCAAGGTGTCGGCAACTTCCAAGCAGGAACGTCTACTATATATACAGGCGTAAATGCTCCTGGATTCCTAGCCACTTCATCCGGATTAACCATCTCCGGGGGGAGTATTTTGCAGACCAATAACGCCACCAACACTTTGGCTGGGGGAGTGAGAATCACCGGGGGGAATCTCCAAGTCTCCACCTTAACCGGCTGCAACGGAGCCTCTGTCCTTGAAACAGATACCAATGGAAACCTTCAGTGCGGTTCGGACGCTGGAGCTTCCGGAGTAGTCACTTCAGTTTCAAATTCCGACTCCACCCTTACAATCTCTCCAACTGCGGGGGATGTCGTCGCTTCTCTTAATCTCACAAACCCAAATACATGGACGGGACTTCAGCAATTTTCACAAGCTTCCGCCACCCAGCTTACAATCGGATTTGTCAACGCTACCTCATCAGCGACTTCAACATTTGTAGGAGGAATATCGGCAGGCGGTCTTTCTTCCTCAAACGGCCTCACTATTACAGGAGGTTCAATATTAAATAGTTCATCTGCCACCTCAACCTTCTCCGGCAACGGAATCAATGTTACAGCAGGCTGTCTCGCTCAATCGGGAGCGTGCCTAACCAATCTTGGCCAGACTATCTCAAACACCGAACTTGAAAATTCCTCAATAACCGTCAACTCAACCAATTCGACTCTTTCATTATCAGGCTCTCCCGTTTCTCTCGGAGGAACATTGACCGCCGACTTAAATCTCTCAAACGCCAATAATTGGACGGGGCTTCAGAGATTCGTGAATGCTTCTTCGACGGCCCTCTCCTCGATTACGACAATCACAATCGGAGGAACTGCAACTACTACAATACAAGGGAACAACGCGACTTCCACCTTCGCCGGAGGGATCTCAACCGCAGGATTCACTTCTTCCAACGGACTCGTGATAACCGGAGGGAGTTTACTGAACACCTCAACCGCGACTTCTTCATTCTCCAACGGCATCAAACTAACCGCCGGCTGCTTTGAAGACTCAACAGGGAACTGCGTAGGAAAAGATTCTTCAACTCTCGGAGGATTTACCTCATCCCAATTCCTCCGAAGCGACACCTCCGACAACTACACTTCAGGAACTCTGACTTTCAATGCAGGAACAAATCTCCAGCTCTCCAACGTCAACGCACACATGCTTCTCTCAACCGATTCATCCGGAAACGTTGTCGCAACTTCAACTCCGCAAGTAGCAAGCATCAATGCCACTTCAACAACCGCGACAAGTACATTTGCCGGAGGACTTTCCGTATCCGCGCTTAATGTTGGAACCACAACCGCAACTTCAACCTTCGCATCTGGAAT
>MFIQ01000025.1 GCA_001778905.1 Candidatus Giovannonibacteria bacterium RIFCSPLOWO2_12_FULL_44_15 | reverse complement strand
CCAATGTCGGCCTTCTTCTCTAAAATTGTCTCCCTAATTTTCTTCTGGGCTTCCGGCATAAGAGGATTTGGTTCGCGCACCAAAAGCGATGGATCCGGATCCATATAAAGGGTCGAAGAACCAACATTTTTCACCAAAGGCAAAATTTTTGAAAGCACCGATCCGACTGCTCCCCCGCCAGCGTCAAAAACCGCGTTAATTCTTGCGCCAGGCGAGAAATCTTTCGTCAAAAATTCGACATAATCATTTAAAAAATCGGCTCTGGACAATTTTCCTCGCGGACCGCCATACTCCGGAAATCCGCTTTTTATGATTTCTTTAACTTTAGAAAGCCCGGTTTTTTCGCTCTCGGCCTCAATCCCCTTATAGATTTTCAAGCCGTTAAACCTGGCTGGGTTATGCGAAGCGGTTACCATCATCCCACCATCTGCCTTGCTTCGGGCGATTGAAAAAAGATGCATAGGCGTTGTTGCCTGCCCAATATGAATGACATCAACCCCACGCGCTAAAAGTTTTTCGATTATCATCTCCGCGATTTCCGGCGACGTCGAGCGGATATCTTCTCCGACAACACAATTTTTCCCTCCTCCTGATTTTAGAAATTCCGCAAACCCCTCGGCAACAAGCTCGATAGTATTGTGATCAAGTTCCTCGGGGTAAGTCCCTCGTATATCGTAGGGTTTAAAAACCTTGTCGTGGAAAGCCATTTTCTTTATGTGGACATCCATTGATATATATCTTAACATAGTTAGCATTACTTATGTCCCTCAAAATCGGCATCGTCGGCCTGCCAAACGTAGGCAAATCAACGCTATTCCAGGCGTTGACAAAAAAAGAAGTTGACCGCTCGAACTACCCCTTTGCAACCATAGATCCGAATATAGGAGTGGTGGAAGTACCGGACCCGAGATTAAAAAAATTAGCGGAAATTTCTTATTCAAAAAAAGTTGTGCCCGCCGTAGTGGAATTTGTCGATATCGCGGGACTTGTTAGGGGCGCCGCTCAGGGCGAAGGGCTCGGCAACAAGTTCTTGACGCATATTCGCGAGGTGGACGCAATTTTGGAAGTGGTAAGGGTATTCGAAGATGACGGAGTTATACACGTAGCCGGCAAACCGAATCCGGTTTCAGATATCGAGACTATACAAATTGAACTCGCGCTAAAAGATCTGGAAACCAAAGAAAAAGCAAAAGACCCGTCTCAATTGCAGCTACTTTCCCAAAAACCAGTTCTTTATGTTTTCAATATCGCGGAAAAAAATAATCTTGAAGTACCGAAAATGCCGAATTCATTAATGCTTGATATCAAAAAAGAGTTCGAAATATCGGAGCTTGAAGAAAAAGACAGAGAGGAATTGGAAGTTGAATCCCGGCTGCCGGAGTTAATACGAAAAGCTTATGAATTTTTGGGGCTAATAACCTTTTTTACAACAGGTGAAGACGAATCAAGGGCATGGACTATCCCCGAAAATTCAAAGGCTCCCCGCGCAGGAAGAGCCATCCATAGCGACTTTGAGGAAAAATTCATCCGCGCTGAAGTTATGCCATATTATAAATTCGTCGAGGCAGGCTCGATGGCTAAAGCCCGGGAATTAGGGCTTCTTAGAACCGAGGGGAGGGAGTATGTTGTTAAGGACGGGGATATAATTGAATTTAAAATATAGATCTGATATACTTGCCCTATGAATTTGGACACAAAATTATACGAAATCGCCTACGTCTTGAAAGGAGAAGGCGAAGAGAATGCTGTAAATAATCTCGATAGCCTGAAAAAATACATTGAAGGGAGAAATGGGATGAATCTCGAGGAATCCAGGCCGCAAAAAAGGCGCCTTGCCTACTCTCTTGGAAAAGAGAGAGAGGCTTTTTTAGGAACCATTAAGTGCTACCTGAAACCGGGCGACATTAAAGATCTCGAAGATTTTTTGAGACATGAAAATAATATACTAAGATATCTGGTAACCGTTTCAAAGCGGCATGCGGATAAGCCGTCTCGCCCTAAGAAAATTAGGAGAATTGTGGAAAAGAGTAATAGCGATATTAAGGAAATAGATAAAAAATTAGAAGAAATTTTAGGGTAATAAAAATTATATGAATCTAAACAAAGTCTTTTTAATAGGCAATCTGACGCGCGATCCGGAAACGAGAGCTTTGCCGTCTGGTCAGAGTGTAACCTCATTTAGCATTGCCACAAACAGGGTGTATAAAAAGGACGGCAAGCAGGAGAAACAAACTGAATTCCATAACATTGTGGCATTTGGGCGGCTAGCGGAAATTTGTTCCCAATATCTAACTAGGGGAAAGATGATTCTCGTGGAAGGACGGCTTGTTAACAGGAATTGGGAAGCTAAAGACGGCACAAAGAAAAACCGCACGGAGATCATAATGGAAAATATGCAAATGGGGCCGAGGACGGGATATGGAGATCCTGGAAATTCTCCTGCCTCGCCTTCTGCGAGTCAAAGCGGGTCGGATAGCCAGGCAGGGAAAGCGGGCAAGGAAGAATTAGAAACAATAGAGTACCCTAGTGATGAAATAAACCCAGATGAAATACCGTTCTGAAAACTTAGAAAAGCAGTGCTATTTTTGCACATCAAATATGAGGGGGGTGGATTATAAAGACACCTTAACACTGAAGCGTTTTCTTGATCCTCAATTTAAGATAATCCCCAAGAAGAGATCGGGACTTTGTTCGCTCCATCAGCGCAAGCTCGCAAGAGCTGTGAAAAGAGCGAGAATTATTGCCACTCTCCCTTTCACAATCAGATAGACTGCTTAAATTCATCCAAAATATAATTGACATGGGTTATAACCTATGCTATTTTTTTGTAAAACTAGGTCGTTAATAATCCACTTTAAAGGAGAGTACGATGGCAAACCCAATATATCTTTACACCCCTGCACACCGCAGCTTGCTCGTGGAAGTATATTTCCCCAAAAAAGTAGCATATCAGGGGACAATCTTCACGGCCCTCGAGGAAGGATATAATGAAAATATCGTTAAGAGAGAACTTAGAGATAGCACAAGAGAGCTGATAGCAGAATTCGCAGCATATCCTTTCGATCTTCTGGACCCGTACCGCTACGGAAAATTGAAAAAGCCAATGCATCCAGAATCGGCCATATCGAAGGCACGAAAGAGAATAAAGCTCTATGAATCACAATTTTATGGCTGGTCAATGTACGAAGTGGATGGTGTGTTTTTCAATCGACGTGGCAAGACGTACGAAGAGAGTACCCAGATCGTCCGGCTAATCTTTCGATTCAGTGGCAAGAAAATGGATAGGTATGCTAAAAAAATTGGGTGCGACGATGTTTTCCGCTCTATTATTTTCTTTATCTTACGGGAACGTGGACAAATTGCTGGAGAGGCCCCGTGGGACGAATCAATGTATAAACGATTTATGGAGATGCACGAGCCATGGTTAATCCAATTGAAAAAAATATACGCCGAGAGACATTTTTCAAAAATCGCCATGGAGGTGCGAAAATGGATCGAGGATTGTGCCCTTTTCACATACGGCTATCTTGTGCGAAAATTCTCAGAGAAGGTCCTTGAGACGAAGCGGATAGAGGAGGAAATCTGGATAACAAGCTTCTTTAATGTTACGGTCAATGCCATTAAAAGATCAAAAAGAAACCAATAAAGATAGAAAGGATTGATCTATGATTTCTAAGCTAAATAAAAGATATCTGGTACAAATAGCTTCCAAGGTTGGAGGGGAAAGGAAAAAAAGGCTGGCAAAAAAAAACCCCGAGGAGTGTCTCACGTCACTCCTTAAGACCATCAGTGACGAAGCACACCGTCCAAATGCCATACTGCAATTCACCGTGGAACGCTCCCTTTACGACGATACCGTGAAAGAAGCACGACAGTTCCTTCAAAGGTACAAACGTAAGAGTGTGCGCAAAAAAGTTCTTTCGGCTACAAGATAGCCAGAATCAACCACAACAAAGAAAAGACCTCTCGGTTCGAGAGGTCTTTCTTATTTACACTTCTCTAACTTTTACGATCAGATAGACTGCTTAAATTCGTCCAAAATCTTCTCCAGCCACAGCGAAGTAGCTGGGTTTTTTGATATTCCCTCTTCGAGCACAGCTATTGCCTTAGCGTTATCTTTTACTTTAAAGCGGTATAGTTCATAGAGCTTTTGGTAAACAATCAGCTGTGTTGGATCCAATTTAATGGCTTTCCTATAGCTTGCTTCGGCCTTGGCGTAATCGTTTAAAGAATATGTATATAGATCGCCTAAATTGTGTTGGGGAATAAAATCATCCGGCCTCAAATAAGAAGCGTATTCCCATGCTTCTTTTGCGCCTATAAAATCTCCTACAAAGTTTCTCTGCAATCCCAAGTTAATCCAGTTGCTCTCAGAATTAGGGTTCTCGCGAATAGAAGCGATTATTTCTTTAATAGCGTTTATAGCCATAACCCTTGATTCTTCTGACAAATTGGCCTTAATTTCCGGCGGGAAAGGAAGGGCCGGCACCGGCTTTTGATTGCCTGATGGCAGTGGAATTATTGTTATATCTTGGGTTGAAGAAGCATTATTGCCCGTGCTAGTTGCATTACTCATGGGCGATGCATATTTTGAAGTTAGATCATTCCAAATGAAATATCCTCCCGCAAACATGATCAATATAGAAACGGCCAACGTTAGAATTAATTTTCTATCAATATTAGGCATAATCTATTAACTAATTCCCAATAATATGCATCTCAATTTCCCTTTTCAACCTATCTTGAAAATCCTTTAGAAGGGGCTGATAGCTAGTTGGAAGAAATAGTTTTAATTCCTTTTCCCAGCCATTTTTTAGCACATTCAGTAATTTCTCTTTCAGATCGTCTATATCTCTTGGTATAAATTTCACAAGCTCCCTATGCCTAAGCATAAAATACAAGTCAAAAAAATCTCTCGGTTTAGTCCTACCTAAAAGCGCATTCACTTTCTCACCAACAAGCAGTTTTTCTTCTAAATAGACTATTGTATAAGGAGGGATAAAATCATTCTCTATAAGTGCAGTATTGCTTCCAAGTTGCCCCTTGCTACGTAAAGAGGCTTGAAGTCTTATTTCGGAATCAAATTCCAATAGTTTCAGATTTATAACAACAAAATAACCACCACTAGTTTCTCCTTGAGTTTCTGGATTAACTGTTTTTTCGTACTGTATACCTTCTTTGCTTATATCATCCAAAACCCCATCAACTAAATTGTTAATTTCAGAAACAGAAATCTCGTATGCTGAAAAATCTAAGTCTTCAGAAAATCTAGGACTTTTAAAGACTATTTTTAGAGCAGTTCCCCCCTTGAAAAGTAATTTTTCAGCCACAACATTCCTATAGAGATAGGACAGAAAAAGATGTTGACAGTATTCTCTAGCAATGTTTTGCTCCGAAGTTTGGTTCTTTGTACTAAGCTCTGTTATAAACTGGCGGGTAATCATATATTTAAACTTTTTATTAAATCAATAAGCGCCCTGTTTTTTCTCACACTCCTTTTGAAAAAATTGACATACCGTCCCAATTTTCTTTTATCTATCTTTGTTAAATCTAGTCTTTCGTTTATTTGCTGCTTTTTTAGTGATAACAAATAAAGATAATCTAAAAGCGCCTTTTCCTTATCGGCAATTAAAATTGTACTATCTCTAATCTTTATTGGTTTATACCCAAAAAATACTTTTTTCTTAATTTGGTAATATTTATAAATTTGGTTCTCAAAATTAAATTCTTTTGTTGGATTAGTCGTCGCGGAAGTTATAGTGTAAACCGTCTCTGGAATTACGCCATAATATGATAATGCAGTTTCAAACGATATATAAGATGGTTTCCATAAATAATTTGCTATTTCAAATTTAATAGGAGGATTAGCAGAGTAGATATAAGCTCCCCTTTTTATTCTCGAAAAAACTCCTTTTTTAGAGTTGTAACTTAAGAAAGCTCTTGCTGTTTTGTCTTTTACCTTAAAAATCCTTGCAAAATCCTTTACTGAAAAAACGACGAATCTACGCTTTACTAATTCTTTCTGAATAGTAATGACTTTGAGTTTGTCCATAGGTTTCTTATTAACTTAAAGTCATTATACAATAATACTCCTTATTTACACAAGAGTGCTGTAACATGGTGAACATTCCTTTAAAAGACAAAATCAAAAGCCCCCTTTCGGGGGCTTTTGGCTAGGTCACAAGCACTAGACTTTATTTCGACAGCACTTGGGCGTTCATGTTACCGGTTGGAAGACCTGGCAACAGATAACCGTTAGTGAAGTCATTGTTCGCAACTCCAGCGGTCGTAGTCGAGTGAGGAGTCCAGATGAAGTCGTCGTCAACGAAACCATCAACTGTCGCGGCTTGATCCATTTGGGCAGCTGCGGCAGAGAATGAAGTCGCGTCGCCACGCAGGTTGGTGGAAACAGTTGAGCCTGTCCCAACTCCCGCTACGGTTCCTCGAACCTCGAAGTAGTAGGTCGAGCCTGAAGAAATCGTCAAGACTTTGTCTGTTCCGCCTGAATTTTGAACAGTGAAGTTTATGTCGGTTGAAGCATCAACCCAAACTCCGTTTGTTCCGTTCAGTTGGCCAGCGCCAGTATTTACGCCAGTTACAGGGGTCGCAAACGCTGAGTCAGTGTATCCGAACATATTAATGCTGGATACAGTGGCAGAAGTCGTAGCCATCTGGATTGTGAATTTGAATATACCGACATCATTACTGTTTGCCTTAACGGAAAACCTCATTAGAGGCTGCTCACCGTTGGAAAGGGCGGATGGCTGCCATCCGGATACCGCCGCGAAACTCGGGTAGCTCTTGAAGAGACGGACACCTTCCGAAGCCGTATCAGCTCCAGTTGGCGTTACGTTGCCCCCGGAAGAAACACCTACTCCATAGTTTCCGTTGATTCCGGTGTTTTCGCCATCGTAATCAACTTTGATGAAGTCACCAGACGCGGTAATGTCGCAGGAGTTACAAATCGTTGGCAAACTTCCCTTGACAACAAGCACCTTGTTTCCATCTTTAGGAATTCTGAAGGCGTTCGTGCTAATTGCGGACGATGTCGCGAAGTCTCCTTGAGTAACCGAGAATTGAGCGGTTCCGATCTGCACTCCATCCGTAGTCCATAGAGTGACTTCTCTATTTATCAAGTCGTTTGGGGTGTTGGAACCAGTTCCAGTTAAGTTTAGAGCAACTTGGCGGAGATCAATGTCTTCGTTAGAAGCATCGAATCTTATGCGAGCCAACTCGACATTGGTCATTCCAGCCGCTGCGGCTTTGTATGCTGGGCTTGAAGAATCAAGAATTACAGCGAGCGATCCTCCGGAAGCGGCCGTCATGGCCTGTCCGTTAGACTCGGTCAATGTCTCGGTAATGGTCTGCCCAGACGTTACTCCGGTAGCGCCCGTGTAACTCGCCGCCTGTCCAGTGTCCAATCCCCAGAGATATGATCCGGTTGACCCTGAACGCAAGTCACATTTTAGGCTGATATTCTTTGATGAACCTTTGGTCACAATTAATCCTGCTCCATCAAACGTGAAGTTTGTAGAAGAAGATTGAGCGCTCGGATTAACGATGTTTGAAGTGTTAACAACTGTCGCTCCGTCGTAGAGTTTGCAATTGGTAATATCGGTAGCACCTCCGGTAGCCACTCCATATGTAAGTGGGATTGCGGTTACACGGATGTCCTCGCCCGAAGAAATCGCATCGAAGGCATAGCGGGCGAACTCAAATTGAGAAGCGCCGGCGATTACAGTCTGCGCGATTGGGGTGGTTTGCGTGCTAACAGTAAGAGCTCCAGTCTTAACGGTCATGGCTGGGAGAGTTAAAGATGAAGCAGGAGCCGGTGTAATTGTATTACCCGTAGTTAATCCTTTAACTGTCGCCCAATCAGTGCTCGGAGTAGTCGAAGCGGTAATAGTCGTATTATTGTCCATGTCAGTCCCGATTTTTCCTTTAAGGGTGTAAGTGTGCATACCTGTTGGGAAAGTCACGGAATCAGTAAAGACAATGGAACCTTCCGCGGAACCGGTAGTGTTAGCGCTGTCAGCGGCCGTACCATCAACTGGTCCGGCAACGACGGCTCCGGTTTCGTCAACCAAAATTATGTTAGTAATGTCATCGATGTCGTCTGCATCGTTCGAACCCAACGTGACGTTAAGTCCGATTCTGCCAACAGAAATTTGTTCACCCTTGACGTCAACCGAGAACGCACCCAGAGGCTGGTTGGCTAAGTTTATGCCGATGTTCTGCGCGTTAACTGCGGTCGCTACGGAAACGTTCATAGTTCCAGTCGAAACTGTAACTGTTGAACCGTCGTACCATGGGTCTTCTGTTGAAGTAAAGCAGGAGATTCCGGTTGTAGCGGCGCAAGAGTTTGTCTGCGGAGGAATAATTCCGAACTTGAAGTTGTCGCCCATAAGCCCGACATCGGTCATTTTGGCGACATCAAAGGCGATTGTCCTCGCTGATCCTCCGAGAACATCTCCTTTAATAGAGATGTCAACTGAGAATCCTTTGTCTATCAAAATTCCATTTCCGGGGAATTTAGCCGTGTAGTATTTCCCGTCAGTGCTTACAACTGTGTCATAAGCAGTGCCGTCTACGTAAGTCTTTATGTTACCAAGGTCGCCTGAACCAGCGGAACCGATTTGGTTCCAGATGATGTGGGTCAGCCAAACTTTCTCGGCGGATCCGGCGGTTACTTTCACCGAAGAGAAAGTATATCCCGTGGTTCCGACTTCTTTGGTCTGGGCCGCTCCTGGATCTAACGAACCTCGAGCCATGGTTACCGAACCAATAGTCAAGGCGGCGTTGATTGTGTGAGCTGCTCCAGTTATCGGAAGTGAACCCGAAACCGTCGCGGAAGTGTTGATGCTGTTTACCGCAAACATTGCTACGTTTCCGGCATCATCAGCCAGGTTCGCAAGCGTGTCCATATTGGCAGCGACAGTTAAAGTTCTTGTCTGTCCAGCCTTTACCGTAAATGTTCCGCCAACCACGGCCTGGTGGCTGGAGTTAAGTGTTTTGGCAATGCCCATCTGGACCATATTTTCGTCCAAGAGGACTACTCCGACGAAGGCTCCGTCCGCAGCGGGGCCAGTCCTTTCGACTGTTACACCGTTTACGGTTACATCGCCATCATTCGCGGCAGTGAGCCTAATTACAGTAAATGGAACTCTAGCAGCTCCTCCCGGTGCAATGTAGTTAACCGGTTGAACTCCGGCTGAAACCTGAAGGCCTGTGCCAACTCCTGGAGTAGGAGTCGGGCCAGGAGTAGGAGTCGGGCCACCAGCCATAAGCGCGTTGTATTTAGCCTGTGAAATAGGTCCAAAGTAACCCGCGGCTGGAGCAACTCCGTTCGCGGCCTGCCAATTGGCAACCGCTGATCGAGTCAGGGTTCCGAAATAAGTAGTCTCACCTCCGGGAGAACCAGCTCCGGAAGCAGCTATTTTAAACGCTGTTGAGTTTAGATATTGTTGCAAGCATTTTACGTCAGCACCCGTTGAACGTACCGTTAGGCTTCGGGTAAAGCCGCAATTTCCAGTCGATGGAGGCGTGGGAGTTGTCGCTTGTCCGCGCAACGACGCATTTACGTTATTGATGGTAGCCGTATCAGCTCCGAACGACTGCAACAAGGAAAGTATCGACTGAATCTGTGATTCCGTTAAAGCCGCGTTGGCGACTAACGGAACTGTCAGTGAAGCTCCCGACAGGAATAATGCCGTCGAGACGCTTAAGAAAGTGACAGCGATTCTATTCGCTACACCTTTCTTATTTCTGTTTATCATGATTAATTAATTTTTTACTAATAAGTAAAGCATAGATTTTTTGATCTCGACAGACCAAAACCTACGCGTTAATAACTCTAATCAATAATTTCTGATTTAGGAGCCGAGCGATTTTCATTAGGCACCCGCCTAAGGCGGGAACATAAGGATCGACCGGACTCGAGACTCCAGTTAATTATCTAAGGTTATATGATTGAGACGAATCTAATTCTAATTTCTGTCGTGCATCCGTTGATATTTTATTGTCAAGGTTCTGACTAACAAAGCAAATCACCTATGAAGCAGGTGATAAGCTTATATTGTCTTTAATTATTATAGGCAAATACAGTTAAACTACACAAGGGGCAAAGGGGTTTCGCTTTGTGGATAACGGACTCGCTACCCCCGTATAAATTGAATATAGAACTATAAATAATCATACTCGTCAATAAACTGCCAAAATTCTAAAAAAATTGCTTCTAAATTAAGAAGCATTGCTATACAACTTTTTGATGAACCTGTAAAATATTGTCTGCCGTAAACTGAATTGCCAAAATAGCATAAATATATTCTAATTTGCCGGATTTGGTGCACTGTCTGTGTCTTTGTTGTTGAAAAATAGTACAAAAAGTGTTAAAATTGGCTAAATTGCCCTACTTATGAACACTATTTTGCCGGGTCATCTAATGGTAGGATACATGACTCTGAATCATGTCATCTTGGTTCGAATCCAAGCCCGGCAGCACTTCGACTCGCTTCGTTCGCTCAGCGAAGTGTCCTGAGCGTAGCCGAAGGACTAATTATGTATTACGTTTATTTGATTCAATGTGAAGATGAAAGTATTTATACGGGTATTACTAATGATATTGAAAGAAGATTTTTAGAGCACAAAAATAAAATCGGTGGCTACTACACCCGCTCACATAAAGTCGAAAAGGTTTTATATACAGAAAAATATAAAACCAGGGGCGAGGCTTTAAGACGGGAAGCACAGATCAAAGGCTGGCGCCGGGAGAAAAAGCTAAAATTGATAACTTCTTAAGCTGACAGATATAATTAATAATACGTCTCATATTCTATGAAGCAGAAGCAAATCGTATCACCTTTCATTTTTAGCTTAGCCATTCTAATAGTTTTGCCTTATTCGGCAGGCGCAGCAGCTCCGAAGCTTGAGGTTTCGGGCTGGCTCCCTTACTGGCGCGCGGCGTCTTCAACGGCCGATGTACTCCCCCATTTGGGCGAGCTCAAGGAAGTTAACCCGTTCGGGTATAGCGTGCGCTCGGATGGGACGTTGGCGGATCTCGTTCTCAATATCGACGAGGAACCATGGACGAGTTTCATCGCGGCAGCACATGCCAAAAAAGTCCGCGTTATCCCTACCGTCATGTGGTCGGACGGCGAGGCCATGCATAGAATTCTCTCGGACGGGCCAAAAAGGAGGGCGCTCGAGGATGAAATTACAGATCTAGTTAAAACAAAAGGTTTTGACGGCATCGATATCGATTTCGAAGGCAAGAAAGCGGAAACCAAAGATTATTTCTCTACTTTTCTTAAGGGACTCTACATACGCATGGGCAATAAATGGGTGATGTGCACGATCGAATCGCGCACTCCCCTTACCTCCAGGTACGACACGATCCCGAAAGACATCGAATACGCAAATGATTTTGTCCAAATTAATAAATATTGCGACCGGGTGCGCATTATGACATACGACCAGGGATCAATTGATATCCGCTTAAATGAAACTGCGCTGGGGCCATATGTCCCCGTCTCGGACGTAAAATGGGTCGAGAAAGTAATCAAACTCACAGCGCAAACGATTCCAAAACGAAAACTTGTAATTGGAATTCCGACTTACGGATACGAATACGAAGTTCGACCTCTTAACCTTGGATTCCAATACGAACGCCTCTGGTCGTTTAACCCTCAATATGCGCTCACTTTAGCGCAAGATCTAAATATTATTCCTCAAAGGAACAGTGCGGGAGAAATGAGTTTTGTATACATCCCTCAGTCGACGCCCGGCTTCATTCCAAATCCGGGCACGTTTCGGATCGCCTGGTGGTCCGACGCGGAAGCCGTTCGGCAGAAAGTGGCGCTCGCGAAAAAACTCGGCGTACGCGGAGTTGCAATATTCAAACTTGATGGCGGCCAGGATCCGGGAATTTGGAAGGTGTTAAAATAATAATTTCCGCAAAAAAACAAAAATCTGATATAATATAAATCTATGTCAAATACGCTTAAAACAATAATTATAGGGCTTGCTGTTATTGTGCTTATTGGCTTGGGATGGAAATTTTATATAGATAAGAATTATTCGGATATTGGTCTTGAAGAAAGCGCGAATGTGCCTGCTGGCGTCGAGAACCAAACGGCGAGCGTAAGTTCCGGCACATCTGATGCCGCTTTGGACAAAGATTTATTAAATATAGACGCGGAGCTTAATACGCTATCAAGCGATTCCGCAAGTATTGATCAAGGTCTAAATGATAAGCCGATTCCGCCAGCAGAATAAATTTATGACAAAATTAAAAATTCAAATATTATCTTCGCTAGCGGCTACAGTACTTTTCTTGAGTCCTGCCTTGCCCGCTTTCGCTCAAGGCGGAGTAGGGTCAACTACTGGAGACAAGGCTATAAAATTGGAAGAAGTAAAAGCCAAGCGCATAGAATTAATCAAAGCGAGGGCCAATGAAGAAATTGATAGGCGAATAAAAGCGCTCGATCGCCTTTCGGCGCGCGTCGCGGCCATGAAAAGAGTTTCTGACGCGCAAAAAAATAATATTGCAAGCACGGTTGCAACGGAAAAAATTAACTTGGAAAACCTTCGCGCTAAAATAGCCGCCGATACTGATTTGGAAACGCTGAAGGCAGATCAGCGCTCGATTGCAACTTCATATCGCGTCTTCGCTCTGGTTATCCCGCAAGGGGAAATTTTGGTGGCCGGAGACAGAATAAAAACAATCGCCGATAGCATGACAACTATCGGAGGGAAGTTGGAATCACGGATTAACGAAGCAAAAAATTCCGGAAAAGATGTCGCTTCACTCGAGACATATCTCACAGATTACAAAGCAAAAATAGCCGACGCAATTTTGAAAGCCGATGCCGCTATAAATGGGGTTAGTGCCTTAACGCCGGATAATGGAAGTACAGCGAAAGCCGCAGCAAACCGAGCAGCATTACAAACTGCCCGAGAAAATATCAGAAAAGGAATGGAAGATTTGCGCGCCGCTAGAGAAGACGCGAGAAAAATCGTTCAGGGACTTAAATCAATCGGCGCGGCAGGAAACGCCTCGGCCTCCTCCACCATCCCGCGCGAATAAATCTTATCGAAAATAAAAAACGCCCACCCCAGATCGCACCCAGGGCGGGTTGTTTTAATTTCGAACCTTATTTGTGTCGGGAAAAATCAATCCCGATGATCCTGCTGAAATTGGCAAGGGCAACTACAGTTTCTGTTCTCAAACACCATTGCCAATCTTTTGATAACGCATTTGCTAA
>MFIQ01000024.1 GCA_001778905.1 Candidatus Giovannonibacteria bacterium RIFCSPLOWO2_12_FULL_44_15 | reverse complement strand
CGATCTTGCCGTTTAAATATCTAAAACGATTTACAATGCCTATGTCCCCGTTAATAAATATTTTGGGCGTGCTGTAGGAGGTATAAGTATTCCCGGCCGTAACGCTGCCGACAAGCACTCCGTCTACATAACTATATGCGTTATTTCCATTTGCAGTCCCTACGACATGGTGCCAAGTATTCGGTGAGATCGCGGCTGCTGGAGCAGATGTGGTTTTGCTTCCGCCGTCGAATACATAAAAATATACTTTTCCATCGGTACCCACATAAATAATTTTATCGTTAAAATTATTCCCTATATCGTTCGAAAACCCGGCAACGAGGGAGTTGTTTGCAGGATAATTGGGAATATTTATCCATGCAGAAATAGTTACTTTAGGAATATTTGACGCATCATTAACAACAAAATCATTACTCCCGTCAAAACTTAACGCCTGGCCGATTTTGCCTTTGACGCGCGCGGTTGAGGTGGACATATTCATCAACTGCCCCCTATTATTCTGTCCGCTTAAGTCTTCTACGTAAGTTTGGTTCGCATTTGAGATTACGGTCGGCCCGTCGAAAGACCAATGCCCCACCAATCCTTTTTTCAAAGAATCGTTTGAAATTGAAGTATTAACTTTCAGCGTCGCCCCGATTTTATAGAGGCGTTTGATTTCATCCCCCGAGAGCGCCCTGTTGTAGATGCGGACATCGTCGATGGAACCGACAAAGTTAAAATTATTAGGCGTGAATAACGTACTTCCTATTGCAATATCTTGTGATGTTGCATCTGAATTTGATCCAAATGTCGTATCTTGAGCGACTTGCACGCCGTTAATATAAAGCGTCAGCACGTCAGCAGTTTTATTTAAAATCGCAACATAATGATACCAGGTATTAGGAGATGCGACCGTATCTGCAGATGATAAGGAATAGGGAATGTCGGCAACCTCAGATCCCCAAAGTACAGCGCCCGTGGATTCATTTACACGCAATGAATAGTCCTTTGACTCAGCGTCAAACTTCTTTGTGATTATATCTTGCTCAAAAAATCCCGTGCCTTTGATTTCATACTTGAACCAAAGCGAAATCGTCAAATTTTGGTTGCCTTGAAAATAAGTTTTGCTTGGAATTCTGACATAGTCCTCCCCCCCGTCAAAACTTAACGCCTGGCCGATCCGCCCTATGGCGGATGCCGGGCCATTCGTCAATGTCCCGTCATTTCCCTGACCGCTTCGGTCATACGCCTTCACTCCGGCCATGTCTTTTCCGTCAAAACTCCAATACCCGACGAGGCCGGAATTTAGGCCGATGTATTTGGGGGCCTGAACGATCAATGCCGCTTCGGCAGCATTAAAATTGAAAATGTAAAAAGCAAAAATAAAAATGACAATTAAAAATCTTAAAATTTTAGATTTAACAGTGTAGTTTTGCATTTTGATATTTACATTTTGCATTTACTTTTTTCCCTTCATAGTTAATATACTAGAAGCCAATATTTTCGCCGCTTCCTCAAGCTCCTTTAATAGCCATTTTAACTCTTCCAAATCTCCTTTCCCAGTATCTCGTAGCAACGCCAACCAAACCTTTGATTCATTGGCGGATTTAAGCGAATGCGTGAAAAAATTGATAAAATCTTTTTTAGAGCTGGCCGAATTTGCTTCAACATAATTGGCGAGCACACTCGTTCCGCTACGTAATAACTGTTTTCCCATGACAGAGCATGTTGAATCTCTGGGCAATTTATCAATGAACTTTATCAATCGAAGAACCCAGCTATACAGCCTAGTCTTAAACTCATTTTTAAATTTTGCTTTGTCATTTTCCATTTTGATTTTTGAATTTTAAATTATTTAAATCTAAACGTTGCCATTACTTTCGAAAGTAATTCATCATATTTCGCGTAAGTAGAGGCTTGATATAGGCGGTCTTGATGAACGAACCAGACCTCGCGAACGTCTCCGATATCAGTATCTTTGCTGAAAAAAACTAAAGCTTCTCCCCCCGCTATCTCGACTGTTTGCGGGTCTTTAATCACTATCTTCGGCTGGTCTATGAGAATTCTTTCTTGAGTTATCGGTCCCAGCTCGTCGTACGGCATAATAAATATTTGGAACGACTCTTCTGAACTCGTTTTGCTAAAAACCAAGATTTTAACATTGTCTTCTCCGGTATCGTTGACGATAAATCCTTCCGGATAATCAACAGAAAAGCCTAGAGCGGGGTCTTTATAGCGTAATTTTAAATCAGGATTGGTGAAAGGATAATCCTCAGTTTGGTCCCCATTTTTTGTGGTCTCAGAGCCTTTGTCGCCCTTTAAATACCAAAAAACGCCGCCTACGGCCAATACCAACACCAAAATAACTAAAATAAATTTATATTTCATAGTCATATTATTTATTGCCCTATAAGAAATTCTACCACAGCGTAAGGTTGGGCAAGAGCCAATTTACCACCAAGATTGTTGAAAGCAAATGTGCCTCTTTGAGCTACATCAATTGCTAGATAAGAGCCGATCTCAAAAAGATCCCCCGCGGCAAAAATGGCGTCCCCTATGCGCTCGGCATAGAAATTAAAAATCCCCAAAGGAAGAGCTTTTACGTCCGGCTTTATAAATTCCCAATCAAGAACCAATTCACGTACGAATTTCGAATTCCCGATAAGACCCCCCAAAGAAAAATTTATTCCCGCCGCCGCCGAAAGCATATCTGGAGCTCCATCCTCCGCGTACGCGAAATCGGCATTCAACGAATCTCTCGCGAAATTCGCCAAAATTTCGCTCGCCTCGGCCGAGCGCGCCTGCGCTAATTTGATATTTTCCCCAAACTCAAAATAATCTTTGACAGCCTTCCTGCGTAAAACAAAAAATCCCTCCCAAAGGCCCATACCTCCCTCTTTATAAAAACTTTTTATCTCAAATCCTTTTTGTGCCAAAAAATTGGAGCTGCCTCTGAAAAAGTATAAAACCCATTCATCGATTATCTTCCCCTGTCCGCGTAGAGGCGTGAGCTTGGCTCCTAAAAAATCTCCGGATGAAGCCAGGCGAGCCGTGGAAAATTCGAACCCACGCTCAAACGCAAACCAGGAATTTTTAAATCCGTCAGCAAAAACACTGGCCGCAGACGAAGATCCAAAAAAGACAAGTGCGGCCAAAATGGCTACAGTCCCGAATTTTACTTCCCTAAAATTATTCCCGTTGTATTTCGCGAGAACATTCGCTTCGGTAATCACCTTATCTTTCGAAAGCTCCGGCAAAAGCCTTGCTCGTAAAAATTTATCCTCTGCCGGGCGAATATCTAGATTTAGCTCTGCTTGCGGAGATTTCTCCACAACTCTCCCTTCGGCGATAGCAAGAATGTCATTAAATTCCTTTTCGCTCCAATATCGCCACCCCAACTGATCGCGCTTGGCCTCCGGTATTTTCCCCTCTTTTTCCCAACGCAAAATTGTGGTCTTTCCCAGGCCCAATTTTTTGGTTATATCCGCAGCGTTGTATTTTTTCTCTCCCAAAGTTTAAATTCATATTCGTCTTTTGAACAAAAAAATAGGGCAAAGACGCTTCTTTTCCCTACTACTAATAATATACCATACCGGTATACCATTAAAGGCGATTTGTGGATAAACATATTGACACATATTTGCGTTTCCTAGTATCATAAGAATAAGCCGTAGAGTTCTTATGGAGGTACCTTCGATCGAATGCTGTTCTTTAATTAGCGGTTAAAACCGTCTTTTACAAAAAAATAATACGATTCTTTTCTCTATAAGGAGGGAGAATTAATTAAAGGCCTTGCGGTAGAGCGAGCCAAAAGTGACTAATTCTACTGCAAGGCCTTTTTTCTTTTCCTGCCTGCCGGCAGGCAGGTTATAAACCTTAATATTTATAGATAAAGTATCGGGTCCAAATAGCCTCCGTATGGCAATATACCGCACACACGGGATGATTTCATCTGCACAGTGCGGGCATCATAGACGGTGAAATGAAGATGCGGTCCCGTCGTATATCCAGTGTCCCCGCTATACGCTATAAGATCACCCCGCTTTACCGCTTCGCCTTGGGACACCTTAATAACCGATAAATGCGCGTAGACGGTTGAAAGATGATTTTGATGCTCGATTAATATCCACTTTCCGTACGATCCTCCGGGGCAAGCTATATCCGAATTTCCTGAACCTTTAACAACACCGTCTTCCGCCGCCATAATTTGCGTCCCTACTGATGCGCGCAAATCAATTCCATTATGCGAATTTTGGTTGTATACGTCCGTATTTTTCGCGAAATCCGTTTTGCCGAAATTCTGCGTAATCTTGGGGTCGCGCAACGGCCAACCTAAAACTCCGGGACGCGACGGGGGCAGAGAGGCCGGGTCGATTAGCAAGCGCAATTGGTCTTCAATTTTTCTTATGTCGTCCAAAATTTGCGATCGCTGCTTTTCTCGCTCTCTGACAAGTTTTTGATATTCCGCTTCTTTATTCTTTGTATCGCGCAAAAGCTGGTCCTTCTTCTTTTTCGAAGTTTCTTCGACGGATTTCCTATCCGAAAGCTCAAACGCCAAATTAACAAGCACTTTCTTGACCGACGATTCTTCCTCCTCCCTCGCCTCCAAATCCACTTTGAGATCTTTCAATTCGAGTAAATCTTTTCTAACCGCCTCATCCAGGCTTTCGATATTTTTGACGTCCGTAAAAAAGTCCGAAAGTTCGCCGTGTTTTAATAAAATCTCGACAAGCGATTCGTCGTCTGCTTCGTTTATCGCGCGCATAATTTCCCCCAGCGAAGCTTTTTTGTCCCCTATCTCGCTATTTTTTTTATTGATCTCGAGTCCCAATTTTTCTAAATTAAGTTCAGATGCGTAAATTTTCCCCTGTGTGAGGCGAATCTCGGCGTTAAGCTTCCCGATCTGTGCGGTAAGCGATGATATTTGGTTTTTTAGCGTTCCTGCCTCAGAAACTTTGGCGTCAATCTGTTTCTGGTACTCCGCGATTTCCGCCTCGATGGCCGCTATTTGGTCTTCCCTGTTTTTTATTTGAGATTTAAGGTTGTCGACCGTTGCAGCTTGGGAAAAGCCAAACGATAAAAACAAAATTCCAATCAATGCCAAAATCCCGAATCTAAAGTTTAGAAATTGCATGGCGGATTCGATTTAGCGATTCTTCACTCCCTAAGACCTCGATAATCTCGAGGGGGCCCGGCGAATTTTTAAGCCCTGATAAGGAAACTCGGAGCGGCCACAGTACCTCTCCCCTCCCTTCCTTTTGGGCATACACCATAATATCTCCGCCGGAGGAAATCAGCTCGCAAACTTTTTCCAAGTGTTTTTTGGTGTCTTCTTTTGACGCATTCTTCCAGATCAATAACCCGGCCTCGTAATCTTTAGGCTCAAAAATAAACTTCGCTTCTTCCTTAAAATCAGAGAATTTTGAGATGCGGTCGCGGAAAAGCTTGGCAGCCTTACCCATTTTTCCCCCCTCCCATTCCTTGGGGACAAACTGGGCCACATTCTCAATAATTTCGCCTTCACTTAGTTTCTTAATGTATCCCCTGGATATCCAATCGAGTTTCCTTTTGTCGAAAATAGCACCCCCTTTCTGCACCCGTGCGAACGAAAATTCGCTTACTAGTTCTTCTTTCGATAAAATTTCCCGGTCATCCTCAGGGTGCCATCCCAAAAGCGCCAAAAAATTAAACATTGCCTCCGGGGGATACCCAAGTTTTTTATATTCCGAAAGCGCCTCGGCCCCATGGCGCTTGGAAAGTTTTGACCTATCTTCCCCTAAGATCAATGGTAAATGCGCATACTTAGGTGTCGGACACCCAAGTGCTTGCTGAATTAATATCTGTCTCGGGGTATTTGAAATATGGTCTTCTCCACGTATTACGTGGGAAATTTCCATTAACGCGTCGTCAAGAACGGCAGCTAAATGGTAGAGGGGTGTTTGTGTGTCCTTGGCAATTACAAAATCGCCTAAATCTTCAGTGTCGACTTCAACCTGCCCCCTTATAATATCGTCGAATTTTACAGGGCCGCCCTTATTTTTGAATCTTATTACTTCTTTTGAATTTCCTTCCACTTCTTTTGAGACGTATGCCGAGCCATTTTCCAACATCTTTTCTATATATTCAGCATAGATTTCTTTTCTGTCCGATTGGCGGTAAAAGCTGTCCCAACTTAACCCTAGCCACAAAAGTGCTTCTTTTGCGTCATCTTCATATTCCTTCCGTGAACGCTCTAGATCGGTATCTTCGATCCTCAAAATAAACTCCCCTCCGCTTTTCTTCGCGAAGAGATAATTGAAAATTCCAGCGCGGGCGTTGCCTACATGGAGTAGCCCAGTTGGGGAAGGCGCAAGTCTGGTCCGAATCTTTTGCATCAGTGCGCGAGTCCAAGGCGAATAATTTCCGAGGCAATCCTCTGGGCGGCATCTGGTTTGGCGAAAGATTTAGCCGCCTCGGACATTTTTTGCATGCGCGGCTCGTCGGCCATCAACAATTTAATTTCACGCAGAAGAATATGCGGAGTCATATTTGCCTCTTCAATTACCTCCGCAGCCCCTGTTCTCGCGTACGCGTAAGCGTTTTCACGCTGATGGTCTTGGGCTGAAGATGGCAGCGGAATCAGTATTGAGGGCACGCCCATCGCGGCTATCTCAAAGATGCTGCCTCCGGAGCGCGCAATTATCAGCGATGTAGCCTTATAAGCGTTTTTATATTTTTCTTCGTCCAAGAATGTGAAGGGATGGTACCTAAACGCAAATTTAGAGGCCTCCAAAGATACGCTCATTCTTTCTTTAACCGTATTTATGTTCGCCACCCCGGTCTGATGGATAATTTGGCAAAATTCCAAAAGATCCTTCAATATGTCCAGAATAGCTTCATTTATTTTCACGGATCCCTGCGACCCCCCGAAAACAAAAATTACCGGAATATCTTCCTCAAGCCCGAAAAGCTCTCTCGCCCTTTCTATATTTCCGCCTATAACCTCGCGCCGTATTGGATTTCCGGTCAATGCGGATTTTTCTTTGGGGAAATATTTCATTGATTCGGGATAGGAAACGGCGATTCTTTTCGCAAACTTTGCAGCCCATTTGTTCACTCTGCCGGGTATTGAGTCCGTTTCGTGGATAATTACCGGAACTCCGAGAAGGCGCGCTGCAAACAGAAGCGGAAAGCTCGCGTATCCGCCTTTAGAAAACACTACGTCGGGAAGATTTAGATACAGAAGCCATGAAGCTTTTATAATACCCCATGCCGTCTTCAACGGATCAAAAAAATTCTTTATCGAAAAATAACGGCGAATTTTACCAGCCGGAACTTTTAGGTAGCGTATTCTGTCTTCCTTAAGCAGGTTTAAGTCGTAAGGATCATCCGCGGCATAAATGATGTCCAAATCCTGCAGCTTTTGTTCAGAGGCAATATCCCGCAACGCCCTCTCCACCGCGATAAGCGGATAAAAATGCCCTCCGGATCCCCCTCCGGCAAATATTATTCTCATATGGTTTTATTATAACAGAAAAACTCAAGTAGTTTTTGAAATATTTAAAAGTATCCCGGCTTCAAGAAGGGTTATGGCCAGAGAAGAACCCCCCTGGGATATAAAATTGAGAGGGATTCCGGTTAAGGGCGCAAGCCCGGAAAGTGCCGCAATATTTATCATTGACTGGATTACTATCAATAAGACCGCTCCGGAGCCTAAAAGTTTGCCGAAAGCATCCGGAGCAAAGCGCGAGATATAGAATCCTCGCCAGGCAAGAAGCACAAACAAAAAAATTATCATCGCGGCTCCGATGAAGCCAAATTCCTCCGCGGCAACGGCAAAAATAGAGTCCCCTACCGGTTCGGGAAGGTACTGAAATTTTTGCCGCGACATTCCAAAGCCCCTTCCCCAAAGTCCTCCTGAACCTATTGCGATCAAGGATTGGCGCACCTGATAACCAGCGCCTTGCGGATCGTGTTCGGGATTAAGAAAAACCAATAACCGGTCTCTGCGATACGGTTCGAGTTGAATTAAAATTCCTAAAAGTATGAGCCCAATAAGAACCAGCGCTAAAACATGGGTAACTTTTCCTCCGGCGATTAGAAAAAGAAAAAGCCCAGATATGGCAAGTACCCCGAGAGTTCCGATATCCGGCTGTAAAACCAACAACGATGATGCAATCCCCATGATTATCAAAAACGGGATTAATCCGCCCCTAAGCGACGAGGTTCTGCCGACTCTTGAGGAAAACCATGCGGATAGATACAGAATTAGGCCGAACTTCAGGAGTTCCGCGGGCTGGAAGCTAAATGGCCCGAATGAGAGCCAGCGCACCGCACCGCCGACTTTGAGCCCGAGGCCCGGGATCCAAACCGCTGCGGTAAGCAAGATGCTTCCGGCAAAAATTGCCAGCGCCCAATTTTTCCATTTTTTGTAGGGAAATTTCGCCGCGAAAATAAAAAGTATAAATCCTACAACCCCGCCCATCATAAGTTGGCGAAGTATGAAAAAATACGACGGTGCCTCCATGGAAGCCGTAATCCCGATTGAAGCTGATGCTAAAATAAAAAATCCGGCGATGAGCAGTGTTGCCACGATCCCTTTGAATATCGGATCGGTATTTACTTTAATTCGCGCGCCCATTTCTTAAACTTATCCCCTCTCTCCTTGTAATTGCTGAATTCGTCGAAGCTTGCAGTGCCTGGAGAAAGAATAACTATGTCGCCCTTTTTTGAAATTTTATGCGCTTCTTTTATGGCGCTCTTGAGCCCAGCAGTTTTCGAATGCCTGGAAAATCGGATCATTTTAGAGATGCGTTCGAACTCGTTGGCAGCTGCGCCAAAATATATCGCGCGCTTTATATCTCTTTGGGCAAGACGCCTTACCAACAGCGTTAAATTCAACTTCTTATTATACCCGCCCGCGAGAACAATTTTTTCTCCCTGAAATGCGTCAATGCCTCCGATAGCCGATCCGACATTAGTCGCTTTCGAATTATTATAGTAACCGACGCCTTTAAGATTTCTAACAAATTCGATTCTGTGTTCCAACCCTTTAAAATTGTTGATCGTCTGCACTATCGACTTGGTTCCAACACCAAGAAGCTTCGCCGCCCTAAATGCGGCCATCGCATTTTTATAATTATAGTCTCCGGGGATTTTAAGCTTAAACCCGAATTTTCGCGCATTCTTTAGTACAATGGGGATCATCCTACCGCGAGATTTTTTTGCGATATTCAATGAATATCTATTCTCCGAAAAATATACAACCGCATCGGATTTTTTCTGGTATTTCGTTATGTTGCTTTTTGCGTCCAAATATTCCTTAAAAGTTTTATGTTTGTCCAAGTGCTCCTCAAAAATATCGAGTACTAGCGCGATATTCGGAGAACGATTCAAATCTTGAAGTTGAAAACTTGAAAGCTCAATCACGACAATACTCCCAGGATTAAGCCTCGGGAAATGCCCCAACGGATTTACCCCTATGTTGCCGGCCAAAAATACCTTTCTGCCCGCGTCTTTTAAAATTTTGTATAAAAGCGTAGCTGTTGTCGTTTTCCCCACGGATCCTGTCACGCCAATCACTTTTACATTTTTTTTCTTTCCGACTTTCTCAAAAAAAAGCCGCGTCAAACTCGAAACCTTTTTTCTGAACCTGCTCAATTCCGGAAGGTTATACGGAACTCCCGGGCTCCTGAAAACCACATCGAATTTCCCGATATTCTTCAAATAATTTTTTCCTAAAACTTTCTTGATGCCCCTCGCAACTTTGATTCTTGGATCGCGATCTAAAATCGTGATATCAACGTCCTTCTTTTTTTTCAAATAAGAAAACAGGGACTTTCCTTCAAGCCCAAAGCCTAAAATCGCAACACTTTTCATTGTCTTTAAACCCTTTTTATAATCCTTCCGGCAAGTTCGCCAGCCATAACCCCGCTTTTCACTGCCGCCTTTCCGTTCACAAAAACCCAATCCACTCCCTCAACTTCCTGTCGTAATGCCGTATAATTGGGGATGCTTTTAATTTTCTCAAGATCCAGAATCGCCAAATCCGCAAAAAATCCCTTCTCGATTTTCCCGCGATCTTTAATTCCTAGCGCGTACGCGGCCTCTTCCGTAAATTTATGCAAAATATCCTCGAGTTTTATATCGTTTCTTTCCTTGGCGAAAATCTGGAGCGCTCTCGGGAAAGTGCCGAACGATCTTGGATGCGGGAGATCAAACGGCATTTTTGTTTTAAGATCATACCCCACGCCATCCGAAGAAACTAACGCGTACTCTTTAGTAATAAGATCGTGCAGATGATCTTCCGATATGGCTTCATTAAAAATAGAAACCTGAAGCTCGTTAATTTCCAAAAGCTCCGCGATAATTTCTTCCGGATCAAGCCCGGAGGAATCCGCAAGCTCCTTTATCGTTTTGCCGATGGAGGTCGCATCCTTAAAAGTTGAAGCGACGACAATTTTATCATAATGCAAGGTAAGCGATTTCAAATAATCCAGCGCTTCCCTTCGGGCTTTTGGGTCTTTCAGCGCTCCTAAAATTTTTGCCCTTCCTCCTTCGATTATCCATGGCGGCAAGAACATATACAAAAGAGAACCGGTCTTTGTGTACGGGAAAAAGTCCAAGCTCACCTTGGACCCCTCTTGCCAAGCGGATTCAATTAAATTAATCGCCTCAGGCAGAGAGGCCCACGAGCTTTTCCCCAAAATCTTAAAGTGCGAGATTTGCATCTCGGCGCCAGAATCGCGGGCGAATCCTATTATTTCGGCAATCGCCGGCAAAATATTTTTCCCCTCATCTTTAAGATGGTGTTTAATCATGCCCTCGTGTTGGGCAACTATAGTAAATAGCTCCTTAATCTCGGCATTAGTCGCGAATTTCGCATGCGCGGCTGCAAACGAGGTCGATAGGCCGAAAGCGCCTTCTTCGAGCGAATTTTTCAAAATAAATTTTATCTCTTCGATTTCTTTATCGGTTAGGTTTCGCGCAGCATCCCCCAAAATTCCTCTACGCAGGGTCCCGTGCCCGACCAGCGTTGCAAAATTAACTCCGATGGGGTGCTTTGAGAGTTCGTCGAAAAATTCTCCAACGCTTCTCCAGTTTGCGTTTATTTGCGTGACGTCGGCCCATTTATGGATTCCCTCGATATCACTCGCGTGAACCAGGGGCGCAAGAGAGGCGCCGCAATTGCCGCCAAGAATAGTCGTTATTCCCTGCTTGAGCATGCTCTCCTGCTTTGGCTGCGAAAAAAGCGTCCAGTGCGTATCCGAATGGTTGGTTAAATCAATAAACCCCGAGGAGATATACTTGCCCGTTGCATCCACAACGAGATCCGCCTTTTCAGCCGAAAAATCGCCTAAATCCTCGATTTTATCGTTTTTTATTCCAATGTCAATGCGTTCGAACTTGCGCCCCCGAAGCACATTGCCCCCTTTAATCAAAACTGAATATGACATATCTAAATTATAGCGCTACCGCCCAAGTATCGCTATAACCATGCCGACCATGGCGCAGACAGACGCCAATATCCACGCTCGCATAGTAACTTTATATGCAGGCCAGCCCTTCGCTTCGAAATGATGGTGCAGTGGCGAGACAAGAAAAACTTTCTTCCCGAAAAATCTTTTAGATATAAGCTGGATGCTGACTGATGCGGAGTCTAGGACCAGCGGAAGCGCGATTAGGGGTAAAACCGAAACTGCGTCCGTGAGAAAAGCGATTACAGTAAGCGAAGTTGTGAGCCCAAGTATTCCAGTCTCCCCCATATAGAATCGGGCGGGAGGAATATTAAACCATAAAAAGGCCGCAATCGCCCCGACGACGACTGCCGAGAAAGCAGCAAGATCGATTTGATTTTGGAAAAAAGCGATTCCGGTATAAGCCGCGAAAATCGCCGCCATCACTCCCCCTGAAAGCCCGTCGATGCCGTCTATAACGCTTCCGGAAAAGGTAGCCAGCATAACCAAAATAAAAAACGGGATAAAAAGCCAGCCCAAAAATATATTCCCGAAAAATGGGATGTAAATATCGTGCTTCTCGAGCGGAAAATAAAACCACAAAGCGCCGATAACCGCGATGAGTAAAATCAAAGAGAGCCGCCACGAAAATCTCATCCCCCCGGCGAGATAATTGCCTCTGCCTAATGTCTGCCAAAGATCATCGACAATTCCCAGAAGCGACGCGGCTACGAGCGTAAAAAGCGGAAGCCATGTCTGCGAGCGTGAAAGAAAATTCAATTTCACGAAAAGCGGATGGGCGGTCAATGAAAGAAAATAAAACAAATAAATCAGGAGGAGCGAGACTCCCCAGATTAAAATACCTCCCATGCGCGGAACTTTGGTTTCGCCCTCCGAATGCAATTTCGCGAAAATCGGCGTCCCTGACCCATCCGGCGCCAACTGCCGAACCTCCTTCCTCCACAATTTATATTTGTACAAATAATGCGTGAGTATCGGCGTTAAAGAAATCCCGACAATAAACGCAATGCCCGATAGCCCAAAAACTTTTAAGACATTTAAAACGGGGTTTGTCATGCTATTTCGCGTAATATTTAAAAACCGCGCCTACGATTTTTTTGGCGTCATCGAACCTCCCCTTTTCCGACGAGCCGAGAATAGAAACGACGATGGGATGGTTAAATCCAGCGTCGAAAATAAAAACAAAATTTCCTCCTGCAACAAGGGTATATCCGGTTTTGCCGGCAATAATCTGCGGGATCTCGCCAAGCGCTTCATTGGTATTCACGGCAGTTATCGTTTTCCCTGCCGAAGAAACAATGCTGATTTCCTCTTCCCGTGTTCGCGAAAGTATATTTGGATATTTTCCGTAAATATATTTAAGTAAACTTGCGATATCCTTGGCATTGCCGGAAGCTCCCGAAAGCCTAGCGGATGCGGTTACAATATCAAGTCCAGTTGGATTCAAAAAATTAAGGCTCAACATGCCCAACTCGCGCGCCCTCTCGTTCATAAGCGATACAAAATCTTCAATATTCCCTCCACCGAGATATTCTCCCATAGCCCACGCGCCGTCGTTCGACGATGCCGCCAATGTGAATTCCTCGAGATTCTCTTTTTTAAATTTGTCTCCAGCGCGCATTCCCTCCCCTTCGGGCTGCCCGACCGCCTTCTCGGAAACAGAAATAAAAACGCCTGAAGGAGCCTTTTCCTCGAGCAATAAAACAGTCATAAGTTTCGCGAGGCTCGCTAGCGGAAAAACTTCTGATGAATTTTTTTCATACAAAACCTTGTTTTGAAGTACATCAAAAACGTAGGCGCTTTTAGCTTCCATATTATCTATAGCAAAAACTTTGCCTTCTTCCCGTCTTTCCGTAAGCGACAGAAATGGATTTGCCGCGAGATGAGGTCCAGGAACTTTAAAGGTCAGCAAAATAAGGATAAATATCGCCGCGACCGAAATTTGCGAGATTATTTTCATTCTTCTTCTTTAATTTCTCTTTTTAATAACTCGTCCATTTCTTTTTTAAAATCTTCGTATCCCGCTAAATTTTCTATCCTCTCAATCCCCATATATTTCAGGAAGTCAAAGCTTGGCGAGTATAGCCACGATCTCGAATCGTCGGGATCGGGCTTTCGCTCGACCAATCCCCTGATCATTAAATTTCGCACCGTAAAGCTCGAATTTACCCCGCGGATATAATCTATCTTAGCGCGCGACAATGATCCTTTGTACACAATTACGGCGAGAGTTTCGAGCGTCGCACGGGAAAGATCTTCGCCCAATTCTTCTTTCATGTAATCCTCAACCGCACCCGAAAGTTCCGGTGCAGTTATCAATATATACTCGTTATTATTTCTTGAGACCCGGATCCCGCGTTCCAAAAGATTGTCTCCCAGGGTGCCAAGCGCTTTTTTTATCTCTTCTTTGTCCTTCTTTAAAAGTTTTGAAAGCTTCTCCGGAGACATGGGTTCTCCGGCAACGAATAAAAGCGCCTCAATTTTTTTTTCGAGATCACTCATTTTTTTCTATCTCTATATTTCCGAATCGCTCATCTTGACGGACTGCCAATGCTCCCTCCTTAACCAGCTCTAGAACTGCGAGAAAGCCGACAATAATATCCAATTTATTTCTGGTACCGACTATGTCGTGAAAAGTGGATTTAATTCTTGCCGTTAGCCTGCCGACGAGTTCTATCATTTTTTCCTCGATTGAAATCACTTTCTCTAAAGTTTTTTCTGGAAGCTCGATGATCTTGGGAAAACTCTTTATTAAATTCTCCAAAGATTTATATAAACTATCGGCGGTAATCCCTTTTGGTTCGATAAAACCGAATTCGTAGCCTTTGAGCGCCTCCCGCGAAAACATGGGGTGCCGCATCCATCCGTCTTTTATATTTCGGGAGAGTTCACGAATCCGGGCGAGTAACTTCAGCCGCGTTTCCAGGTCTTCAATATCGCGCTCTTCTTCCTCCATCAATTCCAGACCCGGCAGAAGCGAACGCGATTTGATAAGCATCAAAGTTGAAGCAACCACGAGGAAATTCGAAACCTCGCCCAAGGGAAATTCGGAAAGAGATTTAATATAGCCGACGTACTCGTCGGTTATTTTTCCCAGCGATACCGCCGTGATCGAAAGTTTTCGCGCCTCAATCAGGTCCAAAAGAACATCAAGAGGGCCCTCGAATTCCCCGTGCCTAAAAGTATAGGTCACGGCTCCAGCCTTTTAACGCCCCTATAAAGAAACATTACTTCCCGCACGTTATCCAAACCCAAAAGCTGCATCATCATTCTCGCCGGCCCCATTCCAATCCCGCCGTGCGGCGGGCATCCGTACTTGAAGAAATTCAGATAAAACTGGATTGCTTCGATCTTCATTTTTTTCTCCTTCGCCTGCGAGAGCAAAATATCGTACCTATGCTCCCTTTGGGCTCCGGTCGTCACTTCTAGCCCACCCCAAAGCAAATCAAAACTTTTCGTGAGCATTGAATCCTTTTCATCGCGCATATGATAAAAGGGGCGCACACTTGCCGGATAATCCGTAATAAATACAAAATCGTGCTTATTTTTTTCTTTCACATATTCGCTGATTTTTTTCTCTTCCTCGGACGACAAATCTTCGCCCTTGGATTCTATTTTCAAATCTTTCAGGATTTTTTTTGCCTCCGCCATCGTAAGCTTCGGAAATGGGATTTTGGGAACATTAACTTCTAAGCCAAACGTTTCTTTTATCTCTTCCCCGTGCCTTTTTTTTATCGCACCTATCACGTGCTCGAGCAACTTTTCTTCCTCGGCCATAACCTCATCGTGCGATTTTATGTAAGACATTTCCAAGTCATACCCGACGAACTCCGTCGCGTGCCTAGACGTAAACGAAGGCTCCGCGCGAAAAACAGGACCTACTTCGAAAACCTTCTCAAACCCCGCAGCCATTGCCATCTGCTTATAGAATTGCGGAGACTGCGCTAAATACGCGGTGCGGTCGAAATATTTAACTTCAAAAACCTCCGCTCCGGATTCGCTCGCAGTCCCGATTAATTTGGGAGAATGAATTTCTATGTAATTGTGCGAAAACCAATATTCCCGAAATGCGGCTTCCATCGAAGTCCAAATTTTAAAAATCAGAATGTTTTTCGGCTTGCGAAGATCAATCCACCTCCAATCCATCCGTATCGACTGGTCTGTCTCTTCCTGCCCTTTCTCGAAAACGGGTATAGGCAGCTCGGGGTCGGCATGGGAAAGAACTTCGATTTTATCCGCAACAACTTCGAAACCTCCAGGCGCTTGTTTCTCTTCTTTAAGAAAGCCGAAGATTTCGACCACGGATTCGTGGCTTAAAGATTCGGCTGGCTTCATTGCGTCCGTATTTTTTTTGACGACAACCTGAACAATGCCGGTAGCATCCCGGATTATCAAAAATTTTATTCCGCCTTGGTCCCGGATTATCTGCACGAAACCGGCAATTTTAACAACCTTCCCTATATTCTCCTTAAGTTTTTCAATATGTATTCTTCCCATAAATTAAGCTTTACCCTTACGCCACTTTACCGCTTTTAGCATAGGCGCGTAAAGATCGTCGTCGAGTGATATTTTTAAGTCCAGAAGCTCCGATTTGGATGGATTGGACGACCTAAACTTCACAAACGGCAGATCTTCTATTATAGCGAGGGGCGTCTGCTCCTTCCCCTCGCCCATAACCAGCACGGCTGATGCCGCAAGCGCGTCTATAATATTCGCTTTAGTCATCTTTAACTTGCGCCCAAAAATGTCCGGCGTGCCTATATAATCTTTCAGCGCTTCAAATCCGCTATGCGCGATCGAAACCCCGCTAGTTCCCCATCGTAAAGGTGTTGTTTTTGAATCAGTAATTATCACTCCGACTCTTTTAAGTTTGAACCTTCCCGCCAAATATTTCCGAATTTCGTTTGCTGTTTTCTGCGGATCTTTGGGCCACAAAACGTAGTATCCGTCCGTATTGGATTCATCAATCCCCGCAGACGGTGCCAAGATGCCGTTTTTTATTGCGAACATAATTTTATACCTGGAGAGTTTTCTCGGCAAAAAAAATTCCGCCTCGTCCTCGACAAGTTTGTCCTTATTGGTACCGCGAGCCCCAACAACTCTCCCTTCGCAAAGAGAAATTATTTTGGATGTCACTGCCAAAACCGAACCTTCCGGCATCTTTTGGACATAATTATCCAAAATTAAAAAAATACTTCCTGTCCTCGCGCGAATTTTTTTTGTTTTAATCGGTACTGCCCTCATAAAATGATGATATCAAATCTGATTGACAAGCGCATACTTCCCGCAATTTATAGTATAATAAGAGTATGATATATCCTTACACCGCGATACTCCATGGCGTGTTAGCCGCCCTATGTTTTATCAGTTTTTTTTATTTGATTTACTTCAAAAAAGATCTAGACAAAGCGACTATGCGCGCCTATTTCAATTGGTTTCTTTACTTTTTCCTGTACAATACAATATTAATGCTTCCTCTGCTCATATTCAGCGAACTTAGTCTCTTAGTCGGTAGATTCTTTAACGTCGCGATGATATTCCTCGGCCTTGCGGCTTGGCAAGCGTTCAATATGTCGCTAAATTTACTCATAACCAATGAATTAAAACGCAAACTCTTTTCTTTTTTCTACCTAATTGGGATTTCCATCGCCGTCGTTCTTTATTTTATTTATGCAGAAATTCCGAAAGGATCGGATGACGGCAATTGGGTATTATGGTACTCTGGAGAATATATATCGTTGTTTTATAGTCTATTCATGTTTATCGCGGGCTGGACATTTTCGTATACTTTTCTCAAGTCGTTTTTAAATTTCCAATCTCCGTTGCTTAAAACTCGGATTATTTTATATGCGCTAGCTAGCTTCATGCTACCCTTCGCGAGCTTTTTTTATTTCGGTGTTCAGAATACCTTGGAAGTTTATCTGTCTTTCGCGCTCTCGATTTTGGGAATGATCCTCTTCGCGATCGGAAACGTGTTTATTGGCATTCTGCTCAAATCTTCTCAACAAATTCCTTAAACTGCTTTTCTTTTTCGATCTCCGCGGCGCGCGCCGGGAGACGCACCCAAAAGGTGCTCCCTTTGCCAGGGCCGTCCGAAGTCGCCCAAATCTCCCCGCCGTGGTCCGTGACAATCCTTTTTGCGAGATAAAGCCCCAAACCAAGCCCGCTAGTATTGACCTTGCTCCCGCCCTCTCCGCGCGCGAATCTCTTAAATATGCCGTCCAAATCTTCTTTGGACATTCCGACCCCGGAATCCGACACTGAAAAAAGTATATTTTTGGCGCCTCCGCTTGTTTTCTCTTCTTCAAGCTTAAGCGTTACAAACCCCGACGGCGTATACTTAATTGCATTGTCAACCAAATTCATTATTACCTGCCTAAATTTATCGCGGTCTAGCATGGCTCTCGCAAGCGGGACTGTCGGTTTTTCGTATCGAAGTTCGAGCTTTTTATCTTTTACCACCTCCTTAAATTCTTCAAAAACGCTCTGAATCATCTCTTCGGCCGCGATCGGCTCGAACATATATTTCATCTTCCCAGATTCAATCCTGGATAAATTTAGGAAGTCTCCGACCAAATTTATCAGCGTCTCGTTTGAGATATAAATTTTCCGCAACGCATCTGCCAGTTTATCCTGAATCTGCCCGAAAGTTCCTTCTTGTATAAGCGATATGTATCCTTTTATAACCGTCAACGGCGTCCTTAACTGGTGCGACGCCAGCGAAACAAAATCCGATTTCAATTGGTCCAGTCTTTTGAGTTCCGAATTCGCCTTCCTCAAATCCTCCGCTAATTTCGAAATTTCCTCGCGCTGTCTGACTTCGTGCAAAACACTACGGATCAAAAGGATGCCGAAAAAGATTACAAGCGCCAATAGACTTCCGTCTATAAGCTGATCCCTTAGTACATCTGACAAAAATATCCTGACAAGAAGAAAAATCCATAGCGAAAAAACAAGCAATTCGGTGGCAATAAGTTTAATGTTGAATAGATTTTGCCTTGTTATCGAATAAGCTATAAATGCCAAGAAAATTAAAAATCCTATGCTGTCCAATCCACCAAAACTAAAAACTGAAAACACTGGAAGGATAAAACTTGTCATCGCAGATATGCTAATAGCAATTAATGCTCCGTAGAAAATAAATCTGAACTGCGTTTTTTCCTCCGGTTTATCAGTCTTATCCCTAGCTATATATAATTTTTTTAAAATAAAAAAAGTTGAGAGTAAATAAAAGATCGTATATAAAATAAGGCCAAAGCCCGGTTTTCCGGTAAAAATACCACCTAGGTAAATATGGTCATATGAAGCCGCGATAAATCCTGGCCAATAAGAAGCGGCGAAGAATACAGCGGCTAATAAAATTATGAAAAAAGTTTTAAACTTTCCAAGCTTTCTATCTACAATGATAGACGCCCAAATAAAACTTGTCGCAATCATAAGAGCCCCCAACGCATAGGTACTTTCTAGCCAAAAATACGAGGCTTGTATCCCAGTCATGTAATTTGCAAACGTCCATAATGCCGCCGTAAAGCTCAATAATGCAAAAAATCTATTATTGGCAGCTCTTGGATTTTTTATAATTATAAGAAAACCCAATAGAAGATTGAGAAAAACAACCGTCGGCAGAATAATACCTAAAATCATGTTTTAGATCATCTTTAACGATTTCCCAACTTTTTCGCAGACCTCCAGCAATTTATTGATATCCTTTTTCGCATGCGTAGCCATTATTGAAAACCGTATCCTTTCTCTGCCCTCCGGAACAGCTGGCCTTCGTATACAAAGAGCTATAACCCCGGCTTCGTATAGCATTGATGAAAATTTTATAGCTTTTTCCTCCGAACTGACAAGTAGTGGGACGATACTTGTTTCTCCTCCCAAAGTAGAAAAGCCCATTTTATCGAGATTGCTCTTTAAGTGGGTAACATTTTCAAAAATAATTTTTCTGCGCTCGTCGCTATTTTTTAAAATTTCCAATGCCTTCCGTAATCCAGCCACGACGCCGGGAATTATCGGATCAGAAAATAAATAACTTCGGGCAGTTATCCGCATATAATCTCCAATTACTTTATTGCAGGCGATATATCCGCCGATACTTCCGAACGCTTTAGTAAAACTCCCCATGACTACGTCAATATCTTTAGCAACGCCTAGATGTTCCGCAGTCCCTCTCCCGCCTGACCCAAGAACGCCGACGCCGTGAGCATCGTCGATCATTGTTATTGCCTCATACTTCTTTGATAGATCCGCAATTTCCTTCAACGGAGCAATGTCCCCGTCCATGCTAAAAATCGCGTCAGTTATAATTAGAATTCTTTTGCCTTTATTTTGTTTTAAGATTTCCTCGAGATGATTTACATCTTTATGGCGAAAAATCTGGCGCGTTGCCTTGGATAATCGTATGCCGTCGATAATGCTCGCATGATTAAGCTCATCGCTTACTATAGCTCCTTCTCCTTCCTTAAATAATTGGAAATAGGGGAAGGGATCAACCAAATTTCTT
>MFIQ01000023.1 GCA_001778905.1 Candidatus Giovannonibacteria bacterium RIFCSPLOWO2_12_FULL_44_15 | reverse complement strand
TTCTGGTCTATATATGGCATGTCATTCATGTGTTTGATTATCTTAGGGACGAGTGTTTCATATTCTTCCTTGGCGTATTGCTTGTTTAGAATGCAGTATTGTTTGTTCCTCAAACCTACACAACCAAAAATATATTGAGAATTGCTACATTGATTATCATATTTAAGCTCTATACAACCGATATATGAGTTTAGGCAAAAGAGTATATTTGTGTCTTGATACCCGACATTAACTCCTTCATATAAAATTTCTGCCGGACCTCCGGCGCCCGTAAGGTCCATACCATCCTTAATTTCTAATCCTTGAAAAAAATATTTAACATCCTCACATTTTTCTATATTGAAGCACTGAATAGAATTTTTTGAATTTGTAATTGAGTCCCCAGTAACATTTGTTACGTTTTTTGAATCAATAAATTTGCGGACGGACGATAATTTCGCTGATTCATATTCTTTAATAAGGTCCACAATTTGCTCGTAACTTCCAAAGTCTATCTCCCTCATTTTTTGCTCATATTCTTCTTTCGCAAGTTTTTTATTCCTGAAAACATATTTTTGATGCCGCAGATTGCTCGACATAAAACAATTTTGACAATTTACGCAATCGTAAAGGAAATAAGAATCGAGGCATTCATAGCTATTCTGTAAAAACTTTACGCGGCTGTTTTTTTGTCCGTTTATTCCTTCATACGCCAGTTCAGAATAATTAAATCTGTAAGACTCAAATATATCTCTTGCATAATAAATGGCTTTTGAATAAGCAACGTTTTCGGAACTCAGAGTGGATGGCGATAGATATACATTTTTGGACAGCCAAGTAAAATTAGAATAAGTTGCGTTTGTATTTTTATATCCCTCAAGTGCAAGACAGGGCACCTTTTGTACTAGATTTTTAATCTGCTCAAAAAATGTTATTTTCAAATCATATTCATTGCCATAATCCATTGGATTCCATTTATCGGAATGCCAGCAATCGTAACAATAGACAGGCGCAATATGATTCTTGTCATACATAGATATAATTTCTTTCTTGCATAAATCGCATTTCCTGTTGTACAAAGTTCTTTCGTTTCTAAAATTCATCCGTCTCACCATCCTGCACTCCGGGCACCAGGTTGGCGGCGGGACAGAGATTTTTTGGTAGAATTTAAAATCCTCCGGTTCGATAATGAAGTCCTTATGGCAATTTTGGCAGATCTTTTTTTCTGAATCTGGCATACCTTTATTTTACCACAGCGAGCTAATTCTATTTGAGATCGTAGATTGCGAGCGAGCATGGTGTCCGAAGGACTCGCGAGCAATCCCAGAGCGAGAAAACGCTGGTTTTCGAGCGTATCTCAAAAGGAATCTAGCGAGCGTCATTCGTATTCGCGCATGACAAGCTGGGCTTCAACTTGTTTGACGGTTTCAAGAACAACTGAGACAACAATCAAAAGTCCAGTGCCTCCGATAGTCAATGCTTGCACCCCGGTGGCTGCCTGCGTCGCAATAGGCAAAACCGCAATAGCCCCTAGGAAAAGCGCCCCGACTAAAGTAATTCTCGTGAGTATTTTTGAAAGATAATCCGAAGTCGGGCGGCCCGGTCGGATTCCCGGCACGAAAGCTCCCTGTTTTTGCAGATTAGACGAAATCTGGTCCGGGTCGAAAGTAACCGCGGTATAAAAATAAGTGAAAAGGAATACTAAAATAAAATAAGCGACGCCGTAGAATATAGAACTAGACAAGAATCCAAGAATAGCCGAGGACACCGTCCGCAAAATCACATTGGCGCTCTGTGCCGTAAAATTAATAATCATCTGAGGAAAGAGAAGAATTGAGAGCGCAAAAATTATTGGGATGACTCCCGCTTGGTTAACCCTGAGCGGAAGATGGGTCGAAACTCCCCCGTAGACGCGCATGCCCCTGACACGTTTTGCATATGATACCGGAATCGGCCGCTCCCCTTCGCTTATGATAACGACGCCCGCGATAATCGCGATGGCCGCCAAAAGAAACGCGGCAATTATCGGAATCTGCGAAGGGTCGTAGGAAAGAAAATATTGCTGTATCCCGGACGGTATGCCCGAGACGATCCCGGCGAAAATCAAAATGGAAATCCCGTTTCCTATTCCGTATTCGGAAATAAGCTCGCCTAGCCACATCAAAAAAATCGAGCCGGCAACGATAACCGCCAAATTCTCCAAGCGCGAGAGCAAATCAAGCTGGCCGATAATCCCCGAATTCCTTAAAACGACAAGTAGGCTGAACCCCTGGATCAAAGCGAGAGGTACCGTGAGAAGCCTTGAATATTGGTTGAATTTTTTACGTCCGGCTTCTCCTTCTTCTTGGTACATTTCTTTGAGCCTCGGAAAAATCATAGTTAAGAGCTGCATTATTATAGAAGCTGTGATATATGGCCCGACTCCAAGCATGACTATAGAAAGGTTATCTAAAGCCCCTCCGGAAAAAAGATTCAAGAGCCCCAAAAATTGGTTATTTTCAAAAAGCTGCTGTAGTCTTACCGGGTCAACTCCAGGAATCGGCATTGAGGCTACAATCCTGAAAACGAGCAAAACTCCCAAGACAAAGAGAATTTTTTTTCTCAGCTCGCGGTCCTTGAAAATTAAGGCTATTTTATCCATTGTCTCATTCTATCATTTTTCAATCGAAATCCGGCTTCCGGATTTTTCTAATATTTCTTTTGCTCTTTCTGAAAATAGGCACCCTTTAATTACAAAATTTTTATTGATACTCCCGGTGCCTAATATTTTAACTCTCGGTATTTTCCCGGATATCCTCGAAACCAAGCCTTTTTCGTGAAGAGTCTTTGGGGAAACCTCCGCGCCGCTTTCAAATTTCTTTTCGAGATCCTTTAAATTAACAACTGCGCTACCTTGTTTTAAAATATGGACCCTATATCCTTTTTTCTTAGGGATTTTTTTTAGTATGTCGCGGAATTGCGGGCGTATCCTCCTGCCTGACCTTGCCTTTTGTCCTTTTGTCCCGCGTCCGGAAGTAGTGCCGCGCTTCCCGCCTCGCCCGACTCTTTTTTTTCTTTTATCTCCAATTGATTTTATTTCGTGCGCTTGCATGTTATTTAATCGGTTTTAATTTTTTTAATGCTTCGATCGCCGCGCGCGCATTTGAAATCTTATTTTTTGTGTGGGAAATTATTTTTGCGGAAGTATCGGTAACGCCTGCCAATTCCAAAACGCTCCTAACGGCCCCTCCGGCCACAAGTCCTCTACCCTTGGCAATCGGGCGCATTCGAACTTGAGCCGCCCCGTATTTTGCATCAATTTCAAACGGTATTGAACCGGTCTCGGCAAGCGGGACTTTTATCATAGATTTCTTCGCAGACCGTACTGCTTTTTCCATGGCAAGCGCGGTATGAGTCCCTTTCCCGGTACCGACGCCTACCCTTCCTTTTTTGTCCCCGATAACAAGAGTTGCCCTGAAAGTAAAACGCCGGCCCCCCGCCATGACACGGGCGACGCGCCTTAAATCAACCATTTTTTCCGAAAACTCGGATTTTTCTCTTCGATTAGCCATATTTTAAAATTCTACTCCTCCTTTTCTCAAAGCTTCGGCCAAAACTTTAATGCGTCCATGATATTGGTATCCTCCGCGGTCAAAAACTATTTTTTTATACCCTTTCGCTAAGATTTCTTTAGCAAATGCTTCTCCCAATCCCGCTGCGCGGTTAGTTTTTGTCCCTTTTTTTATTTTAAGATCTTTCATACCTAAAATAGTTTTTCTGGCGCTGTCGTTGATAAGCTGGGCTTCCATATGTTTTAAGGAACGGAAAATAGACAGCCTTGGGCGCTCGGCCGTCCCTTTGATTTTTGCCCTTATTCTTTTGTGCCTGCTTATTCTATTGCTTTTCATAATTCAAAATTTTAAGCCGTTGTTCCTGCCGCTTTTTTGCCGGCCTTTCTCCTAATAATCTCTCCGTCATAATGAAAACCCTTCCCTTTGTATGGATCCGGCTTTTTAAGCGCCCTCAATTGCGCGGCAGTTTGCCCAACTTTTTCTTTGTCTATGCCTGAAACTGTAATTGTATTTTTTTCAATCTGAAAACTGATTCCTTCCTGGGAAAGAAATTTAACCGGGTGGGAAAACCCGAGACTTAAAGTTAAATCTTTCCCTTCCAATTGGGCCTTATACCCAATCCCGTCCAAAATCAGCTTCTTGGAAAATCCTTCTATCGTGCCCTTAATCATGCTTTTTAGCAAAGAAACGTAAGTCCCCCATAATTTTCTCGATAAGCGCGTGTCGATTCGCGGGAAAATTTGAATGAGGCCGTCTTTTAAATCAAAAGAGATTTCATTGCGAAATTCCCGCGAGAGCTCTCCCTTGGGCCCCTTCACAAAAATTTTTTGTCCTTCAATCTTTACCGTAACACCGGCTGGGACAACTATCGGTTTTTTTCCTAATCGCGACATAAAATTACCATATTTCGCATAAAACCTCGCCGCCGACTTTTTCGCGGCGCGCGGATTCGTCCGTTTTCAGACCTTTTGATGTCGATATAATCGAAAAACCAAAACCTTTTTTAATTGGCTTCAATTCCTCAAATTTTCTATAAACTCTCTTTGAAGGCTTTGATATTTTTTTGACATCATGCAGCATTGCTTCCCCATCCGCCCCATAAGCGAGACCTAATTCCAAAACTTTGCGATTCTTCCTGCCACGAACTTCGACGGAAGTAAGATATCCTTTTTCTTTCATTAGATTAGCTATCTCCTGCTTAATCTTCGAATGAGGAACTAAAGCCGTCTCTTTTGAAACAAGGGAAGCATTTTTAATTCTTATTAACATGTCCGAAATTGGATCCATAAAATTACCAGCTAGATTTCCTAATCCCCGGGATGGCTCCTTCATTCGCGAGTTCCCTGAAGCATATCCTGCAAAGTTCAAAATCGCGCATATATCCTCTTTTGCGGCCACAGCGAAAACATCTTCGAACCGTTCTCGAAGAAAATTTGGGCTTCTTTTTTGATCTCGCTATTACTGACGTTTTCGCCATATTATTTTTTAAACGGTATTCCTAATTCCCTATAAAGCTCAATCGCTTCTTCGCGGTTTTTAGCATTTGTGACTAAAGTGGCCTCAAGCCCAAAAATGATCTTAACATCTTCGCCGATAATCTCCGGAAAAGCAATATGCTCCCTAATGCCGATGGACAGGTTGCCAAACCGATCAACGCTTGATTCTGCAATGCCGCGAAAATCGCGGGATCTCGGCAAAGTTATATCTATCAAACGCGTAAGAAAATCGTGCATTCTTTTCCCTCTCAAGGTCGCGCTGTATCCGATTACCATCCCTTCTCTAGATTTAAACGACGCGATTGATTTTTTTGCGGGTCTTGCGTGTGCTTTTTGCCCGGCGATCATTGACGTAAATTTCTGTACTAGCTCCTTTTCTTTTTCATCTTTAAGCCGGCCGACTCCGGTGTTGACGACAATTTTAGTAATTTTAGGAACGGCCAAAGGAGAAGAATAGCCATGTTTCTTCATTATTTTCTTGATTATTTCCTTCTCGTATTTTGCTTTATAATCCATAATTAAAATTCGACTTCACACTTCCTGCAAGACCTTCTTTTCTCTCCGTTGTCCATAATTTTTATTCTCACTCTCGCAGCCTTTTGGCAATTTGGGCATCGGACCATAACCTTGGAAAGCGGTAGCGGGGCCGGCATCTGTACGATACTCCCCTTCTCACCGGCCTTCTTGGGTCTTCGGTGCCTTTTTTTCAAATTAATCCCTTCAACCAAAAGCAATTCGTCTTTCGGGTAAACACGGAGAACCTTCCCTTCCTTGCCTTTGTCTTTCCCGGAAAGCACCTTGATGTTATCGCCTTTTTTTATCCTCGCTGCCATATTAAACGACTTCGGGGGCCAAAGAAATAATTTTTAAAAATCCTCTATCGCGGAGTTCTCTCGGGACCGGCCCGAAAATTCTTCCTCCCTTTGGTTCCTGCCCATCTAATATCACGACTGCATTATCGTCAAAGCGCAAATAAGACCCATCCGCCCTGCGGAAAGCGTTTTTCTGCCGGACGATAACCGCCCTTAAGACGTCTTTTTTCTTGACGATTTTTCGCGGCTCCGCTTTTTTCACGGTTATAACGACTACATCTCCCAATTGCGCGTATCTTTTCCTCGTCCCGCCAAGAACTTTAATACACTGGACCAAAAGAGCTCCAGAATTATCCGCAACTTTTAACATTGTTCTGTGCTGTATCAT
The DNA here is from genome assembly GCA_001778905.1 of Candidatus Giovannonibacteria bacterium RIFCSPLOWO2_12_FULL_44_15. GTDB lineage: Bacteria > Patescibacteriota > Minisyncoccia > JACPKW01 > UBA11713 > 2-01-FULL-46-13. Next base: position 8,018 of record MFIQ01000023.1, on the reverse strand, counting down.
ATTCTTGAAATTATTTTCCAGCGCTTGTCCTTGGAAATTGGCCGCGTTTCCTGAATTTTAACTTTCTCTCCGGTTTTATATTCGTTTGCTTCATCGTGCACCTTAAATTTTTTTGACCTTTTGATATATTTGCCGTATTTGGGCATCTTAAAATAACGCTCAACAAGAACAACCCTGGTCTTCGCCATTTTGTCTGATACAATAACTCCTTTCAATATTTTAGGCCTAGCTTCTTTCATTTTTTTTCTGGTTGATTACGGTTAAAATTCTGGCTATATTTTTCCTTAAAATTGAACCGATCTTTATATTTTTATTTTTTCCGAATCCCATGTCAAACTTGAATTTGCTTAATTCCCCCCGCTTTCCATCCAAAAGTTCTCGAAGCTCTTCTGTTGATTTTTCTTTCAATTCTTTTGTTTCCATAATTATTCTCTAGAAATTAGCTTAGTTTTAACCGGCAACTTGGCTTGCGCTTTTCGCAGGGCTTCCGAGGCGCTTTCCTTTGGCAACCCGTCGATTTCAAAAAGAACCCTCCCAGGCTTGACTACCGCAACATATCCAACGGGGTCTCCCTTGCCAGCTCCCATGGTAACTTCTGGCGGTTTTTGCGTATACGGCTGGTCGGGAAAAATCCTTATCCACATTTTCCCTCCTTTGGCTGTATATCTGGTAAGCACCTTCCTGCAAGCTTCGATCTGTTCCGAAGTAATCTGCCCTGATGCCAGAGATTTTATTCCAGATGCCCCGAAAGCCAAATTTGTCCCGCGGGTTTCCACTCCCTTAAACTGCCCGCGAAGCCTCTGCCATTTGCGATATTTTACTTTCTTCGGAAAAAACATAATTATTTGTTAGCTGTGGAATTCGCCTCGAAAACTTCGCCTTTATAAATCCAAACTTTTATTCCGATGTCTCCATAAGGAAGATGCGCCCGTTCTCTAGCGAAATCGATATCCGCCCTGAGGGTCGTTAACGGGACTTGCCCCCGCTTCAGCCATTCGTATCTTGCCATCTCCGCGCCATCAAGCCTGCCTGACAATGCGACCTTAACTCCTTTAACATCCCTATTGGCCATGACTTTTTCCAAGGCCTGGTTCAACACTCTCCTGAAGTTCAGGCGCTTTTCCAAATCCTCCGCGATCATCTGGGCAACTATCTTGGAGCGCGTTTCGGGGGATTTTACCTCCTGTACCGAGATTTTAAAATTCTTCGGCAGATTTAAACTTGATTTCTCCGCAAACGCGTGAATTTCTTTTCTTAATTTCTCGATTCCTTCCCCTCCCCGCCCGATCAAAATCCCGGGCCTTGAAGTTTTTAAAATCAAATTCATCTCGTTCTGTCCACGCTCAATTTCGATATTAGCAATATACATGCCTCTTAGCCTGATCTCGAGCCATTCCCTAATTGAAATGTCCGACTTAAGAAATTGGCGGTAGGTGCGATTTTTAAACCAGCGGGATTTCCAATCCCGGAGAACTCCTATGCGAAAAGAATAAGGATGAACGCTGTGTCCCATGTTATTATTTTTCGGCTAAAACCATAGTTATATGCGCTGACCTTTTCCTGATTGTGTACGCCCTGCCAAACGCTCTCGGCATAAATCTTTTGAGCGTGGGTCCGACATCCACTCTTATATTTTTTATATAGAGTTTATCCGCTGAGCCTCCTAGGTTATTTTTCGCATTTGAAACGGCTGATTTCAATAATTTCGAAATCTCTCGCGCAGGCGAGCGCGGAACAACTTTAAGATAGTCTTCGGCAAATTTGACCGGTTTTCCGGAAATGGCGGAGGTAACAACCCTGATTTTCCGCGGCGATATCCCAATATAATTTAATTTTGCAATTGCTTCTTTCATAATTATTTGCTAGGGGTAGCGGGCGTTTGAGCGCTCAGTTTGGCGACAGCTTCTATTTCTTTCTGCATCTTCCCTCCATGCCGTACGAATTTTCTCGAGGGAGAAAATTCACCCAAACGGTGCCCAACCATTTCTTCTTTTACAGTCACCGAGATAAAATCTTTTCCGTTATGAACCCCGAAGGTAAAGCCTATCATCTCCGGAGAAATCTGGGACGACCGAGCCCACGTCTTAATAACCTCTCCCGATCCAGATTTTTTCCCGGAGATTTTCTTTAAAAGTTTTTCGTCCACATAAGGACCCTTTTTTACTGATCTCGACATATTATTTCTTTCTTCTTTGTATAATCATCTTATTCGACCACTTTTTCCTGCCTCTGGTTTTAACTCCGCGAGTTCCCTTGCCCCAGCGGTTTTTTGGCCGCCTCGTTCCGCGCATCGCCCTTCCTTCTCCTCCTCCATAAGGGTGGTCAACGGGGTTCATCGCGGAACCCCTGACGGTAGGCCTTATCCCTAGGTGCCTTGAGCGCCCAGCCTTGCCTAAAACTACCAGATTCGCTTCCTCGTTTGAAGCCTGCCCGATCGAGGCCCATGCATTTTCGGAAACCTTTCTAATCTCGCTCGACGGTAGTTTAATCAATGTGGTCGGCGAGTCCTGCGCCAATACTTCCGCAAATGTTCCCGCGCTCCTGACAAGTTTCGCGCCCGACATGGGATAAACTTCTATATTATATACTTGAGTCCCGACTGGAATATTTTTCAAAGGAAGTCGATTCCCTGTTTTAAGCGGGGCTGATTCGGAAATAATTATTTCGTCGTACACTTTTATCCCCGCCGGCATCACCATATATCTTTTCTCCCCGTCCTTAAAAAAAACAAGCCCAATAAAAGCGGATCTATTCGGATCATACTCAACGGAAATAACTCTGGCCGGTATATTTTTCTTATCCATAGTAAAATCGACGTCACGATACAATCTCTTAACCCCTCCGCCTTTGTGACGTGTGGTTATTCTCCCTCTGTTGTTCCTACCGACAGAACGCCTAAACCCGTGAGTCAAGCTTTTTTCCGGCTCCCCCCTGGTTAAAACTTTTCTATAGTCCACTACCGTAGTCTGCCTTAGGCTGGGCGTTTTTGGTTTAAAACTTTTCATGACAATTCGATTTTTTGGCCTTTCTTTAAATAAACGACGGCTTTCTTATATCCGGATTTGAAACCAACTTTGCCGCGCATGATTCTTTTTTTTGGAGGTATCGTTACCAAATTAACTCTCCTGACATTGACCTTAAATAAATTTTCGACAGATTTTTTGATATCGAATTTATTGGAGTTTTTTTCAACGCGAAAAGTATATACTCCGTCCGAAGACAAAATATTGGCTTTTTCGCTTATTATTGGGTTAATGACTTTAGACATAATTTATTTTGAAAAAGTCTCCTCCAAAACCCGACTTGCGTCTTCTAGGATTATTAAGAATTTATTTGAAAGCAAGTCTGAAGCGTTTAAATTTCTCGCTTCCTTGACGGAGACATTTTTTAAATTACGAAGCGCTCTCCAGGTTGGCTCGTCTTTCCTCGAAAGAACAACCAAAACACTGGAGTTGCCCAACGGCATATTCCGCAAAATTTCCTTGGCATCTTTGGTTTTCGCTTTAGGCAAACTTAAATCATCCATAAAAAATATCTCTCCGTCTTTCAGCTTTTGAGAAAGGATGGTGAAAATGGCCTTTCTTTTTGCCTTTTTGTTAATCTTTTCCGCATAATTCCTGTCTTTTCTGGGCCCGTGTGAAATCCCTCCTCCAACCCAAATTGGGGATCGACTTGATCCGTGTCTTGCCCTTCCTGTTCCTTTCTGCTGCCACGGTTTCTTTCCTCCTCCCGACACTTCACTTCTGTCTTTAGTGTGCGCCAAAACTTTTCTGGCGTTAGCCTTCTCCGAGAGATATACTTGCCTGACCAATTCATCATTTCGCGGAAAGCCAAATACTTTTTCTGGGAGAACTAAAGTTCCCGATTCTTTTCCTTGGTTGTCGTAAATCTTTGCCTCCATAATATTATCCGATTATCTCCACCAAAGCGCCTCTCGCCCCAGGCAAAGCTCCGCTTACGTATAAAATATTCTTTTCGGGCTCGATCTTTATAATCTTTAAATTTTTTACGGTAACCATATTGCCTCCCATTCTCCCAGGCATTTTCTTTCCTTTAATGACTCTCTGCGGCCAAGTAGCGCCGATTGATCCGACCTCGCGCTCGGAGTGCTTTTGTCCGTGCGTTCTCGGTCCGCCTCGAAAACCGTGCCTTTTGACAGCTCCTTGAAACCCCCTGCCTTTGGAAGACGACCTCGCCTTAACTACATCACCTTCTTTAAATATAGAAATATCTATCTTATCCCCCCTCTTCGCTTCGCCTGCGGAAACGCGAAATTCTCTAAGCCATCTGAAACTCCCCAAATCTTTGAGATGTCCTCTTTGGGCTTTCGTTAAATTTTTTTCTCTCTTTTCCCCAAAAGCAACCTGAAGAGCTTCGTATTTATCTTTTTCTTTATTTTTAACCTGGGATACAGTAAGCGGACCCGCACGCAAAACAGTCACCGGAATTACATTTCCGGCTTCATCGAAAATTTGCGACATCTTAATTTTTTGGGCTAACATGAATTTTGCCATTTTTTGCGAGCTTGTGAGCTTATAAAAATGAGCACCCCGCCGTGGCAGGGCGCCCCGCTACCATTTCCATTCGCTTACTACAGCATTTTTACCTCTATATCCACTCCAGCGGGAAGATTTAAGTTCGTAAGCGCATCGATTATTTTGGGAGTGACATTGATAATATCCAAAAGGCGCTTATGGACCCGCATTTCAAACTGTTCCCTGGCATTTTTATGGACAAAAGTTGAACGGTTTACGGTATACTTCCGGATTTCCGTCGGAAGCGGTACCGGACCGACTACCTCTGCTCCATAACGGAGCGCGGTGTCCACAATCTGCTTTACCGAAGAGTCTAAAATTTTATGATCATACCCGCGAACGCGGATGCGCAATTTTTGGAGCTCCTCAGTTTCACTTTTGGATGCTTTTTGCATTCCTTCTTATTAATTTGTCAACATTACTTAATAATTTTAGTCACAACTCCGGCTCCAACCGTCTTCCCGCCTTCTCGGATAGCAAACTTTAGCTTATCCTCCATCGCAACAGGGCCGATAAGTTTGACGATAAATTTAATAGTATCTCCCGGCATAACCATTTCTATCCCTTGCGGCAAAGTTACGTCTCCTGTCACATCCGTTGTCCTTATATAGAACTGCGGCTTATATCCAGTAAAGAAAGGGGTGTGCCTTCCGCCCTCTTCTTTGGTCAAGATATAACATTCGGACTCGAATTCTGTGTGCGGAGTAATAGATCCCGGTTTTGCCAAAACCTGTCCGCGTTCAATGTCCTCTTTTTTAACTCCGCGAAGCAAAATTCCGGCATTGTCTCCCGCCATTCCTTCGTCGAGCTGCTTATTAAACATCTCGATTCCGGTAACGATAGTTTTCTGGGTATCCTTTAGGCCGACGATCTCAACTTCGTCGTTTATTTTAACTTTTCCTCGCTCAACCCTGCCGGTAACAACGGTTCCGCGCCCCTCAATCGAGAATACATCCTCAACCGGCATCAAAAACGGCTTATCGATCTCCCTGACCGGCTCCGGAATATATTCGTCAAGTTTGTTTATAAGTTCCAATACTGGTTTTGCCCATTCATCATCTTTAGATTTTGCTTCTAGGGCTTTTGTCGCGGATCCGCGAATTATCGGGGTTGTGTCTCCCGGATATTCATATTTGGTCAAAAGTTCGCGGATTTCGGTTTCAACCAGGTCTACAAGCTCCTTGTCATCAACCATATCCACCTTGTTAAGAAAAACAATTATCGCAGGCACTCCGACTTGGCGCGCAAGCAATATGTGTTCTCTCGTCTGCGGCATCGGTCCGTCGGCGGCCGATACAACCAAAATTGCACCGTCCATCTGCGCGGCACCTGTAATCATATTTTTAATGTAGTCGGCATGTCCCGGTGCGTCGATATGCGCATAGTGGCGCTTGTCCGATTCATATTCGGAGTGGTGAAGTGCTATCGTAATTCCGCGCTGGCGCTCTTCCGGAGCGTTATCGATTTGGCTGATATTCTCGAGCTTTACCTTATTCCCCGCTAAGTTTAAGACATGCAAAATAGCCGCGGTCAGGGATGTTTTCCCGTGGTCTACGTGCCCGATAGTTCCTACGTTGAGATGGGGCTTTGTTCTTTCAAATTTCGCCATAAAATAAAAAAATTAAAGTAATAACCACTAATTGTATAAGCACCTGCCTGCCGGTAGGCGGGTATTTTATATACTAATCTAAAGGCAAAATAAGGTCAATAGTCTGAGAAAAGGACCACCCGCACGCGAGTGGTCCTTGACAAATTGCGAGAACTAGTCTCGAATTTTACGAAATGTCCATCCCTTCGATGGAACGAGGTCGCGCATTCAGAGCAATTTCCGGTTCCCAGGATCCTGGCACCGGCTTCCCTTCGAATATGGCTCCGGGGTCGCTTGAGCTTGATGCTGATTTGCTCTTCGTCCCTGCAAAAATCCAATTTATTGCGCTCCTCCTTTCTTTTTGGATTTTCGCCGCTTCCTCTTTTTTGCCTTTCGACTTTTTCTTACTCATGTGCTTCCCCTCCTTTTCTTTAAGAAAAGCATAGCAAATCTGTCTTAAATTACAATAAGGCACCCTCTTTGCGCGATAGCGTAGATAGTGTTTCAATACCTGTTTTTTGTTTACAGGTGGAAGTGGCTTCTCAACATCTGATCTGGAATAATGGGAGCCTCGATATAATAAACGTGCTCCTGAATATCCCAAAAATTAATAACGAAGTTAATTTCATCTCTGCAATGGTAAGGATATACAAAAACGCTCTTTTGAAATTCAAGAAAGCCTAATTCTTTCAATTTTCTGCGTAACGCATCGCGAATTTTCTTCTTTGGTTCTGGTATGTCAAAGAGAACCATCCTCCACTTTCCGTCCCATCTTTTATTTTTCCCCAGTATAATATTTTTAAACTGATATTCTAGAAAACGAGCTCTCCCCTGATTAGTGAGTTTGACCCTCTCAATTCCTCCTTTTTTGCTTATAAATTCGACATAGTTCTTTAGGTGCATTCTTTCTAGGAAGCGATAAAGTTGTTTTCTGTCCATCTCATACCAAATCTGATCACATTCTTCCAGTAGCTCACGTTTTAAGCTCCTATCTTTTGTAAATCCTAAAAGTGTCCCTGTTGCTAAGAGCTCCAAAATTTTCCAAGTGAATTTGCCATACTCAGACATATTTCTATAATACACTGTCTACGCTATAGCATATAGAGTGTTCTATTGGTATAATTAAAATCAATTACCAAGCTAGAAAACCATATAAGGTCTCGAAAAGTAAACAAAAAAGGCGCGGATCCATCGAGATGGTCGCGCCCCTTTTATTACCTGCTTCAAAACATCCCTATTTCCTCCTGCGATATGTTCAAGCCTTAACTGAAACTAACAAGACTTTGCGGTTTTCAGCCCACTTTAGAAGTTTTTCTTTGGTCTCGAGGTCTGGTGCGGCATCGTAGAACTCTTTAACAACTACGAAAAAATTTTCCTCGGGTGGCCATGATTTTTTCCAAGAATCGAGACTTATAATTAGAGACTCCATCCTTCTATCTTTATTTCTAGACCAAATTTTCCCTTCCGTTAATAATCGACGTGTCTCTCTTTTAGCAAGCACGAAGAATCCACTCGAAACAGCTGCTCCAAGCCATAAAACCGGTGTCTCATTCCGAATAAACCATAGAGCCGTGAGGTGGGACTCAGTAAGCATGCCGCCGCTTTCAAGATATCCCATAAGCGCTATTGACCGCAGGTCGCGATCCAGAGACGTTGGACCGAACAGGCGAGCAAAAAATGCTTCCTTGATTGAACTTCTGTCGCCTTTTGGATAATTCGCAAGAAAGCAGATATTTCGCTAGAAATTTTCTGGATTAGTGACGGGGAGTGGGCTAGGCGGCCCATTCACAAGGCCAGCAATCGCTTCCGTCGCCTTGCGGGCATGGCTATCCTTAAGCTTTGAAAGCATATTAGCAAGACAGGAAATTGGGGTTTCTCCTGCCCTACCCGGCATA
>MFIQ01000022.1 GCA_001778905.1 Candidatus Giovannonibacteria bacterium RIFCSPLOWO2_12_FULL_44_15 | reverse complement strand
TCTCCACAATGTGCCGAGGGGGAGATTTGAACTCCCACGGGTTGCCCCACCAGCTCCTAAGGCTGGCGCGTCTGCCAGTTTCGCCACCTCGGCAATTTCTGTGGGCGAGGAGGGACTCGAACCCTCAAGCCTTTCGGCACACGATTTTAAGTCGTGCGCGTATACCATTCCGCCACTCGCCCGAAAATCCTGAGGCCTGGGCGGGAATTGAACCCGCGTATAAGGGATTTGCAGTCCCTTGCCTTACCACTTGGCTACCAGGCCGGAATGTACAATTTATAACTTTATTTCTGTTTGTTCAAGAGCTCCTCGATTTTTAGTCTTTTCTTCTCCGATTCATCAAGAATAAATTCGATATCCGGAACGAATTTAGTCTTAACCCTTCCTCCCACTTCAGCCCTCAATTCCTTTTTTAAACCCTCTAGGGATTTTATCACATCCTTCTCCTTTTGATCAGGCCATACGGAAAAATATATCTTAAGGCGGGAAAGTTTATCTGAAAGATCGATATTGGTAATGCTTAAGACGAAATCAACCGCGGAAATATTTTTTTGCAAAAATTCCGTAGCAACGCGCCTATATAATTCCGCAAGTTTTTCTTTTCTATGCCCGCTCACAGCTTTCTTTTGACAATTTCTTCGTCATAGATTTCGAGCTGGTCTCCAGGAGCGACTTCGAGTCCAATTTCAATCAAAGCGCCGAATTCTCCCCCAACCAATATTTCCTTTGTTTTTATCTTTCCGGTCTGCAATTCCAATATTTTTCCTTCTCCCAAGTGAAAATTCCGCCGAATAAGGACAAAGTGCTTCTGCAAATAAATTCCGCCCGATTCGACTACTCCGCCGACTATTTTCTTGGAGCCGTCTTCTTTGAATATCTTTAAAATCCGCGAGATACCCAAAGTTTTCCTGATTTTCTCTTCTCCAATAATATTTTCGAGCTCGCGCCTGAGCCAATCTTCCAACTCATATATTAAATTAAAATTCATCGCACGGACTCTAAAACGCTCCGATAAAATTGAGGCTGCGCGGTCTATCTTGACTCTAAACGACACCACGACGGAATTTTTATTCGCCGAGGCGAGTTTTATATCGTCTTCGGTAATATTCCCGACCTCCGCCCGGAGCGTCACCAGGGAAAAATCCTTGAGATCTAATTTTGAAATTTGGCTTTGTATAGCCTCTATGGAGCCAGCGGCATCCGCCTTGATTACAAGCGGGATAGTTTTATTCCCCTCGGGCATAGATAATTTTGACTTGGCCGTCTCGTTCTGGGCGCTCGCCTCCAAAGCCGCGTTAAACTTATCTTTTGAATCAAAAGATTCGAAAGTCGAGCCGACTTTAACCGGTCCGTTAAACCCTACCACCCGAACCGGATCCGAGGCTGATACTTCTTCTGCCGCTTTTCCATTTTCATCTTCCAGTATTTTAGTTTTAACCGAGGTGTCTCCGGCCAAAATCCAATCACCTTTTTTGAATTTCCCGTCTCGTACCAAAAGGGTCGCGGCTTGCCCGCGTTTTGAATCAAGGTGAGATTCGATGACAACTCCAGTTGCATTTTGCGAAAGATTGCTCGACAAGTCTTCAACATCGGACAAAAGCAGGATCAAATCCAAAAGCTCTTTTATTCCTTCTCCGGTTTTAGCGGAAACTTTTGCTAAGGGAACTTTCCCTCCCCATTCTTCAAAAATTATTCCCTTCTCGCCCAATTCTTTTTTGGCGCGCTCTATATCTGCGTTTTCCTTATCTATTTTATTCAGGACGACGATGAAGGGAAGTTTCGCTTCCTCAATTGCCTTTAATGCTTCCTCCGTCTGCGGCTTAACTCCATCATCCGCGGCCACCACGAGAAGCGCTATATCCGCCACCTTGGCTCCCCTGCCGCGCATCTTTGAAAACGCCTCGTGTCCCGGAGTATCTAAAAAAGTCACGTTATGCGCCTTATATGCTCCTATGTGCTGTGTGATCCCTCCAGTCTCCTTCCCGGCGACATTCGCTTCGCGAATTTTATCCAAAATCGAAGTTTTGCCATGGTCTATATGCCCCATCACGACAACTACCGGAGGGCGCTTTGTTTTGATTTGCTCCGCCATTAAGAATTTTTATTTAATGCCTCTCCGATAGCCTGCTCTTCTTCCTTTGAAAGCTGATAGCGCGAGGAGGCGTTCTCAAGAGGCTTCGCGTAAAACCTCGAGGTCTCCCTGCCGTATAAAGAAGACAAAACTATCCCGTTTTTTTTCTCGTCCATTATCGCGATTGAGAAGCTCTGGTCCCCTCCGGCGTCGTGGAACGGGTTGAAGCGAACGACGCCTACGTGCTGGGCCGACCTGCGAAGCCGGCGCTCAACCGACTCAAGATATTTTTCCATCTCTCCTCGGAAACCATCAACTTCTTCGAGTTCTTTAACAATCCCCTTCATCACCTCTTCCAAATCGCTTGCCTTCCTTCCGCCAAAAATGCGTCGAAGCCGGAGCTCAAAATAAACGATCCAGCCAATTGCAACGGCGCCGAATAGAAGAGATGTATAAATTAGGATTTGCTGATTCATTTTTTTGAAGTTGGCGGAGGCGGGAGGATTCGAACCTCCGATACCCTTTCGAGTATACCGGTTTTCGAGACCGGCCCATTCAACCGCTCTGGCACGCCTCCCTGCCAATAAAAAGTATGAAGTTACTCTAGCAGTTTCTTTATAAAAAACAAAGGGCGGCTTCTTCCGAAATCGCCCTTCTCCTCCTTTCTTTTAATAGTGTCCTCTAAAGTGCATTTGCGCCGATGTCCGTCCGGTAGTGCATGCCCTCGAAACTGATGCAGTTCACCCCGTCATATACGGCCTTAATCGCGTCTTCGAGAGTATCTCCAACTGCAGACACAGCGAGGGGCCTGCCGCCAGATGTCAGAAGTTTCTCCTTAAAAACAGTCGCGCCATGGAAAACGACCACGCCGGGAATTTGTTCCGCTTCCTCAATTCCCTGAATCATTTTTCCTGTCACGGGGGTATCAGGATAACCTTCGGATGCCAAAATCACACAGACCGCAAAACCGGAATTCCACTCCATATTGATACCCCCAAGATTTCCGTCAACGCAAGCCGAAACGAGATCTAGAAAATCCGACTTCAGAAGGCGCATATAAACTTCGGTTTCAGGATCGCCAAGTCTGGCATTAAATTCCAGAACTACCGGCCCATATTTCGTCATCATCAGCCCTGGGTAAAGACAGCCGGTAAAAGGCTCCGCGTATTTAGCAAGGGCGCTAAGCGCTGGTTCTATAATTCCTCCCATTATAGCCAGTCTGTATTTGCTTTTGAATTGAGGTAGCGGGGCAATCACGCCCATGCCGCCAGTATTTTTGCCCAAGTCAAAATTTGAAACTCGCTTATGATCTTGGGAGGGCGGGAAAAGATAAAAAGTTTTTCCATCACAGAAAGCGTGAATGGAAACCTCGTACCCATCGAGAAAATCTTCAATAATAACATCGCCAGCATCTCCATACTTGCGCTCAACCAGTAATTCTTTCAAAGCCTTTTCCGCTTCTTCTAGAGACCGGCAAACATAAACTCCCTTCCCAAATGCAAGCCCGCTGGCTTTCACGACATATGGCGCGCTTCGCATGAAGATTTCAGAACGTGCGGTATTGATTTCGTGAAAGATTTTAAAACAAGCAGTAGGAATTTTCGCATTTTCCATCAATCTTTTCGCAAACGCTTTTGACGTTTCGATTTCAGATGCTTTTCTAGTCGGTCCGAAAATTGGCTGGCCGCAAGAACGAAAAACATCGACAATCCCAAGTGAAAGAGGCTTTTCTGGCCCAACAATTGTCAGATCGATGTTATTTTTGACAGCAAAACCAGTTAAGCCAACTACGTCATCGACAGCAATTCGAACATTTTCAGCAATCTGGCGCGTGCCGCCGTTTCCCGGCGCCGCGAACAGCTTCTCTACTCCTGAAGATTGTGCCAATTTCCATAATATTGCGTGTTCCCTTCCGCCACCTCCAACGACCAAAATTCTCTTTCCCATTTGGATTCTCCTTTCTCAAATAGCTTTGGTTTAGACTAGCTTTTTTGAAGTTTTATTTCAACAGGTGACGGAAATTAATTTCCGCGCATTTTGGAAAAAATTTCTTGGATTCTCTTGGCTTCCTCTTCGACGACTTCCCCTTCGTATTCCCCGCTGTGGGTCGAGGCTCCCGCGTAGCTCGGTTTTTTCTGGTCGAGATGCAGATTTACCCTAAGGTCATCTCCTTCCTTTTTTATATACAAGTGAAAGCGCGGGTAGTCGCGCCCCGCCAGACTTCTCGCGCAATTCCACTCGTCGTCTGCGTTTTTGGCAATTGGGAAATACCCGCAAGTGCGTATGAAATTTAAAATATTTTCATTAAAATTTTCTAGTGCGATTTTCACTGTGGTAAATTCCTAGTGATGGCGGGCGCGTCATTTCTGGGGGATACGCAAACGATTGCATATTTCAGTTTGTAATGAGTGAGAAAGTCATGACACAGTAATATTTTTGTTAATAATCCCATGTTTCGCCCCTAATGTTTCTTCGTGTATGCCTGTATAGGTTTCGTTGCCTGTGCGTTTTTCAATGGTAATGCGATAGGATTTATCCTCCGCGGTTAATAAAAAATATCTGCCATAAATATCTGCTGTTTTGTGCGCGAGCTCTATGCCATTTTCGACTGAATAAAGACGCAATATGGCAAAAGGAATCGCTTTACCAGAAGAGTCCATAATATTTCCATAAAGTCTCTGCCGCGGATTTAGAAGCCGGGCAATAAATATTACGATATAAATCAATAGAAGAACGCTTTTTAAAATCGTTACGTCTGAAACAAATTGCCAAAGGGTAATCAAAAAACCGACATAGAAAAGTGCAGTAAAAAACACGAGAAATACAGGGTCGCCGAAGCGGTAGAAGCGAGTCAAACCGCGTCTTTGAATTTCTAATTGATTCCAATCAAAGCCAATTGGATCAAGTGGAATGTTTTTGTTAATGGAGCCCTCTCGTCCAACTTCTATGGGTTCTCCAAACGTAAGATCGCGGTAAAGAATGTCGCTATTTCGCCCACGAAGTTTGATTGAAGGGAAAGTATGATGCGACTTCGTTGCATTAAGACTATATTTGCCAGGCTCAACGACAAACCCATAGCGCCCGTCAATATCCGTGAAAGATTCCCCAATTTTGTTTCCCGATTCATTAAAAAGCTCGACATACGCCGGGTCTAGAGGGGCCTTTGTCTCGCTGTCATAAACTGTTCCCCATGGAAAGCGTTTATGTGAAAACTTATAAACGGTAATGAGTGTGTAAAGATGGAAGAACAAAACGCCAATATTCGAGGTAGAAAATGGCAGCCGAATGTAGCTAAAAATTAACAGCATTAAACCTACTAATAATCCTGCTCCTTCGTTCGCACGGAAGGCAATGGTTAAAAACGGTGGCGTTGATGTAGATTCAGAAGATTTTTGCACCAGGATAATTTGCTGGGTCTTTGAGGCAGAGTCATCGGCTATAACAGTCTGGCTTGGCGTACGATCAGGTGATAGTTTTGGATAGTTGGGATACACGGTTGTATCGCGAGAAATTATTGACAGTTCTGCCTCGGATCTGCCTGAGTCAGCTTGGTTACGTTCTGTGACAGTTACAGTTGAAGAATAAAACGGGGTAGGCGTGGGTGAAGGAGTAGGAATTTGGGATACATAAAAGAAGCTGCCGCCTAAAACTGAAGTGGCAGTTGGCGTTGGGGTTGGCGTTGGGGTTGGCGCGATGACAAATGTCCAACCTGTGTTATTGCTATTATTAGTAACATTAAATCCTACAGCATCGATATTCGTAGCATTAATATTATTTGAATCAGAAACGATTAAATATTCGATGCTCCGCGTGCCTTGCGGATCTATCAACCAAGCTGTACCCGGCGAGCTCGCTGCAAGAGTCAAAAGATTTCCCGAAGCTCCTTGCGCAGTCCAAGTATTGGAAATTGTCTGGGTTTCCCCGGAGCCAAATGTGAGAGTATCTGCTGAACTTATTGTTTTTGTAAGATTATAGAAAGTGGTCGTACCGGTGATTAATTGATTGTTCCCGTTAAAACTGACGGTTCCGCTTTGAGAAGTGAAAAGATTATTACCGCCATTCCAGTTGCCTGCAAGTGTTATGTCGCAGGAAGCAGAGCTGCAGGATGAAGCGGAAGCGTCGAGGCCGCCTGAAGAAAGTACGAGATTTCCTGTTAATTGGAGACCTGCGCCGGCAAGCGTGGTTGTGGCAGATGTTTTGTTAAAATCAACCGAGGAGAAGTTAGACCCGGAGGTCGTCGTCGCTGTCGCGTTTGAGCTTCCGGAGAAAGTGGTAGTCGCTGACGGAGAGAAAGTGCCGGCACTTTGCCAAAAGTCTCCCGTGACGGTGATAGCAGTTGAAGTGCTAAAACTTCCGCTGCCGGTAATCTTGAGATTGCTGTAAGAAGACCCGGCTTTTAGCGAAGCATATGCCCCGGTACCGGTATACTCTATAACAGATCCTTCATCATAATATGTAGGTTGCTTGAAGGTGGACTGTCCGCCGGTTAGTTTTAAAATGGCGGTTGAAGAAGCGTATAATTTGGTGGCAGTGAAATTATTATCGCCGAAATCTATCGTACCTCGCACAAAAATAGTTGATGGCTTGTTTACATTTGAGCTAAGGGTGATGACACAACCCGAGGCCAGACTAAAAATGGACACGCCGGACCCAGGGTCAAGTATGCCCGGCCATGTGCCGGTGCAAGTAAGAGCTTGAGTGGAAGCACTACCGCTAAATGTGGTAGTAGCAAGATTCGCGAGTCCTGCGAGCGAACCGGTGACGGTAAGATTAGAGCTAACAGTTAATACCGAGAGAGTTATAGTGCTTCCAACTTGCGCGGTAGCATCTCCGGCCAAAGTTATGCTTCCTTGTTTTGAAATTGTTTTGGCAAGTGTGGCATTGCAGCCGGAAGAAAGAGTGAAAG
>MFIQ01000021.1:5626-23860 GCA_001778905.1 Candidatus Giovannonibacteria bacterium RIFCSPLOWO2_12_FULL_44_15 | reverse complement strand
CGCACGCGTGCTTTGCCGACGACGACAACATCGTTCCTGAGAGTTCTAAAAGTATCATTTACTAAACTCATTGGTTTGTTTTTATTTTCATCGGCCATTTTGATATTATTTGCGACTTTATATTACTTGTCGTCAGATTTCAATAAAAAGTTTTTCGAGATAATTCTCTACAACCCATCCGTCAGCTCCGGAATCAAAATTTACATACCACCACCAGTATCCATCCACGTAAGCAGGGTATGTTTGACTAGCAGGATTGGGTGGCGGCATAGAAACTGTTCCGAGCGCCCCGGCATTTTGCATGCCAAGGATTAAGCAGTTCTGGCTTGAACACGACCTTACATTTATTGGGCCTTTGGTAACTCCTATGAGATCCCCAATTTTAAATTTATTACTGATCAGCGCCGTAATACTAAACGTACCGTCGCTCGAATCGGACGATAAACTATTGGAAATTTGAATAATATACATGCCATCAGGAATTGATTGCCCGCCCAAATTTTGTCCCACTGTCCAGTTAAACGATCCTGAGTCCGGGATATTCTTGGCGATCGGCAATGGCGGAATAACAGTTGGAACCGGGCAAGGGCTAGATGAACATGGCAATCCAGACACCTGAACTAGAGTAATAGTTACCGGCTCCGGAGTGGGAGTTGGGCAAGGCAAACTGGTGCCGCAGTAAGAAATAGGTCTATTGTATGGCTGCCACGTAATTGTTTTACTTACACCTTTCTGCCATATCTCTTTTCCATTCGGGACAAGAACTGTAATAGTTGGTTTGACAAACGTCATCGTCGCAACCGCATCGAGTCTGGGCTTTGCCAGACCGCTAGCAATAATATTGCCTCCCGAGTATGGGTTGAGGTTATCAACGGCAACGCGGTAGAAGTTGTAGTAGTTTACAGTATTTGCCGTAAGCACCAGGAAATATTTTGCGCCGACAGTAAGCGTTATTGGGGATTTAAATGTCGCAACTAGGTTGAGCAAAGAAGAGGTTTGAGCCAGATCGGTAGATTCTGCATCCGACAGAGAAAGCGTTGTGCCAACGGATTGAGAAGCAAGAACAGCTGAAACTAAATCCGGTCCGGTTCTCGTTTTACGGATTGAGGCCGTAATTTGCTGTGTAGGAGTTCCTACCTTAGTTAAAGCTAGCCTAACCGACTGCAAAGGGAGATTAGTCGGAACAGTGAAGGACTGGTCAACTCTTTTATTCGTTAAAGTTCTTCCGAGGCCGACTGTGGCACGTGGGGTTTGCGAAATAGTGAGGACATAAGAGGTAGGCGACACCGTCTGTGCTGTCCCTTGTTCAAATTCCCCGGAACGGTTTGCAACATATAAAATGCCAGCGGAAATCCCGATTGCGAGACCAATCGCGAGCCAGGCGTGCCACGAGCGCACGCGGGTTTTGCCAACTACGACGAATTCTTTACCGAGCGTTTTTAAAGTATTTTGGACTAATTTTTCATTTGAGTTAGCCATTTTTTTTGTTTAATATTTGTAATGGTTTTAAAACGTCGAATCGGCTGACGACGCCGATGACCTTTCTATCTTTATCGATAACTGGTATTGGATTTACCCTGTGATGCTCCCGAAAAGTTTTTACCATCTCTTCGAATGAAGTTTCTGGTGTGAGCGTTAGTGGATCATCATTCATAACGTCTTGGACTTTAAGCGCCGTTACCTCTTTGACTTCTTTTTGAAATTCCGAACTATCCTGTTTAAAAACTTTTAAATTCTCCAAAACTTTCTGAAAGGTCGGCAAATGTATGGAAGAGCTTTTTTCGATCAAATCGTATTCCGTCAAAATCCCGACTAATTTGTTTTCTTTATCAACCACTGGTACGCCATCGAATCCATGCTCCATAATAATCTGCGCTGCCTTGATGAGCGCAGTTTCGGGTCCAACGCTTATCACGTTTTTCACCATCACGTCTTTAATAAAAATGTCGGCCATATTTTATTTATTTAACCCACTGGGATTAAGAGAAAAGACTTTTTTTGCTCCAATTAGCAAAAATGCCGCTCCCGCGGCAAAAAATATTAAATCAAAATTGGGGGAAGATTCAAAAATCCTAAATGCAAAGCCGAAGGCAAAAAACGCAAAACCCAATACGAAAAGAAGGATGCCTCCACGCAAAAACCCCCGCCATAAAAGAAAACTTTTAAGAACGACTAAAGCCGCCCCGAGTGTCAGCAGAATGCCGATGACGTTCAAAAAAATTTTCATACGAAGACTGGCGAAGAAATTAGGACAACAAGTAAAATCGAGAAGGCAGTCATAGAAGCAAGCTCCATCGAGATGTACCCGCCTTTCCCGCTGGCCGATCTTCTTCTTTTGCTCCTGTATCCAACTCTAGCTAGTTTTTGAAGGCTAAATTTGTCCCAAATTACGCCAAGAAACATCATCGCTGAGACGAAGCCCAGCGCGAAAAGAGAAAATGCTGGCGCGGCCGCTATCGCGTTCGCCATCCCATCAAGCGCGAGAGATGAGATACCGCCCATCGATATCGCAACTTCGGCCATGACCAATTTTGCCGGAATCGAAAGAGCTAGTACAAACGTTATAACCGAAAACGCAATCACGGTTTGCGTATCCGCATATCCTCCCTTATTTTTGCTTTTCCTTGCTTTAACTTTTCTCATATTAACTTTTTTCGCAATTAGCTTGTAAAATAAAAAATCGGCTCCCCACAGAGCGGGGTTACCGATTCAATTCTCTTATTTAAGTGTATACCCTTCGGGCTAAATCATTTGTGGATAAGCAAGGGCAATTTGGATTCCCACTGCTTGTCCCCTAATCTAGTCTTAGCTAGTTAGAACCTTGATAAGGTATACTATGCCGCCTTCCTTTGGAGCACTTTTTGGACTGCTTTCTTGATTGAACCTGCTCCCATGCCCAGCGCCTCAACCAGCTCGTTGGGATTACCCGATTCCCCGAATCTGTTACTCACGCCAACAAATTCGATTGGGACTGGGTGATTTTTAGCGAGGACCTCGGCAACGGCTGAACCCATGCCGCCTGCAATTTGATGCTCCTCTACGGTAACTATCGCCCCCGCATCTTTAGCGGCTTGGATAATCGTTATCTCATCCATCGGTTTTATCGTGTGGTTATTAATCACGCGAACTTTAATCCCCTCCTTTTCTAATTCGGCCGCGGCCAAAATCGCATTATGGACAAGCGGGCCGCACGCGACAATCGCGACATCTGGGTGTTTGCCATCCGGCGAATCAAAAAATATTTCGGCACGGCCAATTTTAAATGGCGTGTCTGTAGTCGTCATGATAGGAGTTTTTTCTCTAGTGAATCTTAAATATACTGGCCCGTTATATTCCGCAGCTGCAAGCGTTGCTTTCTTCGCTTCGTGCGTATCGCATGGGGCGATGACGGTCATGTTCGGAATCACGCGCGTAATCGCGATGTCCTCTATGGCCTGGTGCGTAGCGCCATCCGGACCAACGGAAACTCCCGCGTGAGATCCTGCGATTTTAACCGGGACATTGTTGTAACAAATCGTCGTTCGAATCTGTTCCCAATTTCTTCCAGGAGAAAACATAGCATAACTAGAAATGAACGGGATTTTTCCATAGTTGGCGAGACCCGCCGCAAGCGCTGCCAAATTTTGCTCCGCAATGCCAGCTTGGATAAATCGCGCTGGAAATTTTTTTGCGAAAAGATCCATCATGGTCGATCCCGTTAGATCCGCGCAAAGCGCAACTATTTTTTCGTTCCTCTCCCCTGCTTCCAAAAGCCCCTCGCCGTATCCCTTCCGTGTTGGCGCCTGCTCAACGGTTTTGAGGTCCAGAATATTTTCTGCAAGTTTTAAATTTGGATTTATTGGCATATATTTATTTTAGTTTCCGTGCTTGTCTAATATTAACATATTCAAAATCATTCGCCGCGCGCAATTCTGTGAAATACGTCTGCTTCGTAATTTCCCGAACATGCAAAATTCCGCCAATACTTAGAGTCAACACTATCGCAATAAAAATCGCCACCGGGAACAGGCCAATATTCATCTCGGTCATTTTTCTGAAATAAATCATCGGACTCTGGTATCAATAAACTTAAAAGTGGGGATGGTTGTTTTAAACATCATTTACAAATAGCTTTTAAAATTGATCCGGGGTCATTAAATTTAATAGTACCAAGCACCTTATTAAAAATATCGCTAGCCCAAGGCGGGACAATCGGTTCATCGGGAGCTTCAGAAAAAATTAAAAATTTATCTCTCAAAATAACTACGTACTCTACTGCGCGTCCTCTTCCCATTGCATAGGAAGGCACGCGTTGGACACCTAATGGCGTAATTTTTTCGCAATTTGGTTTAAAGACAAAATCGTTCTTGGCATCGTCAAATGTGCCCCGAATCCATTCATTTGTGTTTTGGTCGTATTGCAATTTATAAGAATCGTTGCCAACTTTAAATAGTGTGTCGAGAGGTGCAGTATTAATACTCAATCCCGAATACCATCCGTCCGATATATAAATGGTAGGAAAACCGTCATCATTAATTTTTTGAATTAAATCGGCTGGATATTTCACCTCAAACCCGTATTTTTCATTGCGGTAGGTTTGCCATGTTGATATATCTGCGGCAGCAAATTCACATGTTAAAGAGCAAACGGCGGCAACACAATTCTCGCAAAGCGGTCCGCATTCATTAACTTTTCCGCCGTTAGCCGCACAGTATTCGCGCTGTTTTCCGGAATCCCAATTTTTAAAGTAGGGATCTGATTCAAAGTAAATTGTTCCGTTCTGTCTGAAAACGGGCCTTAAATAATTCCGCCCGGCAAAATACCCGGCAAAAAGCAATATTCCTGCAGTAAGCGAGACGACGATAATTTTGAGATTCATTCTTTTTTATTTATATTTTTTATAAATTTTATCGTGATGGTCAAAGTCAATAAAGCGTAATTCGCTATCATAAAATTCATAAACTAAAACAAAAGACCCGACGTGCAATCGCCTGCGGTTTTTTAAGGTGTAACGTAAAGGCTTACCAATACTCGGAATACGAATTGTCTTTTCTATCTGTACGCTAAGCTGATCAAAAAGCGTTCTATCCTTCTTCTTTAATTTAATAGCAATCTTCTCAAATGCTTGAGAATAACTTATCTGTTTTACTAAATTTAAATCTAATTGAACCACATTATAGATTCTTCAGCCACTTTTTCGCTTCCTGTACAGAATTGAATGTGCGCCCAACCTTGCCACGATCCATATCTCGGCTAATCCTATCCCAGCGCTTTAGGACGGAAGGTTTTATATTGGATTCGTCATTTGCTAAAACGGTTTTTTTAATCAATTCCAACTCCATTTCAAGCTTGTTTTGCCGGCGTAAAATCTCCTTATATTCTTTTTTTATCATTGTTTCCATATTTGGATAATAACATAAAATAACTGTTAATCAAACCGCCGCTTATTATTTCAAAAATTTAAAAGTGGATAGGATTTGTTTCGTTAATTTATCGTATTTATCTATCTCTTGCTGGCTAAAAGGTTTCTTATATTCTGACCTAAACCCATAAAAAAGCTGAAAATTACCAAAATCAATAGATAAGATTTTATGGCTATCTTTCTCGCCGTAATAAAAATATCCGCTAGCTTTGTATAATCTGCCGCCCAAATTAACAGGCTCTTCAATTTTAATATTATCAATACCAAGTCCGCCTCCTCCACAGTCTTGGCAAACAGACAAAAATACCGGCCAGTTTTTAATACTTATATTGGGCGCGTTCGCTCCTAATTCTTTTACTATTTTTATACTAGCTTCGCCAAGATTAGGATCTTCCTCAGTCAAAATAGAGTCGCTTGGAAATTTTATTTCATAAGCAAATCTTTCGTTGCGGTAGGTTTTCCATGTGGATGTATCGAGTTGATTTTTAAAAATCATGTTTGCATCATTCCAAAATATCGAAATTGTTTTGACAGAACGGCTATATTCAAAAATTATATGTTTCCCGTTTTTAATATAACCCCAGATACCGCCGTCGGGCCCGTCAGCGGCTATTTTTAAATTTTCACTCCATCCGTTTCTAGCCAATAAAACATTGTAATATTCGCGAAAATCATTATTGTAAGCGTCTATTACCGCGCTGCCCTCTGCGCTTACTTTATACCCTATTAATTTGTAATCTCCGATTTCTGACCATTCTACATTTTCGGCCCTTTTCCAATCTAAGCTGGAATAAAGAGAGAGTGTTTCTGTTTTTAAATCCGGGCATGCCGCAAACTCGCAGTTGGGGCCGATTCGGCCGACATAGGATCCGTCGGGGCAGATTTTGGCCTCCTCGGTGCAAGCGCGCTGTAGCGGTTCGCTTGGAAAATAATATTTATACGCTAGCGCAGAAAACAAAGCTAGCCCTAAAAGCCCAATCCAGAAAAATACTGTGGCATGGTTATGGGTAAATTTCATTGGTGCTCGCTCGTGATTTTGCCGCCGAGCGTCCGCAATTCATGCAAAAATTTCGCCGCTTGTTCTTTATTTGGCGGGATCCCGTGCCACTTGTAATCGAATTCGATTTCCTTGATTCCTTTACCTGGAATCGTATGCGCGATAATCATAGTCGGCTTCTCGTAAATTGCTTTAGCTTCCTCAACCGCGTTTACAATTTCTTCGAAATTATGCCCGTCGATATCCAAAACGTGCCAGCCGAAAGATTCGTATTTCATTCGCAACGGCTCGAGCGGCATTATATCTTCAGTCATCCCATCAATCTGAATATTATTCCTATCTATAATTCCAGTTAGGTTAGAGAGTTTATTTTTCCCCGCAAACATTGCTGCCTCCCAGATTATTCCGCAATCCTGCTCGCCGTCGCCCATAAAAACATATGTCCGGAATTTTACTTGTGGTGAGCTTGTCGAACCATCCATTCTAGCCCCATACGCAATCCCAACCGCCTGCCCGAACCCTGAACCAAGCGGACCCGATGTTATTTCAATTCCCGGAAGCGCTCCCCTATGTGGGTGCCCTTGCAATCGAGTTCCAAACTTGCGCAGCGTTTTTAATTCCTCAATCGGAAAATATCCGGCGTGCGCGAGCGCAGCATATTGCACGGGGCAGATGTGCCCATTCGAAAGTACAAGCCGATCACGCTCTTCCCACAAAGGATTTCTCGGATCGTGATTTAAAATATGAAAATAAAAAGCCGTAAAAATATCGGCCATCCCCAAGGGACCGGCCGTATGCCCGCTCCCCGCTTGAACGAGCATCTCAATAATTGACTCGCGGATATCATTGGCCTTTTGTTCGAGAAATTTTATCTTGTCATCATGTAAATAACTCATAGAAATTTAATTTTATTTGCCAGACTAAATTCTTTAGCTTTTGGCTGGTCATCGTGAAGATAGCTCATATAATTAATAACCAGTATCCATACTAAATCCAAAGTCTTTCAAGAAATAAGAAAATATTAAAATTAAAATAGAAAGACTAATAAAAATTACCCAAAATATTTTCCTTTTCCTAGACATTTCTCAAATCTTCTACTGCTTTTTTAACTTGCCTCTCCTTAATGGGTTACCCGCCTGCAATGCTACGCATAGCATTGCAGGCGAGGCTTTTGACGGGTCATCGTGTAGATGTGCCATAAACTTAATTCATTATATCAAAATTTTATAATTTCAGCTTGCGCCGCCTCCTCCGCCACCGCCTCCTCCTCCCGCTCCCCCTCCTCCACCTCCGCCGCCGCCGGAGCTAGAAAATGCGCTTGTAAACGAAGAAGAAAAGCTTGAACTAAAAGCAGATGGAGAAAAAGACGAGGCGCCGGGGCCGGAAAAACCACCTGATCCTCCTGCATACACGCCGCCCGAATACCAATTAGGTGGCGGCATGCTTATTGCCTCAAAAGCCCTTGCCCATTTTTTCTCTACACCGAAAATCATCGCGTACGGTAAATATTTTTCGAAAATCTCCGGCGTTAAATTCTGCATTCGAAGAGTTTCCGCGATCTCCAAATAATACTTAAACCCAAGCCATTCTTCTTTTAAAAGTTTCCCAGATGCATTTAGTCTAGCTTCGTATTTTATAAATCCCCAAAGCGCGGCGACAGAGCCGCCTATTACCAAAAACAAACTTAGGGTATTTGAAGCAAGCCCAATAAACCCGACAGCAATCGCGATTCCAGCAAGAGCCCATATAATCTTTTCCCATTTTTCTTGGGCTGGGCCGACATCATATGCATACGTATCGATTTCAGCTTCTTTATAGAGATCCTCCTTTAAAGCCTGCATGCTTAGATATAGTTTGTGAGCTTTAGATTGGCTTTTCTTCAATTCTCTTGTTGAAAAATAATCGGAAAAGTGGCCTTTGGCATTAAAAAGTATCTGTAGATATTTTCTTTCATAGTCCTCAAGAACTGGGTCGTTATCAAAATTTTTTATCTTATGGATAATATAGTTGGTGCTACCAAAAAATTTTGATATTTTGGTAAAAAATCCGCTTTTATCCTCCTCTATTTTGACAAATCCTCTTATCGCCAGGTCGACAACCGTTGCAGCCCAGCCTTTCGGTGTAATTTTTTCCTTCACAATTACTTCCGCCATCGCCGGACGCAAATTTTTCGGCGGGTCGTATTGCGGAACTATAATCGGGCCGCCCTTCCTAATTCTTTCTATTTTAAAATGATAAATGATACCAATTAGGAGACATGTGAAAACCACAAATATGGAAAAAATATAAGCAAAGTATATATTTATGAAATCAAGCCAAAATGCCTTTTCGCTAACAACCCCCTTGGGCCAAGTCGCATAAACCGTAAAATCTTCTTTTGCGTAAAAATCTTCCCCGGAAAAATAAACCTTATTATCCCCTGACAAATGACTCGAGGATGCGCCTACCGAGTTATCTCTCTCACCGCTATAATTTATGAAATCGGCTCCGGAAGGGAGCTCCAGCGCGACGTCGGATCTGCGAACGGGCACATCGTAATCGGTAAAAATATTCCATCCGAGTCCATCGTTTGACGTATAAAATCCTATAGCTCCGTGGACTTTATATTTAATTGTCCATGAGTGGTTTGTATCGCGAAAGTCATAATACCATTCGATATTTATAGCGCCCCCATCTTCAAAATATGTATACTTTCCCCAGCTCGAGGGCTCCTCTTTATTAAGCCTCCTTGCGCTAAATTTAAGCGCTTGCCCATTTTCGGCATCCGCAACAGAAATATGAGAGATGGTGCTTATCTTATCGTACGGTATCGACCGCCAACCTTGGTGATACGATCCAACGAAATGGTAATTTTGCGTCTCTTCGATATCGACTGTCGAATCGCTGTTTACTTTAATGGAAACATTGATGTTGTCGTACCAATATTGCCTCGTCTCCTCTGCAAAAATAGAGGGTACAAATAAAAAAACAACGATGATAAAAATGAATATCCTTATTTCACGAAACATTTTTTAACTCCTCAATCGCTTTTTTAATGTCCCCTGATCCAAAAATATAATTCGCGGAGACGAGGATATTGGCGCCGGCGTGGGCGCACTTCTTGCCGGTCTCCAAATTGATCCCGCCGTCTACTTCGATTATAGCTTTCGGATGCGATTTGCGGATGTGTTTAATTTTATCCAGAATATCGGGCTTAAATGCTTGCCCCGCACGCCCCGGAGGAACTGCGAGCGTTTGCACCAAGTCCGCTACTCTACAAAAAGGCTTCAGTTTCTTCCAATCCGTTTCAGGACTAATCGCAACGCCAACTTCCTTTTTTGATTCCTTAATCTTGTTCAAAACAAATTCCGGATCATGCGCCGCTTCAGCGTGGAAAATAATCCGGTCGACTTTCGGCAAAATCCAATCTTGCCAACGCGTATCCATATCCGAGATCATCAAATGCACCTCAACCAAAAGCGGGGTTTCAAGCGTCAACAAGTCAGAGGCATTGTGCCAAAGCGTATTCGGAGTGAATGTCCCGTCAGCAATATCCAGATGCGCCCATTTAACGTGCGGCTCAACGAGTTTTATTTTACTTTTTACCTCCTCAAAACTTTCAGCGTTAATCGCCGGGATTACTTCAATCATTTTTTCTTCGCGATCGCGGCCTTTATAAACTCACGGAAAAGAGGATGCGGTTTTAGCGGGCGCGATTTGAATTCGGGGTGAAACTGCGTGCCGACAAAAAATGGATGGTCGCGAAGTTCAATTATCTCAACAAGCCCCGATTCCGGATTAATACCTGAGGTAATAAGCCCCTTCGATTCCAATATTGTCTGCAAGGCATCGTTAAATTCGTAGCGGTGGCGATGGCGTTCGTAAATTGTTCTCGTTCCGTAAGCCCGCCTAGCAATGGTTTTGTCTTTGAGCCTGCATGCGTAAGCGCCAAGTCTCATTGTCCCGCCCATTTTTCCCGAAAAAACCTTCTCTTTTTGCTCCGCCATCAAATCAATAACCGGATATTTGGTCCTTTGGTTAACCTCTGTGGTATTTGCCCTCTTCATACCCGCGACATTTCTCGCAAACTCAATTACGGCAAGCTGCATTCCATAGCAAAGGCCAAGATACGGCTTTTTATTTTTTCTCGCAAAATTTATCGCTTTTATTTTACCCTCAATTCCTCTTGACCCAAATCCTCCCGGGACTATTATGCCGTCGAGTCCCACAAGTTCTTCTTTAATTTTCTCTGGATTTTTTTCATAAACTTCGGCGTCGAGCCAAGAAATCTTAGGGATTCTACCAAACTGCCATGATGCGTGTTTTATTGCTTCAATTACGGATATGTAAGAATCAGAAAGTGTAAATTTTCCGGTCCCGAAATATTTTCCGACAATCCCGATATTGATTTCTTTTTTTGAAAAGAGCGCCTTTCGAACCATCTTCCCCCATTCTTTCATATCGCGCCCTCCGGATTTCATCCCGAATTTTTTCAAAATCTTCGCTCCGAGTTTTTCCTTTTCTAAATTAAGAGGAACTTGATAAATATTGTCGATGTCGGGCGCAGAGATCACGTCTTCCGGATGAACGTTGCAAAAAACGGAAAGTTTTTTCTTCCTCGGCTCGTCCAAGGGAACTTCGGCCCGTGCGATTATAAAGTCCGGCTGGATCCCAGCGGAATTGAGCGCGCGGACAGCGTGTTGGGTCGGCTTCGTTTTCATCTCGCCGATTTTTGTCGGGATCGGGAAATAACTGATCAACATAAAAATTACATTCTTTGGGTCCTTGAGGCGCATCATACGAGCCGCCTCCAAAAATAAAATGTTTTCGTATTCGCCGGCAGTCCCTCCAATTTCAACTAAAACAAAATCGGCCTTGGATTTCTTGGCCGCTAACTTTAATCTCCTAATTATCTCTTCCGGGACATGAGGAACGATCTGAACACAATCCCCGCCGTACTTTAAAGCCCGTTCCTTCTCTATAACCGAGAGGTAAACGGAGCCTGAAGTCATATAATTTGCCGCGAGTATATTTTCGTCTAAAAATCTTTCATAGTTTCCGATATCCTGGTCGGTTTCCATTCCGTCTTCAGTCACAAAAACCTCGCCGTGCTCAGTGGGATTCATCGTTCCGGCGTCCACATTGAGATACGGATCAATTTTTACGCAAGTTGTTTTATATCCTTTGGACTTTAAAATCCTCGCTGTCGAAGCGGCTGCGATCCCTTTGCCGATGCCGGACATTACTCCGCCAATTACAAAAATAAACCTTGGGCTGGGCATAAAATATTTGACCTATTTTAGGATAACACCTACAGGTCTAGTTTTTCAATACGCCTTGTGTGCCGCCCGCCGCGAAAAGGTGTGGACAAGAAAATTTCAATGGCTTTCTTGGCTTCTTCTTCGGAAATCAGCCGTGCCCCAAGCGATAAAACATTGGCATTATTATCCTCCCGGGCCAGTTTAACCGTCTCAAGCCCGCTATTTGGCGAGCCGCCATAGTACACCTCCGCGCGGACATGCTTAAGCCGATTCGCCTCTATCGCCTCGCCTTGGCCAGATCCGCCAATGACGATACCCCGGGAATTGTCTGGATCTTTGGAAACAGCTTCCGCCACGGGATGAATAAAATCCGGATAATCATCCTCCGGATTCAATTTGAAAGCTCCCTTGTCCTCGATATCGTGTCCCTTTTCTTTTAAATAGCTTATTAGCTTCCCCTTCAACTCAAACCCCGCGTGATCCGACCCGATATAGATTTTCATGTAGCTGCTTGATAATATTTTCTTATTAAAACCAAATAAATTAGTAAGTAAAGTAAAGATACAATTACTGAACCCACAACAAATATGGGCTTATTGAAACAAACCATAACGTCTCCGACGGAGTCCTCGCAGCTGGCATAAAAAAACCAGATGACATTTCCCATGGCAATCAAAATAGACATTATAATTAATGATAATAGTATTTGATATCCTATTCTTCTATTTTGTGTTATTTTTTTTATTCCATAGTATCCAATCCATCCTAGCAAGATAGAAACGATGCTCAATATAAAGAGCACATCTTCATAAAGAAGAAAAAGAGGAATCACGCTGAAATATAGAAATAATAAAGCATAAACCGGACCAGTTTCAAAAAACATCAAGATCCCCAAAACTATATAACTGATGCTGATCAAATAAAGAACGTGTATTAATGGATTTCTCACCATATTAATTGTCGATTACAGAGACTCTCCATAATCCCTCTCATATGCCCATAGGTCGCCGTGTACCCGGCCTCGTTGTTGTACTGGATCATAGCATTATGATACCTCTTCCAATAATTTTTCTAAAATCTTTAATGTGGAGTGAATTTTCGCCCATTTTTTTATGTACTCCATATCTAATTTTTTTTGAATTTTCAAAACTGATTCGATATCTTCAAGTTGGCGCGTCGATTCACTGATTTTATACCAAAGAAGCTTGGCCAAAATAAGATCCTCGGGTGAACTCAAAAAAACGTAAGTATTCCCAATTTTCTTTTTGATGCCACGCTTTAAGCGCAACACATCAAACGCATCATTTTTAAAAATCCAAAAATCAATTTTTAATCCGCTAGCTGGGTGAATAAAATTGAATTCTCCTTTTTGCTCCAGTGCGCGCTGCATTGATAATTTGTCAACATAGACTTCTTTATCAATTTTTAGAAGTTCTTCGGCAAGCTTATCTAATTTCTCTTTCTTAAGTTCAATAACCACGTCTATATCCGCAGTAAACCTGGGGCGGCCCCAAACCACAACCGCGATCCCTCCGGTTATTATGTAGGGAATTTTAAGCTTCTTAAGAATTTGGCCGAGCTTTTTGAGAAGTTCTTCCTGCTCCATGCAATTCCTGGGCAAATTTATAAAATTCGCTCGCCAACTTTATGCGCTTCCCAACGGACATCCTCCGAAAAAGTTCATCTTGAATATCTTGCCCAGTCATCCCTTTTTTTATTTTTATTTTTTTGTTCATAAATTCTCTGCAACCCGCCTCACATGCTCCACTAATGTCGCCGTGTACCCGGCTTCGTTGTCGTATAAATAAATCATTTATACGCACGTCCGCGCCAATCAATAACATCGACGAAAATTGACGAGTTGTCGAAATCAAAATTAGCGATAATTCTCATCTCGCCTTTTCTTATTCGATAAAATTTCTCCCATTTTCCTTTCATCCTTTTGATATCAATATTCACTTTTTCACCTTGAAATTTTTTTATCGCAAGACTCAATGATTCGAAAATATCTTCCTTAGAAATTCTATTTTGTTTTAAAAATTTCTCCGCTCGCGCTGAAAAATCTATCCTCCACATTACAGTTCCGCCTTATAACTTTTCTCTACTTTGCGCGACGGCAATCTATAGAGCCTTGCAATATTTTTCTGCTCTTTTACAGATATATGCGGCATCAAAAACGCGCCCAATTTTATCATCTGGGCATCCATTGCTTCTCTTACACTTTCTTTTACCAATAGCTTTATTTTTCTTTCATCCAATTTTAACGCCATAGTTCAATTATATTACAATTTATGATTATTTCAACTCAAACCCCGCATGATCGCTTCCTAAATAGATTTTCATAATTTATAGCCAAACTAAGTAATAGTAAGTAAGAAAAAATATTAATAGGCCAAATAAAACCAATGACAGAAAAATTTTTATTTTTCTTGAGATTGGTACCGCTAAAATAATTGCAATAAGTGATGGAATAATTAATGCGCCGGCAGTAAACCTCCAAAACACTAGACTAAATAACAAGCCGGCCAATCCCAGACTTAACAAATTATTGTTTTTAATTATTTCTAAAAAATAATTCATATATTCTCCGCTACCCTCCTCACATGCTCCACCAAGGTCGCGGTGTAGCCGGCTTCGTTGTCGTACCAGGAAAAAACTTTAACAAAGTCAGCGTCGAGGACCTTGGTCAAGGATAAATCCATAATCGCGCCGTATGGCTCACCGATAATATCAGTCGAGACGATCGGATCGTAAGTCGTTTTTAAAACCTTGGACCATTCTTCTTCCCTCTCAGCTTTCTCAAAGACTTTATTGATGCTCTCGACGGATGCTTTTTTATCCACGATCGCGGTAATGATGCTCAGAGATCCCGTGATAGCCGGGACGCGTATGGATTCCGCGTTAAATTTTCCTTCGAGCTCGGGAATCGATTGGATTACCGCCTCGGCTGCTCCGGTTGAAGACGGGATAATATTCGCCGCCGCCGCGCGTCCGCGCCTTTGGTCCTTTTCGTCCGGACCGTCTACTAATTTCTGCGTCGCGGTATACGCATGGACTGTTGTCATTGTCGCTTTCTTAATTCCGAAATTCTTGAGCAAAATTTTCATCACGGGTGCGACTGAATTCGTCGTGCATGAAGCGTTCGCCGTGATCGGATTCTTATCACCGAACCTATCATCGTTTACTCCAATTAAAGCCGTGTTCGCTCCGCCTGATGCGGGAGCGGTAATTACCACTCGCCCTGCACCAGCATCCAAATGCGCCCTTGCTTTTACCGCATCTGTAAAAAACCCCGTAGATTCGATTACAATATCCACGCCGAGTTTCTTCCACGGCAATTTTGACGGGTCTTTTTCAGCCAGAAACTTTACGCCTTTTATTTCCTTGTTGTACCGTCCGTAAACAGAGTCGTACTTCAAGAGATATTTTAGCGTCTTGGGATCTGCTAAATCGTTTATCGCAACTATTTCTAAATCTTTATCCCCGAATGCCACCCGAAAAAACGACCTTCCTATCCTCCCGAACCCATTAATTGCTATTTTTGCCATATTATTTATTCAAAATTTTACTTTTAATTTCTTTCTCCAATCTTTCAAGGGAAAAAATATACGCGGCAGTTCTCAAATCAGTATTCATTTTTTCCTTTCGCATCCAAACTTTCTTGCTTGCAATTGCCATAAAATCCTCTATCATTTTAAATTCTTTTTCCTCCCCATAATTTTTATTTTCTTTATTTGAAATCCATTCGACGTAGCTTCCCGCAACTCCTCCCCCATTTGCCAAAATATCGGGGATTACCATAACTCCACTTTTATCCAAAATTTCATACGTATCTTTCGCAATCCCGCCGTTCGCCATCTCCAGAATTATTTTGGCCTTAACATTCCGGGCGTTCTCTTTATTTATGGATCCTTCTATCGCGGCCGGGACGAAAATATCGGCCTCGACCCCAAGCATATCTTCATTGGATATATTTCTATCATACCACGAATTTTTATCCAAAAGCTTGGGAATATTGAGGCCTAGAGAATCATACAATTCGCCTTTCGAATCCGATACAGCTATAACTTTAAAATTATTTTCGTGCAATATTCTTGCTAAATGCATTCCGACATTCCCAAATCCCTGGATGGCAACTGAAACTTTTCCGAAGTTCGACTTCGGAGCGTCCTTTTTTATTCCGCGGCGGGCGTGATTTTAGCTCTCTTCAAAAGATAATTGTAAACCGCCAAAGCCGCTTTAACCGCATCCCCCGCGGAAATATTATTCTGCTTGTACGGGTCGTCGGTTATGTCTCCTGCGGCAAAAACTCCCGGATGCGAAGTCGCGGAATGTTTCGAATCGATGACCACCTGCCCATATTTGTCGAGGTCAATTAAATTTTTTACTATCTCCGAATTCGGAACGGATCCTATCTCAACAAATATTCCCTCGACATCCAAAACTTTCTCCTCTCCAGTTTTGTTATTTTGGTATTTTATTCCATTGACAAATTTATCTCCCAAAACTTCCATAGTTTTGGCATTGAATATTATTTCTTTGAGCTTAGGATTTTTCTTAACCTCTTCCTGTGTGACCGGATCTCCCTTCAGGCTATCGGCGTATTCCATGATATAAACCTCGAGCGCGTAAGGAAAAAGGTCGATAACCGCTTCGAGCCCCGCGTTTCCCCCGCCGACAACAGCAACTTTTTTACCGGAAAATAAAGGCGCGTCGCAAGTTGAACAATAGGCAACACCCTTGCCTTCGAATTTATCTTCTCCTGGAATATTCAGTTTTTTTCTTCTCGCTCCCGCCGTTAATATTATGCTCTTCCCCTCATATTTATTTCCTTTATCCGTTACTACTTCAAAATCGCAAATCCTCGATTCAGAACTGCATTTTATGCTT
This sequence comes from Candidatus Giovannonibacteria bacterium RIFCSPLOWO2_12_FULL_44_15, assembly GCA_001778905.1. GTDB lineage: Bacteria > Patescibacteriota > Minisyncoccia > JACPKW01 > UBA11713 > 2-01-FULL-46-13. The sequence continues at coordinate 7,332 of MFIQ01000021.1, read as the reverse complement.
TTTATCTCCGTTACTTTTTCCGGCATTTTAATTTCAACCACATCCGAAAACGCCCGGACGTGCGCCTCGAATTTTTTTGCCAAATCAAATCCGGATATATGCGCTTCACCAATCCAATTTTGAATATCGCCTGAAACAATCGACTGCCCGCCAAAAGATTCGGTAATTAAAATGGTTTTCAATCTCTTTCTCGCGGCGTAAACGGCCGCCGCGCATCCCGCAGGACCCCCCCCAATAATAATTACATCGTATATCATGTACTTATTATTTCGCCGCTAAAGCCTGATCGATTATCGTTTTGACATCCGAAAACGCTCTTGGCGCGCCTGAGAATAATCTTCCGTTTATAAACGATGCCGGCGTACCGTCAACGCCGACCGAATTTCCTTCGCTCGTGGAATCCTTCACAGCTTGCGTATATTTCCCCGAATCTAAGCACGCGCTGAATTTAGGTTGGTCGAGTCCCAAATCGCCAGCGAATTTTTTTAGTTTCGCGGCAGCAAACGCCCCTTGGTTTTCTCCCTTCTGGTTTGCGAAAAGCTTGTCGTGGTATTCCCAGAATTTCCCCTGCTCCCCTGCGCAACGCGCGGCCTCCGACGACATATGCGATTCTCCCCGCTCTATCCCGTTAATTGTGTCCAGAAACGCGAAATCGCGCCAGACGAATGCAACCTTGCCGGATTCAACATACTGCGAGATTATTTGAGGTTCTATCGTCTTATGGAATACTCCGCAATAAGGGCACTGAAAATCGCCATATTCGATAAAGACAACTTTCGCCTTCGGATCCCCTAAAACAAAATCACCGTCTCTAATCTTAAGAATGTCCGCGGTAGCAGGATTATTATTCGCTGTATCATCTTTTTCTCCGGGCGACACGACGCCGGAACTGCCGCGCGTATACAGAACGGCGAACGCGATTAAAAGCCCAGCAACTATAATGCTCGCCGGAATAAGCATATTATTTTTATTTGCAGTTTCGTTTTCCATGTATATGAGTTTAACACCGGAGAGAAACTCCGTCGAGATCCAAAATTAGATTACAAATTTCAATGGAAGACGCTTGAAATTTGGGTTATAGGCGAGACCAAATTCGCAAACGCTTCGAGAACCGGCCTCAACACTTCTTTGAAGTTAGGATCGTTTACATTCACTGTGATTTCAAGAGTAACCGTTCTTGGCGGTATAGTTCCATCGACGGCTCTGACGGTAATGGTATAAGATCCAACGGGAACTCCGGCCGGAAGAGAGACATAAAAAGTTGATCCTGTAGAATATTCGGAAGAGGACAGTGTGTCGTCTGAAAATATCCCCGTAGCCCCAACTAATTCTGGAGGGAAAATCGCCGTCAATACAACATCTTCTGAAAATCCGGGATCCGCAATTACAGTAATTGTGGTCTGCGTTGAGTTTACTGGAGACGATTGTTTTACGCGTGCAATGATTTTATCCGGGTTCACATTTAATGTGTATAGGGGAGGCAGTGTGCACTGCGATTCGTCGAATTTGCAAGTTGCGGCGTTGCAACTCAAAGTTCCTCCACTAAACCCGCGCGAAGTACAGGTTTGACCCCCTAAACCTTGGCTGTGAATATTTGCTATTTCTGGTGCCAAAAGCGCCCTGTTGTAGACGCGGACATCATCGATAGTTCCGGAATAATTACTTACATAACCCTTGCCGATATAGGCGTTTAAGCTTGAAGCAGT
>MFIQ01000021.1:0-5589 GCA_001778905.1 Candidatus Giovannonibacteria bacterium RIFCSPLOWO2_12_FULL_44_15 | reverse complement strand
CTTGAAGCAGTTGCCGAAGAATATGATGCGGCAACTTGGTTCGTTTGTGCTCCGTTCTTATACCATCTTAAGGTCATGTTGGAGAGGTCGCGGACTATTACAACATGAGTCCATTCGTTAAGGATGAGGGGGTTCGACATGGTAAATCCCTGGTATGGAGTGGTGTTGCCTCCTCCGGTTCCGTAGAAATAATTGATGGTACCGTTGGTTTCCTGGGTAATGGTTCCCTCGCCTCCATAAGCTTTGGCGTAAGGGTTGCGCCTTGCCGAGAAGGAATTAGGCTTAAGCCACATTGAGATCGTCTGGTTGCCGGTTATTTGAAGTGCCGTTGAGTTTCCGAGGCTTACGTTATCATCAACTCCGTCAAAATCCAACGCGTTGGCGATTTTTCCCGCCACCCAATCCGTTGAAGGATCCATACTGGTCAAAATCCCGCCATTGCCGTTGACGGATGAATCTGAAGCGGTAGTTCCGGAGATTTCGTCCAATTTCCACCAGCCGACCGCGTCGTTCGGCCCGGCATCGCACTCTTCTTCAGAAGAAGGCATCAAATCAAATGCAGCGCATACCGCCTTCAAACTATTATAACTGCCCTCGTCGGAGGATGCATGCCACGCCTCAACCGAAGCAATATTTTCGGAGAAAATGTCGATAATACCATTGCCGCATACCGGACTGTCAACTAAAGTTGTCTCATAATCTTCGTCATTTGCTATGTCATTGGAAGAACCGGTATTTTTTATAAGTCCGCCGCTAGAATTGAAAAGTTTGAGATAATATTTCTCGTTTGGCTGGTTTTGCCATCCGGTGCCACCGGGGCCGGTATGCTTATCATAGCCAACAAGCGTAATATTATACGTGCCGGCGCTAATAGATGCGCTATAAGGACCGGCCATATTAGGAGCATAGGAAGGAGAACCAATGGTAGAATACGGAGAAAAATCAATGATCGTCCTCCCTGCTTGCGGAATTAATGGGCATAACGATGTAACAAAATTCATTGTAAACCCGATAGTCGCATCCGCAGGCAAAAACTGGGAACCTATCGGCGTGATGTCAGAAAAGTAAGCACCTGCCGGCCCTCCGCTTACATAGTCTAGAGTATAAAGCCAGTCCGCCTCGACATTTGAATAAGTATTGGGAACGGTAGAGTTGCTGATATCTTCGGAGCCCACCAAAGTATAATTTATCGCGCTTGTTCCCGACGACGGCCATGGCTGGCCGTCTAGCGTGGCGTTTACTTCGATATTGCCGACGGTTGAAGCCGGGCAGGGTCCGGCATCGCATAACGCCTGAATTTCCGCCGGTGTCAGCTTGTAGTTGTAAATGCGGACATCGTCTATGGAGCCGTTAAAATATCCCCACGTTCCAGTATATCTTCCAATATCAAGTGAGCCTCCTAACACAGTATTTGCCACTTGTGCCAGCGTCGCAGAGTTATTGGGTATTCCGTTTACATACAATTGCAAAGCAGTGCCTCCGTCGTAAGTGCCGACGATATGCGTCCAGATATTTTGAGGAATAGGGTTTGCGGTATCGACATCGGTACCCCAGAAAGAAAATCTTGCAATATCGCTTCCGTCCAGTAAAAACAGGGCTGTCTTCTGATTAGAAGTGTTTGTACCCCAATTTACCAAATATCCTTCGGCAGCGCTATTTTCCGGATTGACCCATAACGAAATCGTCCGAGCGGAGCTCCCGCTTGGCAAGCCGTAATCTGATCTTGTCACAAAATCATTACTCCCGTTTAAATCGAGTGCTTGGCCGAGCGGCGGGTTTGCCTGATATGTTGGCGTGCCACCCAAGAAAGTGGCGTCGTATCCGTTGACAGAGGAATCGGAAACGTCGCCGTTAAATTCGTACCAAGCAACAAGGCTGTTGGGCGCCGGAGTAAAAGTTGGTTCGGAGGCTGGCGATCCGGTGTAATATAATTCATTAACGTCATTCCCTGTTAACGCGCGGTTATAAATGCGGACATCGTCAACGAGACCGCCAAATTCAGACCACCCGTCATCTCCGGCAGCGCCTATTCTGAAAGGAGAACTGTTGCTTATCGAACCTAGGGGAGTAGAATCAACGCCCACTAAAACTCCGTCAACATAAAAGAATAAGCCATTAGGCCCTCTTAAGCCAACATAGTGGTGCCAAGAGTTATCGTTAGTCGCATAAAAATCATTGATGGCACCGACTTGCGTGCCGCCCGATTGGATTTTAAACACCGCTTTACCAGCACCCCAGGTAGGATTGCCCCAGAAAAATTCAAAGCCATACCTATTCGGGCTGCCAAAATCGCTTTTTGATAATGTTTCCGGCCACTGGCTACTGTTCGCTACCTGCGAAGTTTTAGCCCAGAAACTCACGCTAAAGTCTCCGGTCCCAAAATCCAACACGCCGCTGGCTGGGTCTCCCACATTCACATAATCATTCGATCCGTCGAAAGTAATGGCTTGGCCGAGCGGGCTTGCAGGATAACTTGGCGTGCCGCCGAAAAAAGTTCCGTCGTTAGTTCCCGCCGAATCATTGGCGTTGCCTTCAAATTTCCACCAGCCGACAAGGTCGGTGGTAATATCGGCATTTGCTGGAGTCGCCTGCAACAGAGCGCTAAAAAATATTATTAAGCCAATTATGTAAAATATTTTTTTCATTTGTTTAAATTTACATAGCTGATCGTAATCGTCCCTTTATTGATGGTGATAACCATGCGCTCTGATGGTTTTTTTAAGGACAAAGAATAAACCGCGGAATCGCGCGAAGAATTTACTATTTGCCAGTCATTATCTTTCGCCCATTTGGAATAATAATCGAAATTCTCGTCAGCAGTCTTAAATGATGTAAAAACAATCGTGCTTTGTTTGGCGGTCGAATCTGGATACTCGGCGCTGTATGACTGAGCGATTTCTGCCTTTCCGTTCAGCGGAATATTCTGGGGGGTAACTTTTCCGACCTGATCCCTTGGGGTCTCTGTGACTATTGGCCGAATAATTTCCGAATCCCGTACATTTCTTTTATCCCCAAAAAACCAAGTAACGCTTAAGACCGCTAAAATACAAAGCGCAAGAACAGCAGGAATTCGCCACTTTGCAACATCGCTTCCCTTCGATTTCTTTTTGATATTCATATTAGTATGTGGGGTTGAAAGCCTCGACTATTGGTAATCTTATTTTCGCAAACACTTCAAAAATCGGTCTCATCACTTCTTCGAAGCCAGGATCTTTCACTTCGACATTGAGCGTGACTATGGTGCTTGGGTTGCTTCCTCCGGTGCCTTGAATTCTTATGTTGTAAGCTCCCGATGTCGTGGTCGGCGGAATAGTAATAGAATATTGCGCACTGACACTTCCATCCGCAGGAATATTTATCCTTCGGTTTACCGGAATAAAGTTATGTGTTGAGCCGGCTGGGGCTCCTGACACTACATCAAGTCTTTCGTTTCCGGAATATCCGTTTAAAGATAAAGCGGTAATCGTGGTCTTGGTCGATTCAATTGGGCTCGAACCCTTTATAGTCACGAAGATAGGGGGGTATGCGTTTAATGTATAATCCGGTGGCGGGAGCATTGTATAATTCGCCCTCACGACTATATTGGCATTCATTGTCACGGTACACGACAGACTAACCCCACTGCAGCCGCCACCTGTCCAGCCATTCCAATTGTAACCGGACACCAGCGGAGCAGTAAGCGTCACTGATGTCCCGGAAGATAGGCCGGGTTTGTTGTAGTTTGTGGTTCCTCCATGACCTGTTGCGCTAGAAATAGAAACGCTAGAAGCTCCGGAGGAATTGACGGAGAGATTAAAAGTGGGGAAGGCTAGGACATTAAATACTACACAATAATAAGTTTGCCCGTTATGAAGCGGGACCAATTCATAATTATCATAATGCTCTACATCGGTAGAGCACCAAAATTCTGCAGATACGGAACCCAGAGGAGGATTGGGGTCGCCGTTGGAAGCGCTGAAAGGCAGATATCCGGGCTGCAATACTTCCCTAAACCAAACGGCGCTGTTTCCGGTTTCCAGTAAAATACTATCTGCATCAAGAGTGGTCTCGGTAATTCCGGAAGCGTCTGTGGGGCCGAAAGTAACCCACGGAGGCCCGGCCTCACCGATAAATGAACCGCCCGGATCAAGTGTGCTAGGAGCCCAAGGATCAATGGTGCCGAATTCTTTCCCCCATTGAAAACTCCATCCAGCGGCCTTCGTGCAAGTTGGATTATTATTTAAAAAGTCTGATATTTTCCCGGATGTTATAGGCTCTTGGTTGTTCCAATTTGGCAAATCAGATTCCTGCGGACAGACTATAGCTGTCATTTTAACGGTGGGCGCACCGGGTGCAGTTATCTCAACCTGGTTGCTCGCGCCCAAGCGGTTTCCAACATATCCGAATATTGTATCAAAATATCTAAACTCATAATTCCCCGGCGTTCGGTTTGAAGAAAAAGACACATTCCCACTTGAACCGCCAAATGTCTGCTTTGAATCAATATAACTATCGTCCGTAGAGCCAACCAAATACATGCCAATCCAATCGTTTAATGAGTCAAAGAAGGAATATCCGCTTGTAAAATTCCAATTAACTGTAAAGTTGCCGGTATTTCGAACGAGCGATAGCGGCGTCGCGTTTAACGATACAGCCTTGCCGTCATCATCATTAATATTCACTGTGGCGGAATTTGGGGCTCCAACGGTGTACGCGGCATTTGCGGATATTGTGAGGGTGGCGGTTTCAGATGGTTCAACCGTTGCGTCATTTATTGGAGTGATTGTCAGAACTGCCGAGGCTTGCCCTGCCGGAATTGTGATCGGGGAAGCAATAGAAGTGTAGTCCGTGCCGTTTGTCGCAGTGCCGCTGATAGTGTAGTTGACTGTTAGAGACGAGGCTGTGCTTCCCGTGCGTGTGAAGGTGATGGCTCCCGTATCTGTTCCTGGTTCTGAAGCTGTAGAATCTGTGGCGGAGACTGAGACTGTGGGGAGGGCCGCTGAGCAAACCGGAGTTGAAAATGAGCCAGTCGCAATCTCATGCCCGCCACTTGGAAAAAGAGTCCAAGTTGCGCCTCCATCGTTTGATTTAACAAATTTGAGATCGCCGTTAGTCGAGTCGCGGTAGCTGATATAAATATTATTGGCGTCTGGAGCCGCAATTGACGTGTAGTTTCCTGTATTACCGAGGGAGTCAATAGTTTTTGTATTCCAAGTAGCTCCTCCATCAGTAGATTTTGCAAATTTGAGATTGAGATTTGTATTATCTCGATAGCTTATATATATATTCGATCCGGAAACGGCGATGGAGGTGTATACGCCAATATTGCCGGGCGCATCAACAATTTTTATATCCGCAGGCAGCCATGTGGCTCCGCCGTCAGTGGACTTGGCAAATTTGAGGTTATTCCAGAAGGCGATGCGGTAGCTTATATATATATTCGATCCGGAAACGGCGATGGAGCTATAAGCCCCTGTATCGCCAAAATTGACGGTTTTTATATTTGACGGCGGCCACGTGGCGCCGCCATCTGTGGACTTGGCAAATTTGAGGTTGGTGTTAGTTACATCGCGGTAGCTGATATAAACATTTGATCCATCCGCCTCAATG
>MFIQ01000020.1:29135-31955 GCA_001778905.1 Candidatus Giovannonibacteria bacterium RIFCSPLOWO2_12_FULL_44_15 | reverse complement strand
TTTAGCGGCATCACATCCCGGAGGATATTCGGCGTTGCGCTGGCCAGTTTCATATTCTACCTTCTTTCCCTCCCGCTTATTTTTGCGTTTGAAGCGCACGTGCTAAATGTAACGGCGAAAATCAACGGCTGTAGCGAGTTTGAGATACGCTCTCGGGGATACTGGAAAAATCATGAAGAGAATTGGACTTTGCCGCAAACGGTTGGAGCAATTTCGGTTTCAACTCCAGAAGATGCGGAAGATATGCTAAACGGCAACGAGGATATGACGGATAGGCTCGAGCGCGAGCTTTTGGCCCTCAAATTCAACGTTGCCCATTTTGGAGTCGGCAATGCCCTTGTCCCGGGAGAAAATATCACAATAAACGAACTTATCGCCGAAGCAGACGAGTTATTAATTGCAGACTTCCCTGACCCGGATCCCGTCACGGACCAGGAATTGGAAGATATGAAAGACCGCGTTGAGAAAGTTAATAATGCCGAGACGGTATCTTCATGCAGAAATCCTCCTCCGCCCAAGGACGATTGCGACAAGGACAAGGATGATTGCGATTGCAAATTGCGCGTAACCCGGATAGAAGGCGGCGGGACGCGTATGATTATGACCCGCGGGAACTCGGGGGACGATTGCGATGATTCGGAGGGCGAAAATGGCGAGGAAGACGAATAACATCTTTATATAAAGATGTTATAATTTAGAGATGAAAAATTATATTGCGATTTTGGGATTGGCATTATTGGCAACTTTTCCAGCAAGCGCAGCCAGCCCTTTCGACGGCAAGCTAATTGCACTCGACGCGGGGCACGGGGGAGGAGAAACGGGAGCTGTTGGGAATTGCAGCGGCATCGCGGTTATCGAGGCAGATGTTAATTTTTACGTCCGCGCGGAACTTGAGAAAATTTTGGACGCGAATCATGTCGCATATTTTGAAGTCCCGCGGATTGACTCCCGCAAGGACCGTGTAGCGGCCGCAGAAGCCGCCGGATCATCCGTGCTCATATCGATACACCACAACGGCTCCCTAAACGTAACGGCGGATTATACGCAAAGTTTTGTGACCCAACGAAACGACAAAATCTTCGCGGGGTACATACATCCTGCGATTGCCTCTGCGCTCAAGCTTAGGGACAAAGGAATAAAAAATGACGGCTACGGGATGACGGTTTACGGATCCCTCCCTGGAGTTTTGACGGAGGCATACTTCATTACTAATACGGAAGCGGCATGCGATTTTCTAAAATATCGGGACAACGGAGCAACGAATACGAGAGTGCAAAAAGAAGCGCAAGCGATGTATGGCGGGCTCTATTCGTATTTTTCCCGCTAGTACTAGTAATGGTATAATCCTTTATGAATCGCATTAAAATTCTAAGTTTAATCGCAATAGCAACTTTGGCATTTTCAGCCGTACCCGCGCTTGCGCACGGTGAAGATACCGAAGAGCGCGGGAGCAATCTCGGCCCCTCGCTTAAAGCCGTGCTTAAAAGCGGGAGCAACAAAGACAAAGACGTTGCTGAAGAAGTGTTAACGGTAGTTGAGGAACACGCGTCGACAAATGAGCGAGTTAATAAGAAAAAGAATGAGGTGGAGAGTCGTCACGGGTTTCGCGTATTCTTGATTGGGAGCGATTATAAAAACCTCGGAGCGCTTAGGAGCGAACTTGTGACGACGCAAAACGAAATTGAACGCTTAACCAAGGCGCAAGGCCGCGCGACGGATCCCATAGTCAAAGCGGAGATAGAAGCCGAAATCCAAGAGTTGAGAGCGACCGCATCAACGACGGAAAGTTTCATAAAAACGCACCAAAGCAAGTTCAGCCTCTTCGGCTGGGTGGTCAGACTTTTTAGCAGATAATTTAATAGCCAATATGAAAAACGAGCCCATCGGGAAGACAGGGCTCGTTTTTTTGTTTGCTCGCAAACCAGAGCAATTACTTTTTTCCTCCATTGAAGACGCGAAATAAGCGGATGTGCTTTCCGGGCTCGGAGAAATGCTGAAGAATGTCTCCTTTGTCGGCCCGCATGACGTCGGTCGCATCGCACCGGTAGAACGTTTTTTTGCCGAGAACCATACGTGGGATTCTTTCATCGAGTTCAATTGTTTTTGCCAAGTAAGGAATCCCGAGATCCGGCATAAATCCGCGCGGAAGAATTATGAAGTGATTTGGCGTCGTCAAGTTGTTGGCCTTAACGATTTTCGGCAGATCCCAGAATTGTTTGAAAGCCGCAACAAACCCGCTTGGGAGATTTTGGAAAAACAGCATCGGCATATCGCTCAAATAAATTTTGTCTTTCATTTAGAGCCTCCTTTTTAGCAACATTTGCACAAAAGATAGCCCAAATTTATGGTTTGGTCAAAATTTGTGCGGCTATTGACTAATTTTAGGTGCGTTGCTATAATCCCACACATCAAAGAATATCAAGGTTTTTAATGGTTTTTAGCCTAATTATCAAGTAATTAAAATAAAATATGTTAAAGAACGATACTCTCACGAGTTTATCAGCCGCATTTTTAATAATTGCTCTTGCCTCGGGATTTAGTTCCCCAATGTTCGCCTTAGCGACGAATAATGATGATGATAGCGTCATTATTTGCCATGCAAGCGGAGCTAACAACTGGACGCAAATTCCAGTTGATGAAAACTCTATTGATGGGAACGGGGGCGGCGACCACAACAATTCATCCCACCAAGACGGCGAAGACATAATTCCGCCGGGCGATTGGGATCCCGACGGGCGCAATTGGGATGCGGAAGGACAGGCAATCTATAATAATGAGTGCGTTGTTCCGGCGCCGACTCCAACCCCAACCCCCACACCT
>MFIQ01000020.1:28947-29109 GCA_001778905.1 Candidatus Giovannonibacteria bacterium RIFCSPLOWO2_12_FULL_44_15 | reverse complement strand
CCACACCTACGCCTGAACCAACACCCACGCCAACACCGACACCCACGCCTACTCCTACACCAATTCCGACACCAACTCCCGAAGCGACCATAATTGCGACCAAAATTATTTGCGAAAACGAGAACGATCTGCCTGATTGGGGATTAGGCGGATTGGACATTA
>MFIQ01000020.1:22770-28931 GCA_001778905.1 Candidatus Giovannonibacteria bacterium RIFCSPLOWO2_12_FULL_44_15 | reverse complement strand
GGATTTTCTTCTCGAGAACGAAGATTGTGATCCCGCGCCAGGATGGAGTTTCCAATGGGCTCCGGAAAATCCTCCGAGCGTTGATCCGGGCGGATCATTTGTTGGAGAAGCTGGATCACCCTGGAATTTATTTGATAGCGGCCCAACGGATCTTAACGGGGAGGCAACAACCCAGATCAATACCTTAACCATAGGCGCGTTTGCCTGGGTCAGGGAGGTTTTGCAAGAGGGCTATATCCCGTTTACATTCGACCAATCTAACCAGACAAACGAGGACGACGAAAGCGCGGAAATGTATTGCTCAAAGGATGTCGAAAATTACGACAACCTTGATTCGGTGGACTATCCGGAAGCCGGAGAAACATATTACTGCGTTGCATTTAATGCTCTAACTCTGACTCCTACCCCAACTCCTACCCCAACACCAACTCCTGAACCTACCCCAACACCAACTCCCGAACCTACGCCGACTCCTACTCCTGAACCGACCCCGACTCCAACTCCCGAACCTACCCCGACGCCGACTACAACTCAGAGTTCTTCCGGCGGTGGCGGAGGAGGCGGTGGTGGCGGAGGTGGTGGAGGCGGAGGAATCCTTGGATCATTCGGCACAACCAACTCTTTGACCGGCGGGCAGGTCTTAGGCGAGACGACTGCCTGTGGAATTTACCTTAATGAATTCATTAAGCAGGGTGCGAAAAATAATCCAGAGGAAGTAGCGAAACTTCAGACTTTCATCAACAGGCACGAGGGCACCAATATACCCGTAACCGGGTTCTACGGCCCAGTAACTTACGCGGCAGTGCACACGATGCAGGCCAAATACTGGCAGGAGATACTCGCCCCGTGGGTTCCTTTTGGATTGCCGACGGAGCACACTTCAACGGGGTACGTATATAAGACGACAAGGCGCTGGATAAATAATGCCCAGTGCCCGACCCTGAATCTCCCGATGCCCGAGCTTCCATAATTTAGAAAGTTTTCCAGAGAACGCCCCTCTATAAGGGGCATTCTCATATATAATGGAAAGAGTGGCCAAAACGTTAAAGAAATATTTTATTCCCCATCAGGGAAACGACCATAAGCCGCATTTTCTGCGCCCAAGAACCACCTCGGTTATTCTCGCGGGGATCCTTTTTTTGGAGATAGCTTTCCTACTGAACGCTTTCTATGTATATCCAACCTCGGATTTCCTCGCGTCTATACTGCCTCTAGTCCTGGTCAATGAGACAAATTTAAGGCGCGAGGGGCAAGACTTGGCTCCCTTGAAAGCAAGCGCTCAATTGGAAAGAGCCGCACAAATGAAAGCGGATGATATGGCGGCGAAGGGATATTTCGCGCACGTAACGCCGGAGGGGAATACGCCGTGGTATTTTTTGGACAAGGCCGGTTATGTTTTTTCGACCGCGGGCGAAAATCTGGCGGTGAATTTTTTTGACTCGAAAGATGTTGCCGAAGCCTGGATGAATTCTGCAGGACATCGGGCGAATATATTGAATTCAAAATATACCGAAATTGGGATTGCTACTGCCCACGGAATTTATGAGGGCAGAGAGACTGTATTTGTCGTCCAGTTTTTCGGGACGCCCGCGAGGGCTGTAGCGCCCATTTCTCCAACCAAGCTCTCGGTTATTCCGAAAGCCCAGGCCCAGGAAATTCCGGCAGGCGACCCAAACGAAAGTTTTCTTGAGGCTGTAAACGAGAACGCCCAGGAGACTCCCTCGTTAGCGCCTGTTGCCGAAAAACCGCCCGTTACAGGCGTCTTGGCATCGGAGCCTAGATCGGCTGCGAATTATTTGTATTTTGCATTGGCCGGCGTTGTTGCGGCGGCGTTGCTTCTTAAGATTTTCATAAAAATCCGCATACAGCACCCTGTCTTAATTGCGAATGGGATATTGATAATAATGGTAATTTTGACGGCTACTCTTACCAACGAGTTTTTAAGCTCAAGTCTAACCCAAATACTCTAAGTGTAAGAAGTGCACAGTTATCCCGTCTAATTCTGCATAAGGTCAGGTATAATTAGATTTATTAACTTATTAGATTAATCAGATAAATATTATGAGTAAATTTGTATCGATTTTACTTGCCGTGATGCTTGGGGCAGAGTCGCTTTTGGTGCCTGTTTCAGCCATGGCGCAAACCTCTACATCAAACGGCGTAAGCTCGTTAATTATCCAGCTTGAGGCACAAATAAAGACGCTCCAGGCTCAAATTGCGGCTCTAAGAGCCGCGCAGGCTCAAGTCGCGTCGACAACCCTCGCGACTATACGGTTGGCCCGCCAGCTTAGGCAGGGGATGACCGGAGACGACGTCCGGCTGTTGCAGATTCTTTTGGCCGCGGATAGCGACACCTACCCGGAAGGGCTTATTACCGGGCTCTTTGGACCAGCGACAAGACGCGCCGTCATGCGCTTCCAGAAGAAAAATAACATTGAACAGGTCGGATTAGTCGGACCAAAAACGCTTGATAGATTACTGAAGTTTCTTGCGCAAAATCCGATTTCGCAGGAAAATGACGACGACGATGATGATAACGATGGGGACAGGCGTGAGAAAAAATTCTGTATCCCGCCTGGACATCTTATTGCTCCGGGATGGCTCAGAAAAATTGAAAGAGAAGGAGATGACCGAAAAGGCGGTGATCGCGGCTTAGGCAACATTAGGGACATCAATCTCGTTACGCCATGCAGGAGCGGATCAAGCACTCCTCCGGTTATAACACCAACACCTACCCCAACTCCGACGCCTACGCCAACTCCCACGCCTACCCCAACTCCCACCCCAACACCGACGCCTACCCCAACTCCGACACCTACTCCTACCCCAACTCCCACGCCTACCCCAACTCCGACACCTACGCCAACTCCCACGCCTACCCCAACTCCCACGCCAACACCCACTTAAAGAAGCGTAGATAATTAGGAAAACCACTGCCCCGCTTTATTGCGGGGCGGTGGTTTTTGTGGTAACATTTTTGCATGAATTATTTGAGAAAATTATTTGTAAGGCCGTATTTGTATTACACAATCTCTCTTCTCGTATTGATTTTGGGAGCATGGTTTTATTTCGGCTCATCCGGCAAATCTGAACTTGAAACAATCACCGTTAAAAGAGGGGAGTTGATCCAGGAAGTCAGCGTGACCGGCAAAGTGAAGCCGGCGGAAAGCGTTAGTTTGGGTTTTGACAGGGGAGGCAGGATTACAAGAGCGCCGATCAAGGTCGGCGACAGGGTAGTCGCCGGCCAGACACTTGTCGAAATATATAACGCAGATCTTTTATCGGAACTCAGGGAAGCTGAAGCCAGCCTGAAATCGGAAGAAGCAAAACTGGCCGATCTTAAAGAAGGAGCTCGCCCCGAAGACTTGGCAATCGCGGAAGCCAAGGTCCAAGAAGCCCGACAGAGCTTATCCGACTATATCCAAGATTCTTATACCAAAGCAGATGACGCCATCCATAATAAAGTGGACCAATTTTTTTCCAATCCCCGAAGCACCAGCCCGCAGGTGAATTTCAGTACATTTTCGCAACTTGAGGCCGATTTGGAGTCCGGACGCGTGGTGGTGGAAAATAAATTCATCGCGTGGAACGCGTCTCTGCTTAAGATGAATTCCGAGGCCAATATGTATGTCTTTTCCGCGGAGGCGCTGGATAGCTTAAAATTCATTAAGAGCTATCTCGACACCGTCGCAATTGCTATAAATTCTCTAGAACCATCCCCGTCCTTAACGCAGACGCAGATCAATAGTTACCGGGCGGATGTTTCAACCGCCAGGACAAATGTGAATACGGCGATTAATAATGTTTCAGGGGCGGCATCAAGCTTAAAAATTGCCGAAAGCGAGCTTTCGAAAGATCTTGCCGGGAGTACGGAGCAGGAAATTTTGGTGCAGGAAGCCAGCGTTGAGAAGGCGCGGGCAAGCGTGAATAATACCCGAGCCCAAATCTCGAAGACGGTCATTACATCGCCGATAAAAGGCGTTGTCACAAAGCAGGACGCCAAGGTGGGGGAGATTGTCAGCGCCTCTTCCCCGGTAGTTTCGGTTATCTCGGACGCGAGTTTCCAAGTTGAGGCTAACCTTCCGGAAGCAGATGTCTCTAAAGTTAAGGTTAACGATCTCGCCAAACTGACCCTCGACGCTTACGGGAACGATGTTGTCTTTGAGGCTAAAGTTATCGCAATTGACCCCGCGGAAACGGTAATCGAAGGCGTTTCAACGTACAAAATAACTTTTGAATTCCAGAGGGAAGACGAGAGGATTAAGTCGGGCCTCACGGCAAATATAGATATTTTGGCCGAGAAGAAAGAGGGAGTTATCGCTATACCCCAACGCGCAGTTTCGACAGAGAACGGGGCAAAGATCGTCCGAGTTGAGCGAGAGGACGGGAGAGTTGATGAAATAAAAGTTGAATTGGGCCTTTTTGGGTCCGACGGCCGAGTTGAGATACTCTCGGGACTTGAAGAGGGGATGAAGGTAATAATATCCCATGAAGTTAATTGAGGTAAAAGGCCTCGAGAAAATTTACCAAAGCGGAGAAACCAAAACCGTTGCGTTGGGAGGGGTTTCGTTTTCCGTGGATCAGGGAGAATTTATCGCGATAATGGGTGCATCCGGGTCAGGCAAATCCACACTGCTTCAGTTGCTGGGATTTCTTGATCGCCCGACCGGAGGGACATATAAATTCGCGGGCAAATCCGTCGAGGAATATTCGGAGCCCGAACTTGCCAAAATCCGGAACGAGAAAATAGGATTCGTTTTTCAGGCGTTCAATCTGCTCGCGCGCTTTTCTGTATACGAGAACGTGAAATTACCTCTTTTCTATTCAAACATCCCGGAGAGGGATTGGGACGCGAAAATAAGGAGCGCAGTTGATGCGGTCGGGATATCGCATCGGATGGCCCATGAGCCGGGCGAGCTTTCGGGAGGCGAAAAACAACGGGCGGCGATAGCGCGCTCGCTCGTTCTCGAGCCGGATATGATACTCGCGGACGAGCCGACGGGAAACCTCGATTCGAAAAATAGCGAGATGATAATTAAGCTCCTCGACGAACTAAACCGAAAAACGGGAAGGACGGTAATTTTAATAACCCACGAAGAATCGCTGGCAAAATATGCCCGTCGTCTTATCGGGATGAAAGACGGGCAAATCGAAAGCGACAAGAAAATATGACAGCGAGGCATTTATTTAAAACCGCGATCAAAGCATTAAAATCGCACAAATCGCGATCGTTTCTTACAATTCTCGGCATCGTCATCGGGATTACGGCGATAATATTGGTAATGTCGATCGGCCAGGGGGCGCAGGATTTGATCCTCTCGCAGATACAGGGGTTGGGCTCGAAAACGATAGTTGTCATACCGGGGCGCGAACCCACCGGCCCGTCGGATGTCGCACAAGTCTTTTCCGACTCGCTCAAAGAAAGGGATTTGAATTTAATTTCAAGGAAAGAGAATGTCCCGAATGCCGACAAAATTGTGCCGGTCGTATTCGGAGGCGAGTCTATTGCGTACGGAAACGAAACGTATCGGGCTACAGTATTAGGAGGTGCTGCGGACGTATTTGAAATATTCGATATTTATCCCGCCGAAGGAGTCGCCTTTACGGAAAGCGATGTCCGAAGCCGCCAGGCGTACGCAGTTATCGGGAGCAAAGTAAAAGACGAACTTTTTGGCGGGGACGAGGCAATCGGGCAGCGCATAAAAATTAAGGAGAAAAATTTCCGGGTTATCGGCATCCTGCCTCAAAAGGGGCAAGTCTCGTTTTTTAATTTTGACGAGATAGTTTTGGTCCCATATACCTCCGCGCAGGATTCGCTTTTTGGCATTAAATATTTCCATCGCCTTATCATCTCCGCGGATACGGAAGAAAATATCCCAAGGGTAGTGGAAGACTTGCAGGCTACGCTCCGAAATTCGCATAACATAACGGATATCGAGAAGGATGATTTTTTTGTACAAACGCAGGCGGACCTCGCCATGCGAATTGGGACTGTAACAAGCATTTTAACGCTTTTGCTCGTTTCAGTTGCGGCAATTTCGCTCGTTGTCGGCGGAATTGGCATTATGAACATAATGCTGGTAGCCGTAACCGAGCGCACGCGCGAGATTGGGCTTAGGAAAGCGCTGGGCGCTGCGAACAGGGATATCTTGAGGCAATTT
>MFIQ01000020.1:22602-22713 GCA_001778905.1 Candidatus Giovannonibacteria bacterium RIFCSPLOWO2_12_FULL_44_15 | reverse complement strand
GATATCTTGAGGCAATTTTTATTCGAAGCGGTAATACTCACTGGCGTGGGAGGAATCCTGGGGATTTTGATGGGGGCGCTTTTGGCTTTCGGGGTCTCGCTTATCCTCTCC
>MFIQ01000020.1:0-22539 GCA_001778905.1 Candidatus Giovannonibacteria bacterium RIFCSPLOWO2_12_FULL_44_15 | reverse complement strand
GTATCCGGGGCAATCGGACTCGCGTTCGGGATTTATCCTGCGAAGAAAGCGTCGCAAAAAAATCCAATAGACGCCCTTAGATACGAGTAGTATACTGGGCAAAAGTCATTTTGACAGAAAGGAGGCCATATGGGTTCGTTCAAAACAGAGACGAAAAAATCTGAACATCCAACTGTGTCGTTGATTAATCAATTATGCGATGCCCAAAGTTTTACTGGACACTTAGGAGCCATTAGTATGGCAAGAAAACACGTAAAATATGCCAGAAAAAAACACGGGCATCAAAAAGAACTTCTTAAATCGCTTAACCTGCTTTCGGGAGTTTACTCACGAGCATTCGCATATATGACAAAATCACTAATCCGAAGGATCTACCTTATTAAGGCCATAAGGATTCAAAAAAAGTTGGACAAATACGAAAAGGAATTTTCACCACGCATGCTCTATACGCGGGCGAGGATATTCTTTCTTGCGGGAATGCATAAGGAAGCGCTGGCTCTAACTAATACAATTCTGGCGAAGAGGGATATCAGTGCATCCCTGCGAGCAATATCGCTAATAAATGCCGCGCAGTGTTTAGAAAAAGAGGGCGAAATAGCTGAAGCGTGTCGGCATTATGTGGATGCGAATGAACTCGCAGGTAGTGTGAATATCGAAACAAGAATGAGAATATTTCGTGCTTGCGCGGAGCATCTATCGGCATGGGGCGATAGGGTGCTCGCACTGAATTTTTTTGAGCGCGCTGAGAAACTCGCTCTAAGCGGCAAGGGGAAATTACTTTTTGTGGAGGCAGAAAGGATCAGGAGATTATCCAAAGAACTTGAGTCTGAAACCGGCGCCGTCAGGGAGGTTAAAACATGAGCGGGGATGGTTTTTGAACCATTCCCGCTCATTTATTTTTACTGAAAATTCTGCTAGTCTTTTTCTATGCGTAAGCAAAAAAAATCCCACCGCCTGCCCGCGCACTTCAAGCCGAACCGGTATAAAATCATGCTCCATCCTGATCTTGAAAAATTTACTTTTAGGGGCGAGGAAACTATTTCGTTTAATCTTACAAAATCCGAAAGCAAAATTACGCTCCATGTTCATGAAGTCAAAATCGGGCGCGTTTTACTGCGTTCGCAAGGTAAGGGAATAAAACCCGCAAAAATTAAGTACGACCCGAAGTCAGAAAGCGTGGTCTTTGAATTTGACAAAAAAATCCCTCGGGGTAGGGGAGAATTGGATATTCATTTCAAGGGAATATTGAACGACAAAATGCGCGGGTTTTATAAAAGCAAGTACGAACTTCGCGGGCGCCCGGAATATATCGCGACAACCCAATTTGAGGCAACGGACGCAAGACGCGCCTTCCCGTGCGTAGACGAGCCAGCCGCCAAGGCGATTTTCGACATAACCCTCATTATTCCAAAAAGCCACAGGGCAATTTCGAACACGCACGAAACCTCAGTTCGAGAGCATGAATCCGGATACAAGATCGTAGAATTCGCGCCGACCCCGAAAATGTCCACTTATCTATTGGCGTTTATTGTCGGCAAATTTGACTATATTGAGGCAAAAACGAAGGAAGGGATTATGCTTCGCATCTTTACGACGCCTGGGAAAAAGCATCAGGCAAGGTTTGCTCTCGACGTTGCTGTAAAAACCCTTTCATATTACACAAAATATTTCGGCGTTTCCTATCCGATGCCGATTCTGGACTTGATCGCGCTTCCGGATTTCGCGTCGGGTGCGATGGAAAATTGGGGAGCGGTCACTTATCGAGAATCCGCTTTACTTGTCGATCCGGAGCACTCCTCGATACATAATACGCAATGGGTCGCGCTGGTTATCGCGCACGAACTCGCGCACCAGTGGTTCGGCAACCTTGTAACGATGGAGTGGTGGACGCATTTGTGGCTAAACGAGGGGTTCGCGTCATGGATAGAATATCTTGCCGTCGATCATATTTTCCCGGAGTGGAATATATGGACGCAATTTGTCCGGCAGGACCTATCCCGCGCGTTGCAATTGGACGCACTCGAGAATACCCATCCGATTGAAATTCCGGTAAGAAATACGGACGAGATTGGCGAGATTTTCGACGCAGTAAGCTATTCAAAGGGAGCTTCAGTCATCCGGATGATCGCCGATTATATTGGGGAGAAAAAATTCCGAAGGGGACTCGGACACTATTTAAAGCGCCACCAATATGCAAACGCATCTACGCGCGATTTATGGGGCGCTCTTGAAGAGGTATCCGGCAAGCCAATTCGAAATATAATGAAATATTGGACAGAAAGGCCTGGATATCCAGTGCTCCGCATTTCGGAGAAAGAAAAATTTTTTGAGATCCGTCAGCATAGATTTTTTTCGAGTGCTGTATCGAGAAAAAATAGCCGGGATAAAACGCGCTGGCCCGTCCCGATTTCATTTTTAAGGCAGGGAGCAAAAAAAACGGAAGCCCGCCTTTTGAAAAAGGGACAGATGGAGGTAAAGAGGAGCGAAAATCGCTGGATAAAGTTTAACGCGGGGGCCGTCGGCGTGTTTCGGACCGACTACCCAATAAAAATGCTTGAACAATTAAAGAAACCCATTGAGAGGAAAGATTTTCCCGCCGAGGATCGATTCAGCATACAAAACGACGCCTTCGCACTTTCGGAATCAGGAGAATTGCCGACTGCTGCCGCAATGGAGCTGGCTCTTTCTTACCGGTTTGAGAACGATTACGCGACGTGGAGCGATTTGGCCGAAAACCTAGGGAAAATCTATATGCTACTCGAAGGGACGAAGCTCGAGGAGGGATTTAGGAAATTCGGGCAGGAAATGTTTTCCATTCTTACCGCGCGCCTCGGGTGGGAGAGAAAGGCGAAAGAACCCCATTTTGATTCGCTCCTTCGCGGAATTTCCATAAGCCAGTCCGGGCGGTACGGGGACGAGAAAGTAATCAAAGAGGCGAGAAAGCGTTTCTCCGCGTACGTAGCCGGAAAATCACGCATCCACCCGGATATACGGCAGGCAGTATACTCAGTCGTCGCGAAAAATGGCAGCAAAAAAGAATATTTGCAGGTCCTGGAGCTCTATAAAAAAACGGTCCTCCACGAGGAGAAAAACCGCCTGGGGCGCACGCTGGGATTATTTTCGGCGAAAACGCTTACCTTGCGCACGCTCAATTTGATAATTTCAGATAAAGTCCGGATCCAGGACAAGCCGGGGATGCTCGCGGCCGTTTGGTCCTCGCCTCTAGGGCGGGAGATGGCCTGGGCGTTTTTGAAGCGAAACTGGAGATATTTCCTTAAAACCTACGGCCAAGGAGGGCATCTGTTCCCGCGGATTATTTCTCCCGCGGAGAGTTTCAATTCAAAAAAATACGCGACGGATATCCGGAAATTTTTCAAGAGCCATCCTGTATCTTCGGCAGCGCGAACGGTTGAGCAAGTAATTGAGCAGATTATCTCAAACGCCGATTGGATCGGGCGAGAATATGGGAAAATAGAAAACTGGTTGAGAGAGAAAAAATATCTATGAGATTAGAATTCTTGCTTTCGCTCCCACTTGTGGAAGGAGATATTCACGATTGAGAAAATGAGTCCAAAGATGAGTGCTGCCCAAAAGCCGTCAACCGAAAAACCCGGGACGACATAGGCCGCAAGCATAATCAGGAAGGCGTTTATTATGAGAGTAAAAAGGCCGAGGGTTATAATTTCTATTGGCAGAGTCAGGAAGATAAGGATGGGCTTTAAGATTGTATTTACAACCGCAATCGCGAGCGCGGCAACGAAGGCCGTAGTATAGTTATCGACGTGCACGCTAGGCATGATATACGCGACCGCGAGAACGACCAATGTATTTATTATCAAACGGATTAGGATATTCATAAAATAATTTTAGCATAAAAAAGAAGCCCGGGCGAAGTGTTTAATTTCGCGCTCGGGCTTCTTGATTGTTGGACTTTGGTTTCCGCTAACCCTTGATCGGTGTATCCTCCGAGTACACCTCTAAGATGCCTGTCTTATTTTTTTCGATCCGGTTGTCGTCGACGATCACCCATGACGAATCCAAAAGGTTGTTGGATCCATCGGTGATGATCCCATCGACATCCGCCATCACGAACCGGCCTGACGACCTGGTTATTGAGGTAAAATTCGGGGTTTTTCGTTTTGATTTCCCCGAATAATCTCCCCAGTCGTCTTTGTTGCCGTCGAGGGTAACATTCAGACTGACAAAGATGTTCCTGCCGGTAGCATGGTTAAACACCAACGCCGTCTTATTTATCGATGCGTCTTGTAAATTCGTTGTGGCGTCGAACTCTTTTTCCAATAGCTCAACTGATTGGGCAACGTCGAGCGTTGCTTGCGGCCACCATTGGCACCAATCGAACCTGTAGAGCTGGATCCATAGGTGGGATTCGTCCACCTTTTTTTGTTTCTTCTTCGTCAAGCTGTCGCTTGCGTGTACGAAGACCTGCGAATAACCGCAGGTGTCGATTCCAACGCGGTATACCACGGCCGCCTCATTCGCAAATTTCACCCGATACACCGTTTTCGCCGCAGGGGAATCGCCTCCAATGATCCCAACCAGTAGCGCCACCATTCCAAAGAACCCAAAATACCTCTTTGCCATAAAATAGCCCTCCTTATAGTGTTTTTTTCTAGCCTTATGGCAAGGCCAGATTGTTTTATAGTATATACTATATCGGATATTTTGTCAAGTATTTTGAGGAGGGCTCAAATAAAATAACCGGGAGAAGAGTCTACACTCTCCTCCCGGTTTTACTGCATGTGCCGGCGGGTTATCGGCGGCTATCGACGCTCTTTGGTGATCTGGCGCATCTTCCCGATGAAACCTTCCGGGAAACTGCGGTCGAAATAAAATTCGTCATTGCCCACCTGAATAACTCCGTCGAGCTCGGTTTGTTTGAACCGGTGTCTCGTCTTCTCGATCGTAAAGGTACTTCCGTTTAGGGACTCCGTTCTCGTATTGCTTCTTTGTAACTTCGCACCCCTTTTTGCGCGGAAGGTAACGTTAACGGAAATCTCAACAGGATGCCAACTAACTGAATCACGCGCCCAGCAGGAAGATTCGGTATGAATTTCTCCATTGACCAGCCTATCGATATCGAACTCCCCATCTCGGAGCGGGCAATACTGTTTCACTCTCTTGACGATGACGTCATGGCATTTAACTTCGAAGTCGATGTTCATGTAGGATGGCGTCGACGACCCACTCTCACGCTTTTCGGACCAGAAGTTCAGCACCTTTTCATGGCACCCGTTCTGGATCTCCTTGTATACCGAGAAGGTGCCGAACGTTTCGTCCGATACCGTTACCCAGCGACCCCCGTATGCCGAGCCCGACGACAGGGCCAATGTCAACGCAAAAGCGATGACTTTAGTAATGCTGTTCATTTTCCCCTCCTTATGTTTTAAGTCAGCCAGTTTTTCCAGCTGAAACACTTCAGGGGCACTCTACCTTACTATTTATCTTGTGTCAATAGCATTTTTGCTGTCAGGCCTTTGAGACGCGCTCGGTATATTCGCCGGTTTCGGTGTTGATTTTGATCACATCGCCTTCCTCGATGAAAAGGGGGACGTTGATTGCAAGTCCGTTTTCAAGAGTTACGCTTTTATTGCCTCCTTGCGCGGTATTCCCCTTGAAGCCCGGAGCCGCTTCTTTGACTACATAGTCAACTTTAACGGGCACTTTGATGGTAATAATTTTATCCTTGAATTTATACGCAGTGACCTCGAGATTAGGTTTTAAAAATCTCGTGGAGTCGCCCATGAGGTCTTCGGATAGATTAAAGCGATCTCTGGGGTTGTCGGGTTTTTGGAAAAAATATTCTCCTCGGTTTGCGTAGATGAATTTTATCGTCTCGCGCTCGATATCCGCCTCGCGAACTGTATCCGAGGGCTGGAAAGTTTTTGAGACGACTTTTCCAGAAATCAAATTACGGATTTTGGTCTGCACAGAGGGCTTTCGCTGCTGCATGCGGACAAAGGCATAGTCAACTACCTCGTACGGCTCACCGTCCATGATAAATTGCGTCCCCGGGGTTAAATCAGTGTATGACAACATGCGCTATATTATAAGGATTTTACTTTTTTCCGCAAGTCATGTATTATGATTTGAAACAATTTTGTACATCTTCCAGGAAGTTTCGCTGTCCATTGGCTGGGGTGCCCAGGTGTACCCCGGCTTTTTTATTAGAAAGAAAGTAGAAAATCTGCTAAAATTCTTCTATATTTACCTTCAATGTAATAAAAAATGGCATATAAACCAACAATCGGGCTCGAAATACATGCGGAGCTCGCGACAAATACCAAAATGTTTTGTTCGTGCAAGAACGATCCGGACGAGCGACACCCGAATATCAATATTTGCCCTGTGTGCCTCGGACACCCGGGGACCCTGCCGGTTCCCAATAAAGAAGCGATACATAAAGTTTTAAAATTTGGGGCGGCGATCGGGGCCTCAATCGCGGACGAATCCAGATTTGACCGTAAAAATTATTTTTACCCCGATTTGCCAAAAGGATACCAGATTTCGCAATTTCCGTATCCTCTCGTTCGCGAGGGGATTTTAGAGCTCCCGTTTTCGGGTAAAAAAATCCGCATAACACGCGCGCACATTGAGGAAGATGCCGCAAGATCCGCGCACGAAGGAAAGGCGACACTGGTCGATTATAACCGCGCGGGGGTTCCTTTGATGGAGCTTGTGACCGAACCCGATTTAAATTCGGCCGGGGAGGCGCGGGAGTTCGCGGAAGAGCTTCAATTAATTCTGCGCTATCTGGGAGTCTCCGACGCGGATATGGAAAAAGGCCAGATGCGGGTTGAGGCAAATATTTCGGTTTCTCCTGACGCCAACCTCGGAACAAAAGTTGAGGTAAAAAATATAAATTCGTTTAGGGCTGTTGAAAAAGCAATCGAATTTGAAATTGCGCGGCAGGGGAAATTACTGGACGAAGGCAAGAAACTTAAGCAGGAGACCCGCGGTTGGGATGACGCACATCAAAAAACCGTCGCCCAGCGCTCAAAAGAAGAAGCGCACGATTACCGGTATTTTCCCGAGCCGGATATCCCGCCCATGAAATTATCGGAGGTTGCCGAGTTTTCCTTTTCGGCCTTAACCCACGAGCTTCCCGAATTGCCAAATAAAAAGCGTGTTCGATTTAGGAAGGAATTTAATATCGACGGAGAAAAACTTGAAATTTTTGTGAGAAACAAGAGATTTGCGGAATTTTTTGAGGAAGCTGTTTCGGAGGGGAATCGATGGAACAACGAGGCTAACCCCAAAAAAATTACCGAACTTTCCGTTAATTATTTAACTTCGGACTTGATGGGAATTTTGAAAAGTAATGAGATTTCTTTGGAAGATACAAAAATTACTCCGGAGAATTTCGGGGAGCTTATGAAAATGATTTTACAGGGCGAGATTTCGTCCCGTGGCGCTAAAGATATATTGGCGATTATGGTTGCGAGCGGCGAAAGTCCGGCGGAGATCGCAAAAAGGGAAGGCGTTTTGCAAACAGGAGATTCAGGAGAGCTCGAAAATATCGCGCGTGCAATTCTCGCGTCATATGATGAGGCTGTCCGAGACTATAAAAAAGGGAAGGAGGCCTCGCTTCAATTTCTGGTGGGGCAAGCGATGCGAGAAGCGAAGCAACAAAAAATCGGCGCGAATCCGGCGATACTCAAAGAAATATTTCTACAGCTTTTGAAATAATACAGTAGAAACTTTGCACCTATTTAATTAGTAATTAGTCCGCTATAGCTAGATAATCACTAATTTTATAAATTGAATTTTGTTTTGATATCAAGCTCGTTATCAATATTTTCTGCAAGAATGCGGCGCACAAATTTATGTATATTAAAAAATTCCACCACAAAATCTATTTCTTTACCACACTCAAATGGATGCACAAGCACGCTTTTCTGCAATTGGTAGAATCCCATTCTTTTTAAACTTCTTGAAAGCGCATCTCTGGATTTTTTAAACTTTTCGGGGATGTCGAAAATTATGATTCGCCATTTTCTATCCCATTTTTTCATTCTGGGAATGGTTATTTCGTCAATTTTATAAGTAAGCGCATGCTTTTTGCCAAGCTCCGTTAAAATCAACGTAGTAGTTTCGTCAGGGTTATCTATTGCATCTAGCAGCTTCGATCTATATAGATTTTTAATGGCTCGTTTCAAGGCGTAATGGTTTACCCATTCCCAATTTTTCTGCACGCCCTTAATTATTCGAAAATATTGCTTTGGAGATTTAGTTAATCCCAAGGCGACCCCACCCATTAGAAGTAGGAGTATTTTCTGTGTAGTTGGTCTTAGTTTTCTAAATCCCAAACTAGAATTTGAGTTTTTTCTCATTTTTAGTAATTATCATGCTATCGCTGAATAATTGCAAACAAGTTTACGGTCGGCTTGATATCCGGCGTATTGCTGACTTTCTGGCCAGCATATTGGGTCGGACGCGGATTCAGACAACTCAAGCCAGCTGGAGTTATTGATAAAGCAGGAAGCGGAGTAAGGCGAGGGCTTGGGGATCTATAGGGAACGAGAATTCGTGAAAGGAAGGCTCTGTTGGAAAAACGCGGAGCCTTCTATTTTTTTAACCACTTTATACGTTTATCATTTTTCCACCAAAGCATCTGGCGACGGGCGTAGGCGACGGTTTCTTTGTTTATTTTAGCAATCATTTCCTCACGGGTAATTTTCTTTTGCAGATATAGCGCGGGGTATTTATATTCAAACCCAAGCTCACTGAAGCGTTTCCCCGAAATGCCGGAACGGCGCAGCTCTTGAACCTCGCGGATTAATCCTTTCTTTAACATCTCGCGGATTCTTCTATCAATTCTGCCTTTGAGCTCCTTGGGCGTGCGTTTAATTCCTATAAACCTAGTGTCATATTTCCTTTCCATCTTGAATTTAGGAACTTTGCCGAGAGCCTCGATAATTTCAAGCGCTCTCACGACGCGTCTCTTATTTTTTCGGTCGACAGTTTTCGCGCGCCCTGGGTCCTTTTTCGTAAGGATTTTTAATAGGGAAGCGAGCGGTTGTTTCTCAAGCTTTTTACGAAGTTTAGGGTTCGGAGGAACTTCGGGAATGACTATGCCGTCTGCGATTGCCCGAATATAAAAAGCGCTTCCCCCGGCCAGTATCGGAATTTTGCCCCCTTCAAATATTGAAGCGATCGCATTATCCGCGCATTTTTTCCATTCCGCGACGCTGAACGCAGTTTTGGGGTTGGCAATATCCGTACAAAGCTGGCCATTGATTTTGGCAGTGCCAATATCCAAACCTCGATAAACTTGCCTTGAATCCGCAGAGATAATTTCGCCATGCAATTTCTTGGCAAGTTTAATGGCATATTCAGATTTCCCGGAAGCCGTCGGCCCGAGAATAACGATTAGTTGTTTCCTATTTCGCAATTTTTATGAATTCCTCAATTGTTTTCTGTCCTAGGTCCCCATTGCCACGCTCGCGGACAGCAACTTTTTTTGCCTCCGCTTCTTTCTCGCCGATAACCAAAATATACGGAACTTTCTGCATCTCAGCCTCACGAATTTTTTTGCCGATTGTTTCGTTTCTTAAATCGGTCTGGGTGCGAATACCTTTTTCTTTCATCTGTTTTAGAATGCTTTCGGCGTAAGTGTTAACTTTTTCATTGATTGAAAGTATTGAGACCTGGACGGGCGAAAGCCAGAAGGGAAGCGCGCCCCCGAAGTGCTCCAATAAAACACCGATAAACCGCTCGAACGATCCGAATATCGCGCGATGAATAACAAAAGGTTTTTGTTTTTTCCCGTCTTCATCGATATAGCCCAAGTTGAACTTATCCGGGAGCATTACCAAATCGAGCTGCACTGTCCCCATCTGCCAATCGCGCCCCTGGCTATCTTTGATATGAACTTCGATCTTGGGGCCATAGAACGCGCCTTCGCCTTTCGCTACAGAAAATTTTATCTTGCTCCGCTCTAGCGCGCTTTTAAGCGCATGCTCCGCAATGTCCCACTCCTCTTTAGTCCCGAGCGCCCCATCCGGTTTCGTGGCAAATTGGTAGGCTGCGTCAAAGCCGAACATTTTATAAAAATTAGCTATGGTTTTTAAAACCTGAATAATCTCTTCCTCGGCTTGATCCGGCCGTACATAAATATGCGCGTCATCCATCGTTATTTGACGCACTCGGAAAAGGCCGCCGAGGGTTCCCGAAAGTTCGTTTCGGTGCAGCCTTCCGATTTCGGCGAGGCGTATTGGGAAGTCGCGGTAGCTCCGAACCGTCGAGTTATAAACATAAGTAGACTCGGGACAATTCATCGGCTTTATGACAAGAACTTCGTTATCGTCACGCGGGTTTTTAAACCAAAACATATTGTCCCTGTAGTGTTCCCAGTGTCCGGATTTTTCAAAAAGGTCCTTTTTTGCGAGGATCGGCGTATTTATTTCGTCATAACCGTCCGCGTCGTTTAATTTTCTTGCAAATTTTTCGAGTTCCCGGAATATAATCATTCCTTTCGGATGCCAAAAAGGCGCCCCGGGGGCGATTTCGTGGAACGAAAAAAGATCGAGCTCGCTCCCGAGATCGCGGTGGTCTCTTGCTTTTTTATCAGCCAATGAGGCTTTCTTCTCTGCTTTTTCTTTCTTCATTTTTTTCTCCTAAATTCCTAGCGTCTTCGCAAATTATGCTTGGGTTCCCGTTTCGGATGGAGACCTTGCCCTTGATCACCACGCACTTATCCAACGCGAAAACATTTCCATTATTAGACAAAAGGCGCGGAAATACAACTGTTTCGATAGAATCGGAAAGATCGGCGATTTTTAAAAATAGCATCGGCTGGTTTTGTTTTGTGAGCACTTTTTTGAATTCCTCAATAATTCCTCCGACAACAACGGGTGATCCTTCGGTGAATGTCTTTATCATTTTGATATTGGTTTTCTGACGCGCCAATAGTTTGCGGAATTTCTCAAGAGGGTGCCCAGAGATAAAGAGTCCCAAGAGCTCTTTTTCCCATCGGAGTTTTTCTTCCTGGGTCGCCGGCGGAAATTCTTTTAAAACCAGAGTTGAGGACAATTTTTGACCGGAATTCCCAAAAAGGGAAGTCTGCGAACTGTTTATGTCTTTGGTCGAGTCGCGGTGGTGCGCGAGCAAGGCCTCGATATTTTCGAGCATTTGCGACCGCTCTCCAAGGGAATCCATCGCTCCGGATTTTACAAGCGCCTCGAGCGATTTTTTATTTAGGTCCTGGTATGGAACGCGCTCAAGAAAATTAGTAAGGGAGGAAAACTGGCCATCTTGCTCCCGCGTATGTATTATCGCGCGGACGACGTTCGAACCGACATTTTTGATCGCAAGGAGTCCAAAGCGGATTGCCGGCTTGCCGTTTTTCTCCTCAGGAGCAAAGTTTTCGTAGGAACTATTTATCTCCGGGGGGAGAACCTCGATTTCGAGCTCGGATGCCTCTTTGATGAGAAACCCGACCCGCTCGACGTCCTTTTCATCCGCATTCATTAAGCTCGTCATAAACTCAATAGGGTAGTATGTCTTTAGAAAAGCGGTTTGGTACGCAACCTCCGCGTATGAAGCGGCGTGCGAACGGTTGAACCCGTAGCGCGCAAAGGGCTCCAAGAGCTCGCCCAATTTTTTCGCGACATTTTTCTCTATTTTATTCTCGATCATTTTTGCGACGAATTTTTCCGTCTGCTCTTCCAGTAGGCTCCTGATTTTTTTGCCGACAGCCTTCCTAAGTGTGTCTGCCTCGGCAAGCGTGAACCCAGCCAGCGCTTGCGCAATCTGCATCAACTGTTCCTGGTAAACCGCTATTCCGTATGTATTTTTCAAAATCGGCTCGAGTTTTGGATGAAGATATGTCACACGCTCATGCCCGTGCTTGCGCTTTATATATGAAGGGATGAGCTCCATTGGCCCCGGGCGGTAAAGCGAAATCATTGCAATGATGTCTTCTATATTAGTCGGGCCCAAATCTTTGAGGTACCGCGTCATCCCTTGCCCCTCTAGCTGGAAAACGCCGATTGTCTTCCCTTCGGCCAAAGTTTTAAAAACGTTCGTGTCTTCGTGATTGATCTGGTCCAAATTGAGTGTGGTGCCATGTCGTTTTTTGACAAGATTTAGCGTGTTTTCTATTATGCTCAAGTTTTTAAGTCCGAGAAAATCAACTTTAAGCAATCCCAAGTCTTCAATCGCGTGCATTTCGTATTGAGTGACGACCACATTTCCGGTAACTTCATTTCCCGTTGCGTATTGTAGAGGCACAATATTTTTAAGGGGATCTTTCGTGATAACGACTCCGCACGCGTGGACGGAAGCGTGGCGCGCGACGCCCTCGAGTTTTATCGCCGAATCAATCAATTTTTTTGCCTCAGCGTTTTCTTTATATATTTTCTTTAACTCTTCTACATCTTCGAGGCATTCGGCAAGCCAACCCTCTTTCATGCCCTGAGTAGGGTTAAAGGGGATGAGCTTTGCGAGCTGATCGCAAAAGGCGTATGGGACGCCCAAAGCGCGCCCTGCATCGCGAATCGCGGCGCGCGCCGCCATTGTCCCGAAAGTTATAATTGAGGCAACTTTATCCCGGCCGTATTTATTCCGCACATATTCTAGTACTCGATCGCGCCCGGTATCCGCGAAATCAAGGTCAATGTCGGGTGGGGAGATGCGGTCCGGATTCATAAATCTCTCAAAAATTAAATTGTACGCGATAGGATCGATATTAGTGATTCCTAAAACATAGGAAACGAGCGACCCTGCAGCGGAACCTCTGCCGGGGCCAACGACGATTCCTTCGGTTCTCGCCCAGTTCACAAAATCCTGAACCATCAGGAAGTAAGTTGAGAAGCCCGTTTTTCCTATCACGCCCAACTCATAGTCTAGGCGCTTTTTTATTTCCAGTGTCACTGCTGGATATTTTTGCGGGAGCCGCTCATAGCATAATTCCGCAAGATATTTTTCTGGCCCCTTCCCGCCCGGTACGTCATAGTGAGGAAGCTGGATGACGCCCATCGGTATTGAGACGCGGACGCGGTTTGCGATCTTAAGCGTGTTGTCGCAAGCGTCGGGGAAATCTTTAAAAAACTCGCGCATTGCCTTCGGGCTTCGAAACGAGAAATCACCCGCCTTCATAGTCAGCCTGTCCTCATTGTCGATTTTTGAATTTGTCTGGACGGCGAGCAAAATATCCTGAGCCTCCGCGTCCTCGGGCTTAAGATAATGCGAGTCCTGAGTTGCGACCAGAGGGGTTTCTGTTTGGCGCGCGAGCAGGGTAAGACCCTTCTGTATTTCTTCGTGCCCTTCTATTCCAGGGTTATGCGAAATCTCAAGAAAAAAATTTTCTTTCCCGAAAATATCCTTATATTCAGAGACTAATTTTTGGGCACTCTCGGTATCATTTCGTGCTACGGCGCGCGAAATTTCCCCGCTCATGCATCCGGAAAGCGCAATTATTCCTTTCGAGTGCTTCCGCAGGAGTTCTTTATCCATCCGCGGCTTATAGTAGAATCCTTCCAGGTGCGAAGTTGTGACAAGTTCAATAAGATTGTGATACCCCTCGTCATTTTCAGCGAGAAGGATTAGATGATAGCGGCGTTCATCCACACCGGGCTCCTTATCCTTTAGGGATCTGGAAGCAATGTACGCTTCAACGCCGATGATAGGCTTTATCCCGGCGGATTTTGCGGCTTTGTAAAATTCGATGGCTCCGTATAGATTTCCGTGGTCGGTAATTGCGAGCGCGGGCATTTCCATCCGTGCGGCCTCGCGAACGAGGTCTTTGATCTTCGATAGTCCATCCAAGAGGGAATAATGGGAGTGCGTATGCAGATGCACGAAACTCATAAAAGTATTTTAGAATAATATTATGCCTAAATACATAGTGGGTATAGATGAGGCAGGGCGTGGGCCCTTGGCCGGACCGGTTACGGTGGGTGCAGTTGCCGCGCTGGCGGGCAGGATGAGTTTCAGGGGGATTAAGGATTCTAAAAAATTAAGTCCGGTAAAGAGAGAGAAATGGTTTTCTTTAATTAGCAAAAACCCGCGTCTACGATACAGCTTTGCGTCCGTAAGCCACTCTGTCATAGATAAACGAGGGATTTCCTATGCATTGAGGCTTGCAGTCAAGCGGTGCATAAAAAAATTAGAAATTGAGAATTATGAATTGAAAATTTTGCTCGACGGGTCTCTTTATGCTCCAGATGAATATAACCAGAAAACCATCATAAAAGGCGACGAGAAGATCCCTATTATCGCGGCGGCATCTATTATCGCCAAGGTGACACGCGACAGGAAAATGACACAGCTCGCAAAAAAATATCCAAAATACGCCTTCCATATACATAAGGGTTACGGGACAAAGCTTCACATGCTTCTTGTCAAAAAGCATGGTCTGTGCGATATTCACCGCAGAAGTTTTTGTTCGCGACTAATCTAAAGCAATCTAATCCTTGTTTCATACTACGTTGAACATCGGATGTTCAACCGATGTTCAACAATCTGTGATAGAATTGGTGTAAGATGCGACGAACTAATTTAGCAATAGGTGAGTATTATCACATATACAATCGCGGAGTTGAAAAGCGTGCAATTTTTCTCGACAGCTCAGATTATTGGCGTTTCATGGCCGCACTCATAGGATTTCAGGGTGATGCGGATTTAAACCCGGTCAATAGATTTGTTCGCTTGGTGAAGCAAAGAGAATTCAATGCTGAAATATTTAAGGAAATTGCCGGTAAGAAATATACTGAATTGAATGGCTTTTGTTTAATGCCAAACCATTTTCATCTGATGCTGCACGAAATTGCAGAGGGAGGAATTTCAAAATTTATGCAGCGATCATTAAATTCATATACAAAGTATTTTAATGCTAAATATGATAGGAGTGGACATTTATTCAGTGGCAGGTTTCAGTCATCGCACATTAATCGCGATGAATATTTAAGATATCTGTCTGCCTATATACACCTAAATCCAAACGAAATAAAAAAGTGGGCAGGCAGGGCAATTGAATATCCTTGGTCGAGTTTTCGGGATTGCGTGATAGAAAATAGATGGGCGGGATTTTTGAGGCCTGAAATTTACATTGATCAGGTTGGCGGAATGAAGGAGTACAGCGATTTTATTAAAGAGACCTCAATTACTAAAGTTGAGCGAAAATTAGAGAGTGTTGAACATCCGATGTTCAACATGTTCAACACTTGAATATTAGAAAGCGTTATAATAGACTTCCCTTATGGTAAACCACATGCGACATACTTCGGGGCATCGCGACCAGAGGCGGGCAAATCAGATGTTGGATGCGATAAATCTTTCGAAATGCACGCGTTGCGGGGAGCAAAAACTGCCCCATAAAATTTGCGCAAATTGCGGGTACTATAATGGCCGGCAGGTTATCGATGTTTTTAAAAAGCTGGATAAAAAAGAGAGGAAGAAAAAAGAAAAGGAGCTGGCCGAAAAAGAAGGAGCAAAAACTTAAAAAACTAATTTAAATGTTCTTTATGGAAGCAATCTTGAAAAATAAATATGGCAAATAGACATCTGGCGAGGTCCGTCGCGATGCAATCCCTTTTCGAATGGGATTTTAGCGGACGCAAGGACCAGAATATTGGTAAAATACTCGACGCGAATGTAAAGGAATTTGCTCCCGGAATGGAAGACAGCAAATTTGCAAAAGAATTGGTGGAGGGCGTTCTCACTAATCGAACGAAGATAGATTCGATTATCGAGAAAGCAGCTCCAGAGTGGCCGCTGGAACAAGTGGCAATGGTGGATAGGAACGTGCTTCGTATCGGTCTTTTTGAATTGCTTTTCGGGTCCCGGAAAGAAGTCCCGCCGAAAGTCGCCATAAACGAGGCAATCGAGCTCGCGAAAACTTTCGGATCGGAATCCTCAGGGCGCTTTGTAAACGGCGTTTTGGGAACAATTTACCGCGAGATTGGGGAGCCTGGCAAAGACGAAACCTCGAAAAAAAAGCACTCTCTGGAAAATGTAGGAGATTTGCCCATCGAATCTAAGGCTGGAGGCGTCGTTTATCGCGAGGATAACGGCAAACTATCTTTTGCGCTGGTTCACGACGTATTTGGATATTGGACTTTGTCTAAGGGCGGGCTGGAAGAGGGCGAAGACGCGCCGCAGGCGGCCGAGAGAGAGGTTAAAGAAGAATTGGGAATAGAAAATGCGCAAGTTTTGGAGAAACTGGGCCAGACTGAATATATCGCGAAAGATCCTGAGAAGGGACAAGTCCGAAGGCAGGTCGCGTATTATTTAATAAAGACGAACGACAAGGAACTGGATTTAACGCCTTCGGGCGGGCTCGACGATGCCAAATGGTTTTCCATAAAAGAATTTAAGGACATGAAAACTTATCCGGATATTAAGCCGCTTTTGGAGAAAGCGATTGAGAAAATTAAGAGCAAGGAATAATTACGTGAAAGAATTAAGCGAATTCGAAAAACTCATAGACATTAAATTCAAAAGCAAAGATCTGCTTTTGGAAGCATTTACGCACCGTTCGTATTTGAACGAAAACAGCGATTGGAAGGGCAATCACAACGAGCGCCTCGAGTTTTTGGGCGACGCGGTTTTGGAATTGGCAGTAACCGAGCAACTATTCTCCCATTTTACGGACAAGGCCGAAGGCGACCTAACGAGTTTGCGCGCGGCGCTCGTAAACGCGAATATGCTCTCCGAAGCGGCGCAGGATTTGGGGTTAAATGACTATCTTCTATTGTCCCGCGGGGAGGCGAAAGATTTGGGACGAGCCAGGCAATATATTCTCGCGAATACCTTTGAGGCGCTGATCGGGGCGATATATCTCGATCGCGGATACGCCGCCGCCGACAAATTTATTAAAAAAAATATTTTATCCCGAGTTGACGATGTCATTTCAAAGAAACTTTTCCGCGATCCCAAAAGCCTTTTCCAGGAGCGCGCGCAGGAGGCGCACGGAGTTACCCCAAAGTACGAAGTTTTGAAGGAATGGGGCCCGGACCACAATAAGCATTTTATAGTCGGCGTATATATCGGGAAGGAATTGGTCGCGGAGGGGGAAGGCCCGTCGAAGCAGGAAGCGCAGGCCAGCGCCGCGGAAGAAGGATTAAGAACCAAAAAATGGAATTAAAATATGCAGTTAATACGCCTTGAATTATCAGGCTTTAAGTCGTTCGCAAAAAATACGGTTTTGGAATTTCCGCATCCTATTTCCGCAGTTGTTGGGCCGAACGGTTCGGGGAAATCGAATGTCGCCGACTCAATAAGATGGGTTTTGGGCGAGCAATCTATAAAGAGTCTCCGCGGAAAGAAAGGAGAGGACATGATTTTCGCCGGATCAAATACAACCCAGAGGCAGTCGCGGGCGTCGGCGGTAATGGTTTTCGATAATTCCAAGCGCGAATTTCCTCTGGAATTTAACGAAGTCTCGATCGGGAGACGCGTATATCGCGACGGCTCAAACGAATATTTAATAAATGACTCGGCGGTCAGGTTGAAAGACATTATTGAACTTTTGGCCAAAGTCGGTTTTGGCTCAACTCAGCACCATATCATTGGGCAGGGTGAAGCGGATCGCGTTTTATACGCATCTCCATCCGAGAGGCGCGAGATGATCGAGGACGCATTGGGGCTTAAAATTTTCCACCTCAGGCGCGCGGAGGCCCAGCGTAAACTCGCGCGGACCCAAGAGAATATCAAGCAAGTTCAATCGATCCAAAAAGAGATACAACCGCATTTGAAATTTTTGAAGTCGCAGGCCGATAAATTCAAGATTTCCTACGAGCTTCGCGATACCCTCAAGCGCGAGCTTGCCGAATATTTTTCCCGAAAGCTGGGGATGATCGAGGAAAGTTCAAGGCGGGTATCAAACGAGAAGGAAAAACCGTTTGCCGAGTTAAAAAAACTCGAGAGCGAGATAGCGGCGCTTAGAAAAAAAATCGAACATGGCGACCGCGCGGCGAAACCAGGAGACGCCGAGGAGAAAGAAATAGAGGAGAAGCTGAGGAAAATCAGGGAAGAGGAAATGTTGTCGCTTCGTGAATTGGGAAGGTTGGAGGGAGTAATTGCTGTGGAGGAGCGGGCAGAACGAGCCCGCGCGGGCGAGGTCATTCCAAAAAACGACGCGGAGAGGATGATAACGGCAATTGATACAGAGCTAGATAAGATCCTAAAGCGGGAGATAATCGGAGAGATTCTTTCGGCGCTTCAGGATTTGAAAACGCTTTTGAAGAATTTTCTAAAAAATTTGACCGCGGAAAAACGTGAGGAAATTAATCTCGAGGGAAAACGGAGTGAGCTCGGCGCGCTCAAGGCAAAAATTGAGAAACTTTCCGAGGAGGGAAAAAAGTTGGCCGAGGAGTATGAGACGGAGATTGCAAACGCCCGCAAGGAAGCGGAAGCGACGCGGCAGGACGAAAAGAAGGTATACCAGCTCGAGCTCGAGGCGGGAAAAGTCAAAGACTCATTGCGATCAATCGAACTTGGCGAAGAGAAGATAAAACTGCTAAAAGAGGAATTCGAGAGGGAAATTGAAGAATCCAAAGCCCACATGGATTGGAAAATCGTAGCAGCCGAAGCGTATTCGTCGGGTGAGGAAGCCGAGGGCGCGCGGAAGAAAATCGAGCGGCTCAAAGTCAGGCTTGAGGAAGCGGGAGGAATCGATCCGACTGTGATTAAGGAATATGGCGATGTATCCTCGCGCGACGAGTATTTGACTAAGGAACTCGCGGATCTTGAGGGGTCAAAAGAGAAACTGGAGGAAATGATGGACGAACTTGAGGAAAAATTAACCGGGGATTTCAAAGGAGGCGTTTCCAAAATCAACGGAGAATTTCAGAAATTCTTCGAGACAATGTTTGGCGGAGGTAACGCATCGCTCAAAGTTATTAAGCGTGAAAAGCGAAAGAAAGTAGACAAGGAGGAAGAAGAGTTCTCCTTCGCTGAAGCTTCGGAGGATAAAGAGGAAGGAATTGATATAATAGTTGACCTCCCCAGAAAAAAAATAAAATCACTCGACACGCTTTCGGGCGGGGAGAGAGCGCTAACCTCCATCGCTCTTTTATTCGCGATGTCCGCAGTCAACCCCCCTCCATTTTTGGTACTGGACGAGACTGATGCGGCCTTGGACGAAGCCAATTCCCAGCGTTACGCAAAAATGCTCGAAAATCTTTCAAAAAATACGCAGTTGATTTTAATCACTCATAACCGAAACACAATGAAATGCGCGGGAATTTTATATGGTGTCACCATGGGCTCCGACGGAATCTCAAAATTACTTTCGATTAAATTCGAGGAAGCCGGGGCGCTAGTGGCTTGATTCCGGAACCTTTATCCGCTACTATATAGACCATGTTAATGATTCGATTGCAGAGAGTAGGGAGGAGGAATGACCCAAGTTTCCGGGTGGTTATTACAGATTCGCATAATTCCACAAAAAGCGGAAAGTTTATTGAAATAGTCGGGAGCTATGACCCGCGGCACAAAGATAAAATTATACTGGATAAAGAACGCATTTTATATTGGATTGGGAAGGGGGCAACCGCGACTGATACGATGCATAATCTTTTGATAAAGAACGGCGTTATAACTGGCAAGAAAATAGACGTATCAAAAAAGGCAAAAACGCCGACAGGCGCGCCGGCTGCGACCCCCGTGATTGCAACGCAGGCATAGATATGCTATAATGTGAGTAGGTCGACAGTTTAACAGTATTCAATAAACTAAAATGGCAGAAAAATTCGGAGACCAGGAATTTCTGGAATTTGTAGTGAAATCTCTGGTTGATAATCCGGCCGAAGTCAAAGTTGGCCGAACGGTTGACGAAATGGGAGTTCTTTTGAACCTCAAATTGAATCCGGCGGACATGGGAAAGATAATCGGACGGAGCGGAAATACCGCAAAAGCTATTCGAACTTTGCTTCGCGTAGTCGGGATGAAGAATCACGCTAGAGTGAATTTGAAGATCGAAGAGCCGGAAGGAGGCGCACCAAGGCCGCCAAGAAAATCTTCTAGCATGGATCAGGTCATAGAAGATCTGAAATTGTAAAAGATTTGTATTTAAAAATAACAAGGCCCCCTAGGTTAAACCCGGGGGCTTTGTTTTTGTATCCCTCCTTTTCATTTTAAAATCCATGGGTTACTGATAGAATCCACCCTCTCCTCGCGGACTTTTTCTTCCTTTTCGGATTTTGCCTGCCCACTTTCCGAGAAGTATCGGCAGATGATTTTGCCTGCCGGAATAGCGAACGCGATAAATAAAACCACAAGCAAGGCTTGGCGCAGGGTATAGAATATCGGCGGCGCAACTCGCGAAATGTCGAAGTAGTAATTATAAGCGAGGAAGGCCGCGTTGAAGATTGCAAGAAAGTAAAAATAAATTTTTAATGAACGGTTTTCCATGGCAGCCCTCCTTTCTTTCATAAAAACCTTAGCGCATCAATATATTATAGTCAAGATAATAGTAGGTATTTCCGCGATCGCGAGAATATTTACTATTACTGCATAAAAAAGCCGTCCGCGTCGCGAGCGTTCACAACGGGACGGCCTACTCGTAGGCTGAATAAATAAATCTCATAGTCGTTTAGTTGCCGCTATGAAGCCGCTTACGGCGACACAAAATAGCGAAGTACCGAGTAGAATAAACGGCGTATACGAGGCGGGACTTATAAATGCACTGACTCCGCCGATGATGCCTATAACTGCGCCGATAAAAATGAACCTGCAAGCAATTTTCCGAGCCATAAAGACCTCCTGTTATTCGGCTAAATGTTACTTTATAATATGGTCTATGTCAAGAATTAGATTCGACATCATAACAATCTTCCCAAAAATCTTCGACTCGTATTTTTCGGAGTCGATTATTAAGCGCGCCGTTTTGAAGAAAAAGGCGGAGATTAAAATTCATAATCTGCGGGATTTTTCGGCGGATAAAAAACATCACAAAGTGGATGATCGGCCGTTTGGCGGGGGAGCGGGGATGGTCTTGATGGCGGAGCCGATTCTTAAAGCAGTAAAAAATGTTGAACATCGGATGTTCAACAAGATGTTCAACAAGAAGACTAAGGTTGTTATATTTTCCGCGAAGGGGAAGCCGTTCAATCAGAAAATAGCTTATGATTGGTCAAAGAAATATAAAAATTTTATTTTTGTGACGGGAAGATATGAGGGGATCGACGAGCGCGTTTCAAAAATTCTCAAAGCTGAAGAAATTTCGATCGGGCCGTATATTATTACGGACGGTGACGTCGCGGCGATGGTTGCTGTTTCGGCGCTTGTTCGTCTAATTCCCGATGTCATCAACTTCTCTTCACTTGAAGACGAATCGTTTTTCAGGAAGAACTTGGAAGTTGAGCTTCCACTTGGAAGCTCAACTTCCAAAACAGAGCTCGAATACCCACACTACACGCGGCCAGAGGTTTTAAGGTGGCACGGCAAAAAATACGCAGTACCAAAAGTTTTACTTTCCGGGGACCACAAGAAGATCGAAAAATGGCGGGACGCTAAGCGTTCTAAAATGCCGCGCTGAGCGCGGAGAAATAAAAAAAGAAAGGCTCGCAGGTGAATACCGTACGAGCCCCTTTATTCGCAAAGATTGATTCGCAACCTACTGCAACAAAGTTAGCTCTGGGGGTCCGACAAGTGTGTTGACATATTGACCGTCAAAGCGGCAACCTCTTCTCAAAACTTTAATCTGGGTCACTGTTTGCCTTTGAGCGTTGTTATAGAAATTCGCCGCAAAAACCTCCCTCCTTAAAAATAATAGCCGGACTGCTTCGAATTTCTCCTCAGGGAGTTCGATCAGCCAGACTACCGCCAACAATTCCAGCCCTCCGTCTTTCTCTGGCCATGCGCTATGAACTTGGCCATGAAGTGTTACTGGGTCGCATTCGGCGCTGTGTGCGCGTCTGGGCTTGAGTATCGCATATAATAGCCCGGCCAGCAGTAGCATGATAACGATGATCCTGATAAATATAAGAGCTCTTCCGAAATAGTCTTCGGGTTTTTTATGTGTCATACGCCACCTCCCTTTCTTCTTTATTATGAGGTTTCTGTAGTATTTGACAAGCTTTTTAAGCCGACTATAATGGATATTGATATGAAGAAGCTCTAAATACAGCTAAATAGCAAGTATTCCCGCTCCGATCCCGTATTCAAAAAATACAATAAGAGATCGGAGCGGGTATATTTTTGAAAGCAGCTTAACAATTTATAGAAATAGAACACACATAATAAATTTTTTCTTTTGTCCCGTTCATTCATAAAGAGAGTTTGATCCTGGCTCAGGATGAACGCTGGCGGCGTGGATAATGCATGCAAGTCGAACGGTCCCGACAAATTTCGCAAGAAATTTGTCGCGGATAGTGGCAGACGAGTTAGTAACACGTAGGAACTTACCCCAGAGACGGATATAACCCGGCGAAAGCCGGACTAATTTCCGATAGTCACTGAGAGCGAAAGCTCGAAGTGTAAATCACTTAGATTGGCTCTGGGAGAGGCCTGCGGGCTATCAGCTAGTTGGCGAGGTAATGGCTCACCAAGGCTATGACGGCTAGGGGGCGTGAG
>MFIQ01000019.1:139-18460 GCA_001778905.1 Candidatus Giovannonibacteria bacterium RIFCSPLOWO2_12_FULL_44_15 | reverse complement strand
TGCCTTGATTCCCTTTATCCCATTCAAATTCTAAAGGTCCGGGAAGGATTATCATAGGCTAGTTCTATTGTATATACCCAGCTATACATGTCAAGCCCCGGATATTCGAATCGCGGTGCGTCCAAATCGTTGCCATAGATTATTGAGTAAATTTAAAAGTCGAAAGGATATTTTTATCTAAAATAAGTTCTCTCGCAAATCTGTACAAATTCCCATTATAAATAACATATGCAACCGGAATACCACCTTCTCGCGTAATCCCCTTGATCGCTGGTTGCCCACCAATAGTTATGTCTGGGCCCCAAGTGATTGAATAATCGTGCTCCGTATCACTACCGTCGCTCTTATCGTTTTTTATACTTTGTAGTGTTGTATAATTTGGGTCTGGCCTTCCAACTTCAATTCTTCCCCAACGGCACCCAGTAGTGTTATCACAGGGAGGTTTCTCTTCAAATACCACCGAGAGCTCATTTTCGTAACCTACAACTCCAAGTGCAAATAAATCTACCTCCTCGGCAACTACATCTTTTGTGGATATTTCAAAGCCAAATTTATCGTTTCTATATTTTTCATCAGTTGCGGTTTCGGCGGGGACGTTTACATTCTGCTGATTTTCGTTAGTTACTGGCGCTTCTGCGTTTCTGGTTGCGACATAGTAGCTCCCTACGCCGAGCAGGACAATGATGGCGAGGACAATGCCTATGTTGATAAATCCCTTTTTATGCACGGTATTTAGAACGAAACTTTTACAGGTTCGCGCTGAGCGGGGGTGCCGTCGAGGCCGAAGAATTCCTCTTTCTTAAAACCAAACGAGGAAGCCATGAGGTTAGTTGGAAATATCTCGATCTTAGTGTTCAACTCCAGCACATTTCCGTTGTAAAAACGGCGCGCCGCCTGGATTTTATTTTCAGTATCCGAAAGTTCTGATTGCAACTGTAGGAAATTAGTATTTGCTTTTAGATCGGGGTAAGCTTCCGCCACAGCAAAAATGCTTTTAAGAGCGCCGGAAAGCATATCCTCTTTCTTGGCGCGGTCCTCGAGAGAACTTCCGCCGGAGATTGCCGCGGCGCGAGCTTTTGTCACATTCTCAAACGCGGTTGACTCGTGTTTGGCGTAACCTTTGACAGTTTCCACTAAATTCGGAATCAGATCGTATCTTCTTTTCAACTG
The DNA here is from genome assembly GCA_001778905.1 of Candidatus Giovannonibacteria bacterium RIFCSPLOWO2_12_FULL_44_15. Lineage (GTDB taxonomy): Bacteria > Patescibacteriota > Minisyncoccia > JACPKW01 > UBA11713 > 2-01-FULL-46-13. Next base: position 17,290 of record MFIQ01000019.1, on the reverse strand, counting down.
AACCTCAATATCCGACCACGCTTCTTTAACTCTATTTCGCAAGGTAACAAGGCGATTAAACGTCCAAATCAGCCATAGAACAATAACTACTATTATCCCTATTATTAACCAAGTTATATCCATATTTTATATTATATCACATTAGTATCCCTCCGGCATGCCCCCGGGCATTGGCCCAGGCATTAGAGGATCTTTCTTCGGAATTTCCGTAATCGCGGCACCAACCATCAGGAAGTTAGCCGCAACGGAAACCGCATTCAGTAAAGCCGATTTAGTAACTTTGAGCGGGTCAATTATTCCGGCACTTTTTAAATCTTCAACTTTTCTCGTTATGGCATTAAAGCCTAGCCAATTATCGCCTTTGGCCTTTTTCTCTTTGTCCAAAAGTTCAATAATACGGGACGGCGTCTCCCCGCTGTTCGCGATAATAGCTTTAAGGGGAGCCATTAATGCTTCGCTGATTATCCCCATCGCCGCCTTTACTTCCAATATCTCATATGGCTTAACGTCATTCATAATTATCTGACAAACATTGAACAACGCTATGCCACCGCCCGGCACAATTCCCTCTTCCATCGCCGCCTTAGTCGCCGCGACAGCATCGTCCACCCTTTGCTTTAATTCTTTCTGCGCGGATTCGGTCGGGGCGCCTATTTTCAAAACGGCGACACCTCCAGAAAGCTTGGCAACTCTTTCTTGGAGTTTTTCTTTATCGTAATCAGAAGTTGATTTATCAATTTGCGCTCGGAGCTGTTTGACCCTCTTTTCTATATCGCCTTTATCCCCGGCTCCTCCGACAATAGTAGTATTATCTTTATTTGAAATTACTTTCGAAGCTTTTCCAAGAACTGATAAATCAGCTTTGTCTAATTTCAACCCGGCTTTTTCTGAAATAACTTTTCCTCCAGTGATAATGGCAATGTCCTCGAGCATCTCCTCTCTCCTGTCTCCGTACCCCGGGGCTTTAATCGCGAGAGCGCTGAAAGTCCCACGGATTTTATTTACAACTAAAGTCGTCAGCGCGTCGCCGTCTACTTCTTCGGCGATAATGACCAACTCTTTTTTCCCTTTCTGCGCTATTTTTTCCAAAAACGGCAAAATTTCCTGAATCGAAGAAATTTTCTTGTCCGTAATCAATATATCCGCGTTTTCATACACCGATTCCATTTTTTCCGCGTTCGTAATCATATATTGCGAGATATATCCCCGATCAAAATTCATTCCTTCGACAATCTCGAACGAATTCTCGATCGTATTGGAATCGTCCACCGTTACAACCCCGTCTTTCCCGATTTTATTCATCACTTGGGCAATAAGCTTCCCAAGCTGTTTATCTTTGGATGAAAGCGTCGCCACTTCCTCAACTTTTTTCGGGTCGTTTATAGCCTCCTTTTGTTTTTCCAAAGTATGAATCACTGATTTGCTTATATTATTGAGTTCATCCGCCAATTTTATAACGTCGAGGCCAGCTTCGTTCACAGCGCGCATTCCAGATTCAATCATAGTCTGGGCAAGAACAATTGAAGTGGATGTCCCATCCCCAACCGAATCATTTGTTTTATCCGCAGCTTGTTTTATAAACTCTGCGCCAAGATTTTCGTGCTTATCTTCAAATTCAATTTCTTTCGCAACCGTCACGCCGTCGAAAGTAACCTGCGGGGCGCCGTAGCCCTTTTCAATAACGACAGCGCGCCCTCGAGGACCAAGCGTCATCCGCACTGCGGCCGCTAGCTTGTCTATTCCTCTTTTTAGGGCGATCCGCGCTTTGTCGTCAAACAAAATTTGTTTTGCCATATTATTAAATTTATTCCGTAATTATTGCGAGAATGTCTTCTTCCCGCGCTATTAAATATTCTTTATCGTCAATTTTTAATTCCGTCGGCCCGTATTTGGAAAATAGAACCTTCTGGCCTTTTGAAACCAAAACCGGAATCAAATTTCCTTTCTCGTCCCGCTTACCCTCGCCTACTTCTATAACAATTCCTTGTTCCGGGCGTTCTTTTTCGGCTGTATCGGGAATAACAATTCCGGATTTAGTTTTCTCCGCTCCCTTCTCAAGTGGTTCGATTAATACCCTATCCCCTAATGGCTTTATTTTTAGCATAGATTTAACATTAGCACTCTTAACCGATAATTGCTAATCCTATTTTATCCGCACATCTTCCAATGTCAAGCCCTGCTCCCCAAGGAGCTTTTCATTGTAGTCATAATCTTTCTTAATTAAATCTGCTTCTTCCTTAAGTCACGCTACCTCAAGCGAAGCTATTAAAGAAAGGGTGTCTTTAGGAAGGCAGTGTCCGCCGAAGCCACGATATCCCCCGAAATTCGGATCAAGATGTGAATTCCCAATGCGTGGATCCGCCGCCATTGCCTGCCGGATATTATAGTAATTTGCACCCAATTTATCCGCGAGCGCAGCTATTACGGATACGAAATTAACCTTTCTCGCGTAGTGCACATTTGAAGCGTATTTTACAAGCTCCGCTTCGGTCGCCCAGATTTCGGATTTGAAGGGGGCCTTCGGAAGGAGCGAAAGAATCAGTCCGGAGGCATCTTTACTCTCGGCTGTTGACCCGATAATCTGCCGGTTGGGTTTTATAAACTGTTCCCAATTAAACTTCGCATCAAGAAATTCCGGGTTGAATAAAACTTTGTGGCCGGGATATTTTTTTGAAAAGATTCGGTTGTTCCTGGAGTAACCGTAGATTTAATCACCACAATTTTATTTCCCATTAATTTTTGAAACGCGGATTCGAGCGCGGATAGGTCGGCTGATCCATCTTCGGCTGGCGGCGTCGGCACAGCTATAAAAACTATCTCCGCCTGATTTATATCATCATTAAAATTTTTCTTGAGATCCGTATCAAACAAAAAAAGACTCTCTCCCCTTTTGAGTCCCTTGATCTCTTCAAAGTATCTTGCGACTGGCGCCCCCACCATTCCAATTCCAATTACTCCAATTTTTTGCTGCATAGCTTATCGATTTTATAACTCTATCATGTGATAGGCATGACCTATCCCATTCTTTTCCAAGCAAAGCTCGAGTCAAACGGTGCATGCCGTTGATGACAATAAGGCGGTGACCTCGCTCGATAGCCCAAATGGGGTCTTTTAGATTTGCTCGCTCGATTCCGCGAACATGATCTCGCCAAGCGCTCACCTTCTTGGCGTATTCCCAATCTTCGAGCATCTGAAACGGACCTAATTTGTTGTCATCTCGATCAATCCAGTAGTAATTGTCAATGTCGGCTGCGTGAGCCAACTTCCGAAGCGGTAAAAGCGTGACCGGAAGCTTTTGCGCATAGGCCTTCATTTTGTCGACATTGTAGATCTTGTCTCCAAACCCTGTTGTCTCGAACGAGAATTCCTGATTACCTTCAGCTGCGTCAACGGCCGGCGGCAGAATCCGAATGGGATGCTTAGCGTTCGTTCCAGGCACCATGCCATAAACCGTACGCCATCCTTTCCATTTTCCTTTATGATCAGAAAGAGCTACCTGCATAGTCTTATTCCTCCTTATGGTTAAGAATACAGCTTTATGGCTATTTTGTCAATAGCGCCCGGTAATGTGCACACACATATGGCGGTTTCCTAGAAACTGGGGAAATAGCTATATGTATGGCGAAAATAATTTGTGTGCGCCTAGGACAACTAGATAAAAGCGTTCTAGATCCGACAAACTTGCATTTATCTTGCGATGGCAAGTTATTTGCATATTCTAAATAACAACCATAAAATGATTAAAATGCTATGAAATCGAAAAGAATAAAATTAAAACCAATATCCCAAAAAATACTATTACTATTGCTGACTGGCTTAGCTCTTGGATTAACCCGTTCCCCTAAACACTATTTCAGAATTTTAAAATCGGCAAAAAGTGACTGGGACAGAATAAATCAAAAAAATCTGCACCGCAATATAAAGAAACTCTATAAAACAAAACTCGTATACTCGAAAGATAATCAAGATGGTTCAACAACTATAGTTCTAACAAGGCTTGGAAAAGAAGTTGCTCTTACATATCAAATTGATGAAATAAAAATTCCAACAATGGAAAAATGGGATAAAAAGTGGCGCTTGGTGCTCTTTGATATTCCGGAATCAAGAAAGAAAGCCCGTAATGCACTATCGCGAACCTTAAAGAATATTGGATTTCTCCAGTTTCAGAAAAGTGTTTTTATTCATCCGTTTGAATGTAGCAATGAAATTAATTTCGTAATTGAATTTTTCAACCTTCATCCCTATGTTCGTCTTGTTACGGCAAACGAATTAGATAATGAACCTATACTCAAAAGGCGTTTCGGACTCAACTGATTAAAGTCGCATTTAACTTGCTATCGCAAGTTGTTTGCAGATTTGATTTATCCTATTAAAAAGTTAGTTTTTCTTCAGCCATTTCCCCGTAATGGAGTCTTTAGATTTCGCTATATCCTGGGGGGTTCCTGCGGCGACGATATATCCGCCCTTATTCCCGCCTTCGGGGCCGAGATCGATTATCCAGTCCGCATTTTTGAGAACGTCTATATTATGTTCTATGACTAAAACTGTATTGCCTTTCTCAACGAGTGCCTGAAGAACAACCAAGAGCTTCCTGATATCTTCGAAATGAAGCCCAGTTGTCGGCTCGTCCAAGATATACAAAGTTTTTCCTGTCGCTTTTTTCGCGAGCTCGGTTGCGAGTTTCACCCTTTGCGCCTCTCCTCCGGAAAGGGTCGTCGCCGATTGGCCAAGTTTCATATATCCAAGCCCGACTTGGTTTAAAGTTTCCAAGCGCTGGAATATCTGGGGGATATTTTTGAAAAATCTAAGCGAGTCTTCAATGGAAAAATCCAAGACCTGCGAAATATTCAAGCCGTTATACTGGATTGCGAGCGATTCTTTGTTGTATCTCGTTCCTTTGCATTCCTCGCACTCGACATAAATATCAGGCAGGAAATACATTTCGATTTTTTTAACCCCCTGCCCTTCGCAAATTTCGCATCGCCCGCCTTTGACGTTAAAGGAGAAACGTCCAGATTTATACCCGCGGGATCTGGCTTCTCTCGTTTTGGCAAAAATTTCCCGGATAAAAGAAAAAGTTCCAGTATAAGTTGCTGGATTGGATCTGGGCGTACGCCCAATTGGAGACTGGTCCACAACAACGACTTTATCCAAATTCTCCAGTCCTTTTATCTCGCTGTATTTCCCGGGATTATCCCTAGAACCGTAGAAATGTTTCAAAAGCGCTTTGGCTAAAATATCGTTCACTAAAGTAGATTTGCCAGACCCAGATACCCCGGAGACGCATATTAATTTCCCCAGCGGGATTTCAACATCAATTTTCTTTAAATTATGCTCCTCTGCCCCCTCAAGCGCGAGAATTTTCCCGCCCTTGTTTTCGGAAGCAATTTTCTTGATCAAAAGGGATTTTTCTCCGGAAAGATAATCCGCAGTCAGTGTTTTGGATTTTAGTAACTTTTCATAATCTCCTTCGAATATTATTTTCCCTCCGCTTTTGCCTGCGCCCGGCCCCAAATCCAAAATCCAATCCGATTCGCGCATTGTTTCCTGGTCATGCTCAACGACCAAAATCGTATTTCCATAATCGCGCAATTTTTTAAGGGTCTCAATTAAGCGCGCGTGATCTCGCGCGTGAAGGCCGATCGACGGCTCGTCCAAAACGTAAATGACGCCGGAGAGCCCGGAGCCGATCTGGGTTGCCAAACGCACTCTTTGCGCCTCTCCTCCGGCCAGAGTTGTCGAAGAACGGTCGAGAGTCAGATACTCGAGCCCGACGTCTATTAAGAATTGCAACCTCGCAGAGACTTCTTTTAAAAGCGGGCGCGCCACTTCTGCCAAATCCTTCTTTTTAGAAAACTCGGAAAAAATTTTTTTTATGAAAGCGAGCGCCGTTTCGGATGCTTGGGAAGAAATTTCCGAAATATTCTTGCCATCGATTAAGACTGCTAGGGCTTCAGGCTTGAGACGCTTCCCTCCACAAGCCGGGCAGGGCTCGAAAGTCATATACCTTTCAACCTCCGCGCGGGTCCATTCGGATTCGGTTTCCTTCCATCTTCTTTCTAAATTCGGGATTACGCCCTCATAGTTCCCTCCGGTCTCGCCATATAGCAATAAATATATAACTTTCTTTGGCAAATTCTTAATGGGGGTTGATAGAGAAAAATTATTTTTCTCCGCCAAATCTGAAAGCATGTACCAATACCACGACTGGCGCCCGACCCTATGGGACGCTCTCGCCCAAGGGAAAATCGCCCCTTCCTCAATCGTTAAATTTTTATTTGGCAAAACGAGTTCCGGATCGACTTCGAGGGTATGTCCAAGTCCCGTGCATCTCTCGCAGGCGCCATAGGGGGAGTTGAAAGAAAAAAGGCGAGGTTCTATCGGCGGGAGGGATATTTCGCAGACTGGGCAGGCAAAGTGTTCGGAGAAAAGATGATCCTCCCCTTTCTCAACCGAAACCATTGCGATTCCTTCGCCTTTCCGGAGTGCCGTCTCTAGCGAATCCACAAGGCGCGATCTCTCCGTATCCTTATCCAAAATCAGCCTGTCGACGACAACTTCCAAAGAATGTTTCTTTTTCGGGTCGAGCTTTTCGTCGAAAGCTTCTTCTAAACTCATAACGACTCCTTCGAGCCTGACTCGCAAAAATCCTTCTCGTGCCAAAATTTGGAGCTCTCTTTTATGCTCACCTTTTCTGTCGCGGACGAGCGGCCCCAAAATCAAAATCGGGGATCCCGTGGGAAGCTGGAAGATTTTTTTCACCATCTGGTCGATGGATTGCTTCGCAACTTTTCTTCCGCATTTCGGGCAGTGCGGTTCGCCCAAGCGCGCAAATAAAATTCTTAGGTAGTCATAGATCTCCGTGATGGTGCCGACGGTCGAGCGAGGATTCTTTGAAACAGATTTCTGATCGATCGCGATCGCGGGAGAAAGACCGGAAATTTCATCCACGTCCGGCTTCTCTGCGATTCCCAAAAATTGTCGCGCATAGGAAGAAAGCGATTCGACGAATCTCCTCTCCGCTTCGGCGTAAATAGTATCGAAAGCGAGCGATGACTTCCCTGAACCGGAAAGACCAGTTATTACAACGAGCTTATTTTTTGGAATAGAAACATCAACATTTTTCAAATTATGCACCCGCGCCCCCTTTATCGTTATATAGTCCCTTCTTTCCTTATCGCCTTTCATAAAGTCCTAATTATATTCTTCTTGTCAAGAATGGGCAAGTATTTCAATAAAAACACGCTCATATTGATAATTTAAGTTTTTTACTATACTATGCAAAAAAAGGAGGCTTCACATGGCGAGTTGTTTAATAGCTGCATACCTGGGCGGACTGGCGATAATATGGATCCTGCATTGGATTCATCCAGGAAACGAATGGGACGAAAGCGACTGTCGCTTTGAATGTTGCTACATTGAGACATCCTCAACGAGCAAACATCCGGTCATGCGTCTCATTATTTCATTAGTGTATCCAGTCTATCTTTTGGTCGCAGGATGCTTAGAAATTTTCTTTACCATAACGATTAAGCTAGACATTAGGCGACAGGGGTTGTAAAAGATTCCACCGAAAAGAGGTAAGGAAGTCGATTCTCGATTAGGCGCGGGCGGACTGAACATCCCCCGCGTTTTTGTTTTAAAAACTAAAAAATCAACTATTCTGTATTTACGCTATAGCGTAGATATGAGGTCGAAATATAAAATAACGCTTCTGCTATAATAATCTCATGCTGACTCGATCTGAATTCAAAAAAGCGCCATCAAAACCAGGGATTTATTTCTTTTTGGATAAATCGGGGAAGATTTTATATATTGGAAAAGCGGTTAATTTGAAGCTGCGCCTTTTGAGCTATACGGATATAAAAACTCTCGGGCCCGCAAAAGAAAAAATGGTTAAGGAATCCGCGAAGGTTAAATGGCTCGAGCTCGAATCCGAAGCGGAAGCGCTGATCGAAGAAGCCATCGCGATTAAACAACGTCGACCGCGGTACAACATAGTTTTCCGGGACGACAAGCAATATTTCTTCGTCGGGTTTTCCCATTCGACAAGCTCATGGCAATCCAAAGAAAGATTTCCGAGAATAATTTTAACGCATCAAAAAAAGAATGGTTTTGAATTTATTGGACCATTTACAGACGGAAACTCTCTCAAGAGCGTTTTATATAATTTGAAACGCGTATTCCCATATTGCACCTGCAAGGAAAAGCACAAGCGTCCCTGCGTGCGCTCGGAAATAGGACGCTGTTTGGAAATTTGCTGCCTAAAAAACCCACCGGAGAACGACCCTCGCGAGAAAATATACAAAAAAAATATCCGGGCGATAAAAAATGTCCTTCGAGGAAAAAGGCGAGACGTTTCAAAATCCATAGAGCGCGAAATGAATACGTTTTCCAAGAAGCAAAATTTCGAGGAAGCCAGAAAAAAAAGAGATCAGTTTTTCGCGCTTGAGAATGTATTTAGACACGCGCCGATTATCAAGCGCGAACTGAATCCGGAGCGCGCGAAAGCGCTGGTTTTAGCCAAAGATCTGCTTAATCTTCCGGACTTGCCCCATAGGATCGAGGGGTATGACATCTCAAACATCCAAGGGACAAACGCCGTCGGCTCAATGGTTGTTTTTGAATCGGGCGAGCCAAAAAAAGAAGACTATCGCCTTTTTAAAATCCGCTACAAAAAAACTCCTGACGACACGGCTATGCACCAAGAGGTCTTGTTGCGCCGCTTGAAGCACGACGAGTGGCCGCTTCCGGATTTATTTTTAATCGACGGCGGCCTTGGCCAATTAAACGCCGCTAAGAAAGTTTTGGAATTATACAAACTAAATATCCCTGTCGTCGGGCTTGCTAAAAAAGAAGAGGAATTATGGGTATCCTCCTCGCGTAAATTTCCACTAAAACAACTCTCCCCAATTTTGCTCCATCTTTTCCAACATATCCGGAACGAATCCCACCGCTTCGCCATAAATTTCCACAGAAAGAGGCGGCTAAAATCCTTGTTGACCGAAAAAATAAAATAGACTATACTTTAGACAATGTCATTTCTCGGATCGGCCATGCCCTATCTCTTGATCGGGACGGCTATACTATTAGTAACTGCGATATTATTCCAGCAAAAGGGCTCCGGGCTTTCTTCGGCTTTTGGCGGGGAAGGAAATATTTATACGACCAAGCGCGGGCTCGAGAAAATACTATTCAGGATCACAATCGTCTTGGGAATATTGTTTTTGGCCCTGTCTCTTTTGAATTTACTACTTCAAAAATAATTTGCTTCCACTTTATTTCAATAGAATCCGCTACATTTTGCGTAAAATGTCGGGCCGCGAGCGCATCGTTTTTTTGGTTCTGTCCGCAGCGGCAATAATCGGCTTTTTAGGAACGGTTTATAAATTAAACCAGAGAGTTTCCGTACTTCTTCCAGACAAAGGCGGAAGCCTCTATGAAGGGATGATAGGCCAGCCTCACTTTATAAATCCTGTCTTGGCAATCGCAGATCCCGATAGGGATGTGACGAGCCTGGTTTACGCCGGGCTAATGCGCCCGAACGGCAACGGCGGACTTGTGCCGGAATTGGCGGAACGCTATGAAATTTCAGAAGACGGCCTTTCATATACTTTTTATATAAAAAAGGATGCGGAGTTCCAAGACGGCAAGAACGTGACGTCAGATGACATTATTTTCACCATAGAAACCTCTAAAAATCCAATAGTAAAAAGCCCGATGAGGGCAGGGTGGGAAGGAGTTGAAATAGAAAAGGTTGACGATAAAACCGTGAAATTCTGGCTGAAGCGCCCATACGCGCCATTTTTAGAAAATACTACCATGGGGATTCTGCCAAAACATGTTTGGAAAGATATACCTATGGAACAAATAGGCCTTTCCGACATAAATTTATCTCCAATCGGCGCTGGGCCTTATAAAATATCCAGAAGTTCCAAAAACGGATCGGGTCTCTCAAGCTTAACATTGAATTCTTTTTCAAAGTACTCCTTGGGAGAGCCGTATATCGGAAAGATTGTCCTTAGTTTTTATCCGTCCGAAATAGAATTATTAAACGCCTATCAGAATGGCGATGTAGACTCGATTTCCGCCATATCCCCCCAAAATCTGCCTAAAATAACGAGGCGAGACGGAGAGATAAAAAGCTTAAATCTACCGAGAATATTCGGAGTTTTTTTCAACCAGAATGAGAAGGATATTTTCCTTGAAAAATCCGTACGGCAGGCTTTAGAAATGTCCATAGACAAAAAACAGATTGTCCGCGACGTTCTCGGCGGATATGCAAAAGAGATTTCTTCTCCGATACCCGAGGGCAGTTTCGGGGCCGTAGCCCTGCAGGAATCCGAATTTAATATTGATAAAGCCAAGGCTACGCTGGAAAAAAACGGCTGGAAATTTAGCCAGGAGAAGATGATTTACATAAAGGAGGAGAAAAATAAAGCAACTAAGGAATTGAGTTTTTCGATCTCAACTTCAAATGCACCCGATCTTGTACGAACGGCAAATATCTTGAAATCAAGCTGGGAAAAACTTGGAGCGAATGTCGATGTGAGGGTTTTTGAAATATCTGATTTAAACCAAAATGTAATAAGGTCCAGGAAATATGATGCACTTTTGTTCGGCGAGGTAGTCGGGCGCGACCCGGATCCGTTTGCTTTCTGGCATTCTTCCCAAAGAAACGACCCTGGGCTTAATATCGCCCTCTACACTTCTTCAAAAGTTGATAAAATACTTGAGGAAGCGCGGGGGCTAGTGTCCAAAGAGGATAGGGCAAAAAAATACGAAACTTTCCAAGAAGAAATACAAGCTGACCTGCCAAGCATCTTTTTATATTCCCCTTCTTTTATTTATATTCTTCCGAAAAGGATAAAAGGAGTCGACACGGAAGATATAGTAACCCCGTCGGAGCGCTTTGCTAATGTTTACAAATGGTATATCGACACAAAATATGTCTGGAAAATCTTACACAAAAACAATTAAAGATTTAAGCCCGGTTCTTTATGAACATATCGACGAACCGGATCGGGCTGTCTATGAAGTCCGGCGCGGGGAACTTGACCTTAAAACCAAAACTTGCTATGATGAAACGACCATATTCAACGGCCTCTTGGGAGTTGAACTCCCCAAAACCTTCGGGCATTACCACCCGAGAAATAAAGAGGGGTATTTCTTTCCGGAATTATATACGGTCCTGGAAGGACAAGCTTGGTTTCTTTTGCAGAAAGCAGATAAATCCAATCCGAAAGTTATACAAGAGGCGATATTGGTAAAGGCCGCCAAGGGAGAAAAAATAATAATGCCTCTGGGATTCGGCCACCTTAGCGTTAATCCCGAAAAAAAAGATTTAAAATTAGCCAATTGGAAAGCTGAATTCGATAACGATTACCAGATTTATGAAAGTCTTCACGGCGCTTGCTACTATTTACTTGAACTCAAAGACGGATCTGTCGATATCATAAAAAATTCATTTTACGAAATGGTTCCGGAACTTATAAAAGTTAAACCCAAAAAATTGCCGGAAGAATTAAAAAATCTGGAATTTTTAACTAAACCTGAAAAATATTTAAATCTTTTAACAGTAGAAAATTGCTTTGAAAAAATTTGAAAGTAGCGGTGCCCGCCAGAGGCGGGTAAAGCGGAACTGGTATATTTAGCCGCCTTTGGCGGCCACACATGGGCAGGTGGCGGAACTGGCAGACCTGCCTGCCAGCAGGCAGGCGCGCTAGCTTCAGGAGCTCAAAATGAAAATGTATACGGTGTACGCAATAAATAGCTTAACAAGAAATTACATTTATGTTGGTCTAACTAATAATTTAGAGAGAAGATTTAAACAGCATAATGAAAAACGCGAAAGAACAACAAGATCATACGCACCATTTGAACTTCTATACAGTAAAGAATTGCCAGATAGAATTTTAGCTCGATCACATGAAAAATATTTGAAATCAGGAGCAGGTAAAGAATTTTTAAGAAGTTTTTGGTAATGCCGCGGTGGCGGAATTGGCAGACGCACTAGCTTCAGGAGCTAGCGTTCGTAAGGACATGGGAGTTCGAATCTCCCCCGCGGCACAAAACTTATTTATTAACAAAATAATTTATGGAACAATTTGGACAATTTAGGGAAAAATTAGCAGAAGAGTTAAAAGAAGCGCCGAAAGAAGACAGGAAAGAGGTTTTGGACAAGGCAAAGCAGACGCCGGAATATTGGCAATCAAGAACGGAAAAATTGAAAGAACGGCAAAGTGAAGAGAAAATTGATAATGGCTTGGGAGTGCTATTAAAGAAAAAAACTCTTTACCACGGCTCTGGCATCAGCGGAATTGAAAAATTTAACGAGGCAGAAGAAGACACTGTGGGAAACGGAGTATATTTTACGTCGGAAGCCCGAGGTGCAATAGGTTATGCCCACCGACGTTCCAGGCGCAGCAAAGAAGCAAATCCTGTAATTTACGAATGTTCAGTTGAAGATATAAAATTATGCGATTTGCGCAAAGGCGAAAATGCCAAAAAAGTTCTTGATGGATTCAGAACTGTATTGGTCGAGAAAGTAAAAGACGATAAATTGCCTTGGTATTACAAAGAACAATTGCAAAAAGCTATTGATGGTATCAAAGCAGGCATAATTGGATTCAAAAACTTACGCGAAGCAACTTTTAGTACCGGTAAATTTTTTAGCAATTATATAAAGTCTTTGGGATACGATGGATTAATAGCGCTGGAAGGCGGGGAAGGAAACGACGTAGGCGACCACGATACATATTTAATATTTGATCCAGAAAAAGTAAAAATTAATAGTGAACAAAAAATAAGTAAATAATATGACACCAATAAAACAACTAGAAAGTAGATCAAAATTCAGAAGGCACGATGGCCATCATCGTCAGCCTAGACCCGTGGTAGAAGTAAAACCGATTGCTTCGAGCGGTTTAAATCTGCGGTTTATTCCCTTGGGCGGATGCGGCGAGGTTACTCGTTCGTGCTACATCTATGAATATAAGGACGACATTGTTATCGTCGATATGGGCCTGCAATTTCCGGAAGAAGATATGCCGGGAATCGATTACATAATCCCCAACGTGGATTATCTGCGCCCGAAAAAGAAAAATATACGCGGAATCATCGTTACTCACGGGCATTTGGATCATATAGGCGCAATACCTCATCTCCTGGAGCCCTTAGGATATCCAACAATATTTACAATGCCTTTAACCCGAGGAATGATTTTAAAAAGGCAGGAGGATTTTAAGGGAACTCCGCGCCCGAAGATCGAACTTGTCGACGAAAATTCAAAATTGAAGTTGGGAAATTTCGACATTGAATTTTTTCATGTAAACCACAATATCCCAAATTCATTGGGTGTCGTGTTAAAAAGTCCGGCGGGAATTGCCGTTCACACGGGAGACTGGAAATTCGACCATACACCGGTTAACGAAAAGCCGGCCGACATAACAAGATTAAAAGAAATCGGATCCCATGGCGTTATGCTGATGGTTTCCGATTCAACCGGATCGCAGAAATCCGGAAGAACAATTTCCGAAGCAGAAATCCAGAGGAATCTTGAAGAAATATTCCTTAAAATTGAAGGACGTCTTATTGCGGCAACATTTTCTTCCCTATTAACTAGGATCCAGCAATTAATCTGGCTATCCGAAAAGTATGGGAGAAAAGTGCTTATCGAAGGAAGTTCAATGAAATCAACCGTTGCAGTAGCTCAAGAGCTTGGATATTTAAAAGTCAAAAGCGGGACAATAATCGGCAAAGAAGAACTATCTCATGTTTCATCAAAAAATCTCACGATCATATGCACTGGCGCCCAAGGAGAAGATCGCGCGGCGCTTATGCGCATTGCCAATAGCGAACATAAATATCTCCAACTCGAGAAAGACGATTCGGTAATCTTTTCCTCATCGGTCGTCCCGGGGAACGAAGCATCAGTACAGAGATTAAAGGATATTCTGTATAAAAAGGCGAAGAAAATTTATCATTCCGAGACAATGGATATCCATGCATCGGGGCACGCGCAAAGTGACGATCTTAAGGAAATGCTTGAGATAATCAATCCCAAATATTTCATCCCGATGCACGGCACTTATTTCATGCTCAAACTGCACGCGGATATTGCGATAGAGTCCGGAATAAAAATTCCTAATATTGTTATCGCGGAAGACGGCGAGATAATTGAGATGAATAAAAACCAGATTAAAAAATTAAGCCAGAAAGTTCCAGCTAATCTTGTCATGGTGGACGGTCTAGGCGTAGGCGACGTCAAAGAAGTAGTACTTCGCGACCGGCAGATGCTTGCCGAGGACGGCATCTTTGTCATAATCGCGGTCGTTGATTCCGAAACTGGAAAAGTTAAAGGCTCGCCGGATATAATCTCAAGAGGATTTGTTTATCTCCGCGAATCGAGAGAACTTCTCGCACAAGCGCGGCATCTCATCAAAAAAGTGATCGAGGAATCTTCCGCCCAGATGCACCCAATCAACTGGACATTTTTAAGAGACGAACTAAGAGAGAGTTTGGGTAAATTCCTATTTCGCAAAACAGAGCGCAGGCCAATGGTTTTGCCCGTTATAATTGAGGTATAATCTAAAAATGGCAAAAGAAATAGCGGTTTCGGGCGTACAGCCCTCTGGGGATATACATATCGGGAATTATCTCGGGGCGATAAAGCAATTTGTCGAACTTCAGGATAAATATAAAACTTTTTTCTTCATCGTTGATCTTCACGCCCTGACGGAAAGTCCTGACCCTAAAAAATTGAGGGAACAAATCATAAATTTGGCGGCCTTATATCTTGCCTGCGGACTTGATCCTAAAAAGACGACTTTATTTATACAATCACATGTTCCGGCTCATGTGGAATTGGGATGGATTTTAAACACTATTACACCTCTTGGAGAACTCCAGAGAATGACGCAATTCAAAGATAAGGCGGAAAAACATGGAGTGCTTGCCGGGCTTTTGAATTATCCAACACTAATGGCCGCCGATATTCTCATATACAACCCTGATGTTGTTCCAGTTGGCGAAGACCAAGTGCAACATTTAGAGCTTACTAGAGCACTGGCGAGAAAATTCAACTCTCAGTATGGCAATACTTTCAGGGAGCCAAAAGCGCTTCTACGAAAAGATGTTGCAAGAGTAATGGGGTTGGACGATCCAACTAAAAAAATGTCAAAGTCCGCAGGGCCTAATAATTATATCGCACTAACGGACGAGCCAGACGTCATCCGTAAAAAAATCAAAACCGCTGTGACCGATTCCGGATCGGAAATTAAATATGATCCGCAAAATAAAGCGGGCATTTCGAACCTGCTCTCGATTTATAGCGCGTTCTCCGGCGAATCAATCGCGAGCCTTGAGAAAAAATACGCCGGGAAAAATTACGGGATATTCAAATCCGACCTAGCCGAACTTTTGGTCCAAAAACTCTCCCATATCCATGAAAAATATAAGTCTCTCCTAAAAAATAAAAAATCTTTGATGAAAATTCTCGACGTTGGAGCAAAATCTGCGTCAAAAGTTGCCGAGAAAACGATGGAAGAAGTCCGCAAAAAAATCGGACTTATTTAAGCGAGTTTTGCCCCTTTCGAGAAGAGGAAACTCATCACTTCCTCTTTTTTTGCGTCAAAAATGGTTTTGGATTTCGCTTCCAGGACAAGGCGCAGGAGGTCTTCCGTGCCGGAGGGACGGATATTAAACCACCAATTGGGATATTTGAAAGTGACACCGTCGAAATAATCCCGCTCGCCGTCTTTAAATTTCTCTTCGAAAAAGGATTTCATCTCATCCTTATTTTTAACTTCAAAGTTGATCTCCCCCGAATGAAAATATCGGAAATAAGGACGCGTCATCTCGGACAAAGGCTCTTTTGAAGAAGCTTTAAGTTGAAGGAGCTTCATCGCCGCGAAAAGCGCGGAGTCGGAGAAGAAAAAATCTTTGAAATAATAATGCCCTGATATTTCCCCTCCCAAAATCGCATCTTCTATCCTCATCTCTTCCTTGATAAACGAATGTCCGACGCGCGATTTAAAACAGCGAATGCTATCGGCTTCTAAATCCTCAACCAGGGCACGCGAGGACCGGCAGTAATCGTATACAACCCCTTCCCCGGGGCGCACAAGTTTTTTCGAAAGAAGCCACAAAATCCCATCCCCGCGAACCACATCGCCTTTTTCATCGAGAACAATGACGCGATCCCCGTCGGGATCAAAGAGAAACCCAATATCTGCTTTCTTCTCCAAGATCGTTTCCCTTATCTTCTTCTGGGCTTCGGGCATAAGAGGGTTTGGTTCGCACACCAAAAGCGAAGGATCCGGATCCATATAAAGGGTTGAGGCATCAACATTTTTCAACAGAGGCAAAATTTTTGAAAGCACCAGGCCAACCGCACCGCCGCCAGCGTCAAAAACCGCGTTAATTCTTGCGCCAGGCGAGAAATCTTTCGTCAAAAATTCGACATAATCGTTTAAAAAATCGGCTCTGGACAATTTTCCTCGCGGGCCGCCATACTCCGGAAATCCGCTTTTTATAATTTCTTTAATTTTAAAAAGACCAGTTTTTTCGCTCTCGGCCTTGATCCCTTTATAAATTTTCAAACCATTAAATCTGGCTGGGTTATGCGAAGCGGTTACCATTATCCCCCCATCCGCCTTGCTCTGGGCAATCGAAAAAAGATGCATCGGTGTTGTTGCCTGCCCAATATAAATGACGTCAACCCCACGCGCTAAAAGTTTTTCGATTATCATCTCCGCGATTTCTGGCGACGTCGAGCGGATATCTTCTCCGACAACACAATTTTTCCCTCCTCCCGATTTTAGGAATTCCGCAAACCCCTCGGCAATGAGCTCAATCGTATTGTGATCGAGCTCTTCAGGATAAGTTCCCCTTATATCATAGGGTTTAAAAACTTTGTCATGAAAAGCCATTTTCTTTATGTGGACATCCATTGATATATATTTTAACATAATGGGATTCTATTATGTCATTAAAGATAGGAATTGTAGGATTGCCAAATGTCGGCAAATCAACGCTATTCCAAGCGCTGACCAAAAAAGAAGTTGACCGCTCAAATTACCCCTTTGCAACCATAGATCCGAATATCGGAATGGTAGAAGTTCCGGACCCGAGATTGAAAAAACTCGCGGA
>MFIQ01000019.1:0-111 GCA_001778905.1 Candidatus Giovannonibacteria bacterium RIFCSPLOWO2_12_FULL_44_15 | reverse complement strand
GCCGTAGTTGAATTTGTCGATATAGCAGGGCTTGTTAAGGGTGCCTCCCAGGGCGAAGGGCTCGGCAACAAGTTCTTGACGCATATTCGCGAGGTGGACGCAATTTTGGAA
>MFIQ01000018.1 GCA_001778905.1 Candidatus Giovannonibacteria bacterium RIFCSPLOWO2_12_FULL_44_15 | reverse complement strand
AAGAACCAAGAGCTCCTCTTTGAGGCGCGAAAACCCGGAAGCGCTTAAATATTCGGCATTTTCATTGATATTATCCATAGTGTTAAAATATAATCTATTATACTACTTCTTTCAAGTAACATTTCCCACAATAAACAATCTCAGGCCTCTCTGGAGCATATGTAGTCTCAAATTCGTTGGGGCAGTCATCCGCGCTGTGTTCGTGTTTAATGGTATTTGTATAGATTTGATTCTCTGATTTAGCGCCTTGGCACATGCATTTACGATGCCATAGTTTAAGTGGGTTTCGTTGTTTGATCCTTTGATAGTGTCGGCAATTCGGACATAAGCGCGGTAACGGTATACGCATGGTTCGATAAAATTCAAGTTCCATAGGAATTATGCGAAACGCGCTTGTGCAGCGTTCGTTGCATTCTTTTCGATGAGCACATTCTATAATTGCATTTAAAATATCGTCTTTGACTTCGTTGATATGATCTGGCAAATCCGCAGATTTTAGAGCTGAAGGGTATTCTTTTTTATCAACGTCGCGCCAATGATATCCACGCTCAACCACTTGTACTTTTTCGAGCGGATAAACATCTTGCGCAACGCTATCGTTATACGGGAACGGACTCAATTCTGCAGGAAAAAATTCCCCATATTTATAGATCCTGCTTTTTGTATCAATGTATGGCATTTCATCCATATGTTTTTTTATTTTCAAAACTATAGAGTCATATTCTTTTTTGGAATATTGCTTGTTGAAAATGCAATACTGTTTCTTTTGAAGCCCGATGCACCCAAAAAGATCGTGCGAACCATGGCGGCCACTATCGCAATATTCCAAATTACGAACTTCTGGCCAAGCGTCAACCGAAAATTTTACATTCGATGCATTTATTCCAGCAGTGCATACTTCATAAAATAATTCCATTGAAATACCGTTATTTATATCCATGGAGTCTTTTGTGTCATTCACAAAAAGTGCGTAGCGCAAATTTTCCACATTCGCAACATTGAAACAGTGATAGCAATTTTTCGCAAAATTTATCGATTGCCCAACAGAGTTTATTGTGTTTTTTGAATTCATAAATTTGCGAATACTTTTGCGTTTCATTTCTTCAAAAGTTTTTTTATAGGCTTGAATATTCTTATATGACCCGGTGTCTATTTTGGACATAAGTTCATCGAATTCCCTTTTGCTATATCTCTTATTTTCAAAAATATACGATGCATTCCTGAGATTTGAGCTCATAAAGCAGTTATTGGAGCCGCGCACATCGTGGCAAAAACCAAGGTCGAGCGAATTGGATGAATCCTCAACGAATTTCAAACGCGAAACTTCCATGCATTCAATACATTCATAACAAAGCTCATTTTTCAGCATTAAATATCCGTCCACCACGTTTTTCGAATAGAGAATGCGAAAAGTATACATGCTATCTTCGTTATCTGAACCGGAGGTAATCAAGTAGCAATTTTTGCAATTCGCTATTTGATTTGTATATTCGCAATTTATCGAATTGTCCACCATGAGATTAATGCGCGGAACTACATTCTGCAATTCTTTAAATTGCACAAAAAAATTCTTTTTGAAGTTGTAATCCATGCCATACGAAAGCGCGTCCCATTTATCCGAATACCAACATGATCGACAATATACTGGAAATGGCGTTCCCTCCGGATACATTGCGATTATATCCTTCTTGCAGAGATCGCATTTTCTAGAATAAAGCGCGCGCTCATTACGCCACGCTAGCCTTCTTTGCAACCGGCATTCGTAACAAAAAGTCGGCGGAGGCACCTGCATCTTTTCATAAAACTTAAAATCCTCTGGTTCGATTTGAAACGAGGCTTTACAGTTCTGGCATTGCTTAGTTTCGCGTTTCATGTTTAAAAATTATATCTACTTTAAGAGATCCGGCCTATAAACAATAATCCATTCGATAATCTGCCGGGTCGCTGCGGTCGCTCCGACCAGGTTGGAAGAACTTCCCCCTTCGAGAACCACTGCCATCGCGATTTTGGGATTGTCGTACGGAAAATATCCGATAAACCACGAGTTAACATTCTTTTTCTCGACCCCAATCTGCGCCGTCCCGGTCTTTGCCGCGATTTTCAGATTCAAATTCGCCAAGGCTTGCGCCGTTCCAATTTTGGAAGATAAGTTCATCCCCTCGCGGATAACCTGGAGATTTTCCGGAGAAATATTAACCGATTTACGGACAACGGATTTGCCAGAATTGATAACCCTATCCCCGTTTTTAACCTCTTTCAAAATTCTCGGCTCCAATATTTTCCCGCCATTGGCGATAGCCGCCGTAAAAATTGCCATCTGTACAGGAGTTACTTGAAAATTTCCCTGCCCGATAGAAAGGTTGTACGTATCGCCGACGCGCCAAATCGGGTCGTCTTTCTCTGTCTCTGCTTTCCATTCCGGAGAAGGAATAAATCCCTCTTTCTCCCCTTCCAAATCGATATTTGTTTTCTCCCCAAAACCGAACTTGGAAAGCCATTCCATGAGTTTGGTTACTCCAAGCCCTTTTATATCCTCAAATCCCCCGCCGATGGTATAAAAATAAACGTTGGAGGATACCGCGATGGCATGGCGCATATCAACCCATCCGTGCTCTTTCCAGTCCAAAAATATTGAAGGATGATCCGGGTCGAATGGGTTAGGCACCACCAATTTGCCCGTTGATAGAATTTTCTTCTCGGGATTAATTACTTTCTCTTCAAGTGCCGCGATCGCGTAGAGCGGCTTTATAATCGACCCTGAAGAATAGAGGCCGGATATTGCGCGATCAAATAGCGGCTTCGCCGGGGAAGTTAAATATTTGTCGATTTCCTTTTTAGGGCTGCCTTCTGTCAAAATACCAGGCTCAAATCCGGGATAGCTAATCAAACTCAAAACTTCGCCGTTTGTTGGATCCAAGAGCACGGCCCCTCCGCCGCGAAACCCCCTTTCGTCAACAACCGATTTAATATTTTCGTAGACTTTCCCCTGCAACTCGGCATCTATCGAAAGGTAAATATCTTCTCCGGCTTTAGGAATTTTTTCCACCACCTCGGAAAAAGTTTTTCCTTCGGAATCAACCTCGGTCAGTTTCGAACCGATGCTTCCCGCCAAATAATCTTCGTAAATATTTTCCACTCCGCTTCTGCCGACAAGTTTATTCGCCTCGAATGCGTTGGTTTTCTCCGCTTCATCCGCCAATAATTTGCCGAGGTAACCGACAAGATGCGACGCGGCTGGGCCAAGTGGATAGGAGCGCGACGAAAAAAGTTCAATTCGCAACGGGAGATCATGAAATTCCTTTCTTGTCGTTTCTAGCGCTTGCCAATCCAAGGAATCCGCGATGATTATATTGTCTTTTTTTAAGGCTATTTCCTTCAAGATCTGCTCGTTGTCTGGTTGCAAAAGCTTTTCCAATCGTGCATTCTCTCCCGCGTCCATTTCGGAAGCATCCAGAATCAGACGGAACGCAGAATCATTCCCGGCCAAAACTTTGCCGTCGCGATCCAGAATTCTGCCGCGCTCCGGCCACAGAGGCAATATTTTTAGATGATTGGCTTCCGCCCTGATCTTGAAAGCGCCTCCCTCCGTAACTTGCAGATCATAAAGCCTGTAGATAAAGAGCCCGAAAATAATGACGAGAGCTATTTTTAAATAACCAAGAGTATCCGAGCGTATCGGGAATTCAAGCCGCCCCTCGAAGCGTCCGCGCTCGAAACCGGGAAGATTCTTTGAATCCATAAAGATTTCATCAGGTTCAAGATCTTTATTGGAAAAATTTTTTCTCGGCAAGTTTGGGCTCTATTAATTGTAATAGTATTAGCATGGTGGCCGTCATAATAATAATTTTCGCGAAAACAATCGCACTTTCTCCGGCCGTCCAGCCGATACTGGACCAATTCGAGTAAGTGAAGAAGAAGAAAAATAAAATTGCGGCCGATGTCGAAGCCGCGACACCGCGGGCGACGCGGTTGAATATTGCATCGGATTTGAAAAAATCATCCAATAGCACGGCGGCTGACAGAATCACGGAAAAAATAATCGTAAAAAAGCCAAAGGGAAAATTAAATAAGATATCAAATAAGAATCCCAATAGGATATTTTCCCAATATACATTCCCGATTGCAATTAAAAAGATAACTCCTGCCAGCAAGACTGTCCAACCGAAAGAAAGCCCGAAAAGGAGAAACAGCATAAATGCAAAAAATCTAATCAACAAGCTCGACATAACGCAGGTTTTTAAAATTAATAGGAAAGCGAAGCATGACTTCTTTAAGAGGATTGGTCGGTTTTTCATTTATCTTTTCCACCTCGCCTACTACAAATTGGGGGCTCGTATTGGATAAAATCCTGTCCCCGACTTCGACCTGGACATCTTTTGGCAAGGAAAATTTTAAGTTGTATCCCCCCTCCCCAACGAGAGTAATATTGATCCCAGCCCGCTCAAGCCAGGCCTCCGTTTCTGACGCCGGGTAAGAAAGGAGTTTGATCATGGCCGATCTGGTCCCCATCTCAGAAATCTGGCCAATGTAAATTCCCCCTCGCGCAATGGCCTTCATCCCGACTTTGGCATCCCATCCGGGATCCAAATTTATTAAAAGTACATCGTATGGGGTCGACGGGGCTTGGCTTAAAATTAGCGAGGAATATTTTGGGATGTATTGAATATTCTCCGTATTTATTGCCCCTGCCTCAAATCCCAATATTTTTTCCTTAAACGAAGAGTTCTCGCGCATCAGTTCTGCATTTTTCGATTCCAATTCGGATATTTTGCTGCCTCCGATATCTGCAAAGAAATATCTGACCTTTGAAGCCAAAGACAAAACCGGAGCGAACATATCTCTCGCCCACGAACGAAAATTCTCCGACGAAAACCTTAAAGCGGCTAGCAATATTATCCCCACAATTATGAGGGCAAAAGCTTTATTGGAAAATTTACTATGTTGGCGGAAGCTCGTCTTCATGTTCAACCAAAGCTTCCCGGAAACTATCCAGGTCTTCGAGTATAGTCCCGCACCCCCGGACGACAGCGGTAAGCGGATCTTCGGAAGCTATAATCGGGATCTTGGTCTCGGCTTCCAAAACTTTATCAAGCCCGCGCAAAAAAGATCCGCCTCCGACCAAATATATGCCGCGATGCATGATGTCCGACACAAGCTCCGGCGGGGTTTTCTCAATTACCTCCCTGGTCGCTTCCGCAATAGTGCGTATGGATTTTGCCATCGCCTCCCTGATGTCAGCATCCGTAATTATGACTTCGCGAGGAAGACCCGTTACCAAATCTCTTCCCCGAACACTTGATTCCATTGTTTTTGGCCCTTTTGCGGCGGATCCAATTGCCATCTTTACATCCTCCGCAGTCCGCTCACCCAAAAGAAGCTTAAACTCGTCGCGCACATAGTTAATTATGTCCTGATTAAATTTATCTCCAGCGACGCGCAAATTTTTAGATGTTACAATTCCTCCCAAAGAAATTACGGCGATATCCGTGGTTCCCCCGCCTATGTCAATCACCATGTTCCCGACTGGCTCATGTATCGGGAGCCTAACCCCGATAGCCGCCGCCATCGGTTCTTCAACCAAATAAACTTCCCGCGCTCCCGCATTCTTTGCAGCATCATGAACCGCCCGCCTTTCAACCTCGGTAATGCCCGAGGGTATTCCAATTACAACTCTCGGCCGTGCCAGAAATTTAGAAGTATCAGAATGTGCCCTTCGTATAAAATAAGAAAGCATTTCTTCCGTAACTTCAAAATCCGATATCACCCCCTCGACAAGCGGCCGTATCGCGACAATATGCCCTGGCGTTCTCCCGACCATCCTTCTCGCTTCCTCGCCGATAGCAATAACCTGCCCGGTTTTCTGATTAACTGCGACGACAGACGGCTCATTGATAATTATCCCCCGTCCTTGCATATAGACGAGGGTATTGGCCGTTCCCAGATCTATTCCTATGTCATGGGAAAAATATCCAAAAAATTTATCTAGTATCCCCATTTATTTTTTTCATTAACTCATCTATTTTAACAAGCTTCATCGTTTTTGAGTTTCGCTCTTTCAGCTCGATCTTTCCGCCCGTCTTCTCCGATATCACGGCCCTAAACGGGATCCCGATCAAGTCGGCGTCAGCGAATTTTTCGCCTGCAGAAACGTCCCTATCGTCGTATAAAACCTCAACGCCCGCATCCAAAAGCTTTTTATACGTCTTCTGGGCTAAAGCCTTAATTTTGGCCGACTTCGCGTCTAACTCTATCAAATGGACAAGGAAGGGCGCAATAGAGCGCGGCCAGATAATGCCTTCAGAATCGTGGCTTACTTCTGCGATAGTGCCAATGACTCTCGAAGTCCCCAATCCATAGCAACCGGCTTCGACAAGCGTCTCCTTGCCGCTTTTATCCTTAAAGGTCAATTTGAAATCTTCGGCAAATTTTTTCTTGAGAGGAAATATGTTGCCGACTTCGACAGCATTGTCCTTAATCAAAGGACCTCCGCATTCTTGGCATTTTTCTTTCCTGGAATAAACTTCCTTGTTTATTCCTATCCTGCACTTCGAACAATAGTAAATGGTATCCTCCCCGGACGGCGCGACGACTTGGAATTCTTGCGATAATTCAGAAAAAGTCCCGCCGGATGCTTTTGTCTCAACGACTTCGAGCTCTAGCCGCTTAAAAATTTTCAAATAGGCCTTCCGCATAGCTTCATAGTATTGATCGCGGTCCTCCGTGTTTTCGTGGAAACTGTATAAATCTTTCATTCGAAATTCGCGACACCGCATAAGTCCGGATTTCGCGCGCTTTTCGTCCCTAAATTTCGTCTGGATTTGATAAAGCGATATTGGGAGATCTTTATATGACGATATGAAATGGCTAAGCAAGGGATAAATTATCTCTTCGTGCGTCGGCCCAATAGCATATTCCCCTCCGAAATTGCTTTTCGTTTTCAAAAGCGCGTCAAAGCTGTCCCACCTTCCGGTAATATTCCAATTCTCTGCGGGATGCAATGCTGGCATCAAAAGTTCAACTCCTCCGGATGCATTCATTTCTTCCCGGACAATATTTTCTACCTTATTTAAAACCTTAAGCCCAAGCGGAAGAAATGTATAAATTCCCGCCCCAAGCTTATTTATAAATCCACCCTGAATTAATAATTTTGCATTGACGCTTTCTTCGTCCTTGGGCGGGTTCCTTTGGGTTTTGCCTCCGAGCTCCGAAAATTTCATAACTATGAACTAATTTTTACGATATCATGATAGGTAACTAAAATCATCATAATCAGCAAAGCCACAAATCCGGCCGCGTGCACAGTACGCGTAATCTTCCAATGAAAAGGAGAGCCCTTGATTTTTTCAATCAAAAGAAAAAAGATCCTGCCGCCGTCGAGCCCTGGAAATGGAATAATGTTTATCAAAGCAAGGTTGATGGATAGAAGCGCTGTAAGCTGAATTAAGAAAATGAGACCAAATCTTGAAAAATCCCCAACTAAATTGACGATCCCTATCGGTCCGGAAACCCCTTCAAATGAAGAGCGCCCGGAAAATACTTCCTTAAAAAATCCAAAAAGAGCAACGGCTGTCGCTCGCGTCAAATCTACGGTTGTGGTAAAACCTTCTTTCAAAGACTCAAAAAATCCAAGTTTCTGGATGCCGGTCCGGATCATGGCAATACCGAGCGCTCCTTCACCTTCCCTGACTTCAATTCTGGGCGTCGCCTTAACTTCGTAGACTTGCCCCAACCTCGCGTAATTTATGGAAATTTCACGCCCCTTGTGGTCGTAAATAAATTTTTGGACATCGGAGACCCGAAAAGCCGCGATGCCTTCCTGATCCGGGCCGGAGAGAGACATTATGCGGTCTCCCGGCTCAAGCCCTACCTCTTCGGCTGGAGAACCCCGTTGGACCTCGGTAATTTGTATGCTGGCGGAAACATTTGCGTCGCTATCGCTAAGTGGAATCGGCGTTCCAATAATGTACCCTGAGGTAAATAAAATATAAGCGAGCAGAAAGTTGAATAATACGCCGGCCGCTATGATTAGGACTTTTATGGAAAATTTCTGAGATGAAAAGCTTCTCGGTTCGAGGGCTTCCTCCCCTTCTTCCCCAAAAATCTTAACGTACCCGCCGAGAGGAAAGAGATTAAAAGAATATTTCGTCTCCCCCCTCTGGATGCTGAATAATCTTGGCGGAAAGCCGAACGCAAACTCTTCCACCCTCACTTTAGCCAATTTCGCAAACAAAAAATGCCCGAACTCGTGCGAAAGCACAAGTACAATCAATATCGCCAGAAATGTGATAATCGTCAAAAGCATGGTAATGACGATATTATAGTAGTTTTATTTAAATAACGGAATACTAATTTGACAGCGACAACCCGAGTGCTAATATGTATTAAAATCAAGTCGTCTGATTAAGGAGGGTCATATGATAAAAACGTTGCTTGAGTTGTACGCAGTGGTGGTTTTTCTTCACATGACAGATTTAAACCCCATTTGGTTGTGGGGTTGGTACAGAGAAGTTGCAAATACACATCCCGGCTTTTTTCTCTTAAACTTCTTGCTAGCCTTGTGCATCTCAGCTTTTTTTCAAAGGAGGGATCGCACACAGGAACCGCCAATTAGTCGTCCCCAGATTTGTTGATCGGAATCCGCTACACACTGGAGAAAAAAGAGGCCAACATCATCCAATGCCTGGCCTTTTTTATTCCATCAGCTCCGTACTCTTAAACTATTCTCTATTTTCGCTATAGCGTAGATATGCTATCTTTAAAATATCCCTATGCCTAAATATGGAAAGTTAGCTCAACAAGTCCTAGAATTATTGGCGACAGGCAGTCAGCTGGGCTTCGTGCGCAGTAGAAAAATTCGCGGTGATTTGTTTAAAGAAGCTGATCAGATTTGGTTTTCGATCGACCGCAAACTGCTCACTTCCCTTCTGCACAGATTTAAGCTCCATAATTATATTGAAAGTATAGTAGTGGCGAATGGTATCGAAAAAATAAGACTTACTAATCACGGTCGCGCACGGGCGCTGGAATATAACTTCGCAAAATTAATACTTCCTTCGAAAAAGAAATGGGATAAAAAATGGCGTATAGTACTCTTTGATATACCTGAGCCGAAGAAAAAAATGCGCGACGCTCTTCGCCGAAAATTAAAAAAATTAGGTTTCCTAGAATTCCAAAAAAGCGTTTTTATCTATCCGTTTCCATGCCGAGATGAAGTCAATTTCGTAATCAATTTCTTTAACATCCACGACTGTGTATTTTATCTCGAAGCTCCTATCTCGCCAGATATATCATTCAGATCTCACTTCAAAATTAAATAAGCAACTATCTTGTATTTGCGCTATAGCGTATATATAAAATAGTTTACTAGATTACTCCATTCCCTAATCCATTATCTCCCTTTCCTTTTTTGCAGCGATTTGGTCGAGTTTGTCCCCTCCTTGCTTGATTTTTTTCTCCATTTCTTCCTTGAGGCGGAATTTTTCGTCTTCGGAGAAGACTTTCGCTTTCTCCTTTTCCTGAATATCTTTCCAGACCTCATCACGGGCTTTACGAATCGAAATCCGAGTCTCTTCCATTTTTTCCTTCAAAACTTTGATCAAAGATTTTCTCCTTTCTTCAGTGAGGGGCGGAAGGGAAATCCTAATAGAATCTTTCGCAACAACCGGCTGTGTGCCGATATTCGACGTCTCGATGGCTTTCGAAATAGTCTCCATCAAACTTTTATCCCACGGTTGGACCAAAAGCGTTTTCGCGTCTTCGACGATAACGGACGCAACATTCTTGAGCGGATTTATGGATCCATACGCGTCAACTTTTATATTTTCAACAAGCGCCGGGGACGCCCTGCCGGTTCTAAGCGAAGCTATTTCGGATTCGAAATGGTTCGTTAGAGAATTCAACCTCTCCTCCAGTTTTTTAAAATCGTATGCCATTAGTTCTTAGTGCCGATAAAAACCTCTTTAGTGTTCGATGGATTAATTAATATTGAGGAAATGACTTTCGTCGAAGCAATCTGCACCCCCCTCCATGTAACACCGGCATCTTCGGAAGCGTACAGTTGATTTTGCCCCGCGATATATATTTTCGCGGAATCGTGCGGATCCATCGCTATTGCCGTTATTGGCAAGACTTCCGGGGCCAAAGTTAAGTTTATCTTTTCCCAGCTAAGGCCACTATTAATCGATCGCAAGAGCCCGAAACGCGAACCGTGGTATAAATATTGCGTTCGGGGATCGATGAATATTGTCGGGTTGTCCTTTGCGCCGGAAAAATTTTTGAGCGAATCGGAAAGGTCGTTCCAGCTCGCGCCTCCGTCGCTAGACATATAAAAAGAGCCTCTGGGATCGAGCACCCAGATTTGATTTTCATGAGCCGGGTTCGAAACCATCGAAAGCAGCCCAGATTGAAAACGAGAAGCCAATCTCCATGTCGCACCGTTATTTCGCGACTCATAAAACCCACCGTCGGATCCGATCACCCTCAAAAATCCCGCCTTGGTTCGATATCCTTTTAGAAAGGCGTATTTCTCGAGAGGTGTGAAAAATAGTTCGGAACGCTTTTCATCCTTATACCTGATAATTCGTCCTCGGTTCGTAAATAGGACGAGGGCGATAAACTCCTTCTCGGTTGCGGGTTCAACCAAATCAAATATGCGAGCTCCCTCGCCAACTCCGCCGGGATATTGCGTAAATTTTTCTCCCGCGGTATCCCCCCTCCAGACTCCTCGCGCTTCGGTCTCGATTAGAAATTGTTTTTGGTTTGATGCGTCAAAGCCAATCGTTGAAATATTTCCTCCCATAAAATTATTCAACACCTTCCAGCTTAATCCGCCATCGTCGCTTCTATACAAAGTCGTTCCGTTCCCTCTGCCTTCTGAAGTCCCTGAAGATGTGGGGGAGGTGCGCGCTTTAAAAAGGACGGGGATCAAGGATAGCCCCACGATAAAGATGATTACTATTACAACAATTATCAAAAACGGCTTCTGTCCTGTCATTAATCGAAATAATATTTAGATAAAGCTAGGTGTTCTAGAAGCATCTTGGGAGGATATGTTTTTTCAAAAAATCTTTTTTTAATCTCAAAATAATCTTCAAGGAAGCCGGAAAAAGATCCGGCAGAATCGGGATTCATCGTGCTCATTTTAGACTCCATCCATCCCTCAATCTTTCGAAAAACCTCTTCGGCCTCTTCTCTATTTTGCGCCATTGAGCCCGCATCTTCAAGGTTTAACTTAAATTTAGATCCGCTGGCGTCTTCACTCTGCTTATATTGCTTAAATACCGTCAAGCGCGACAAGAGCGGGAGTGATAACGACGCCTCCGAGGCGAGAGAAATTATAAAATAGGTTTTGGGATGCGGCTCCTCAATAGTCTTTAAAAGCGTCGCCTGGGCATCGGCCGCGATATAGCCTGTTTTTATCCTGAAAATTTTAGCCCCATAAAGCGCTGTCTGGCTCGCGGCGAATTGCACTTCTCTCGCGTCTTCGATTTTCAAAGATTCTCCTTCGTAAACGCGAGCGCCCAAAAATAAATCGACTTGGCACCCCGCGCATTTTTTACAAAAAGTTTTTAACTCGCAGGTAAGATAGCGGATCAGGAGATCCTCCGCCTTCCCGTCGTCGCCTATCAGTAAAAAAGCCTGCGCATCCGCACCCTTGAAAAAATTCTTAAAAAACTGATTTATATCTCTGCCTAAAATCATCTTTTGGCAAGGATGCTCTTTTTGTATACTTCGAGGTGCTCAAGAGCTATCCCCGTTCCTTTGGCAACGCATAAAAGCGGTTCATCCGCTATTTTTGCCCTAACTCCCGTAGACCTGTACACAAGCTCGTCCAAATTTCTCAACAAAGAAGATCCGCCGGTCATCACGATGCCTTGGTCAATTATATCGGAAGCTAATTCCGGAGGCGTGTCTTGCAAAACGCGCTTTATGGTTTTCATTATTTCCTTAAGTTCTCCATCAATCGCTTTGACAATTTCATTGGTGCCGATTTTTGCAGCACGGGGAAGCCCTGTCAAGATATCTCTGCCCTTCACTTCGTAGCTGTCCTCCTTTTCAACGGTAATCGCGGAACCGATAGCAATTTTTATCTCCTCTGCAGTCTTCTCTCCCACCGCTAAATTGAAAGTTTTTTTAATGTAGTCCGCAATTGCCTGGTCAATTTTATTCCCCGCAACTTTAAACGAAGCGGACGCCACGATGCCACCAAGAGAGATAACCGCAGCATCCGTAGTCCCGCCTCCGATATCAACTACCATATGGCCGGTCGCCTCATAAATCGGTATTCCCGCCCCTATTGCCGCAAGAATCGGCTCCTTCATTATATAGGCCGCTCTTGCTCCCGCTTTCATCGCGGCTTCCACAACCGATCTTCTTTCGGTTGAAGTTACTCCGGCCGGAACGGAAACCATGACTTCGGGCTTGAATAAATTCCATTTACCGAGAGCTTTATTTAAATAATATCGGAGCATCGCTTCCGTAACGCGATAATCGGCAATGACTCCGTCCTTCATTGGTCGGTACGCAATAATCGTATCGGGAGTTTTTCCGACCATCGCTTTCGCCTCATCCCCTACCGCCAAAATTTTATTATCCGGAACTGAAACTGCGACGACCGAAGGTTCGTTCAAAACAACCCCTTCGTTCGGCACAAAAACCAAAGTATTCGCAGTTCCCAAATCTATTCCAAGTTTTCTTATGAAAAATGCCATTATATTCTTTGTATACTAGCGCCCAATTTTTGCAAGCGTTCTTCTATTTTTTCATATCCTCTATCGATCTGGTATATATTCTTAACGATAGACTCTCCTTTTGCAATCAATGCGGCCATAACAAACGCGAGGCCAGCTCTTAAATCCGGGCTTTCAATTTTGCGTCCGCGAAGAGGCGTAGGTCCATGAACCAGAACTCGATGCGGATCCAGAGGACTAATTTTAGCGCCCATACGGTTGAGATCGTCAACATAATTTAGGCGTCCATCGAAAACGGTTTCAAAAATTATACTCTCTCCGTGCGCTTGAGTCATTAAAACAGTAAATGGAGCCTGTAAATCAGTAACAAACCCAGGGTATTCTTTTGTTTTAATATCAGAACTTGACAGTATTTTCGGCTTTGAAACCGAAACCCAACCTCTCCCCATTTTAATTTTTACGCCCAAAGATTTCAGAATCGCAATAAGAGTTGTAAGATGTTCTGGATTGCAATCCGCTACTTTAATTTTCTCTCCTATCATGGCTCCCAAAATCAGAAAATCTCCAGCTTCGATTCTATCCGGTATCACTTTGAATGCATTGCTGGCGGATAAAAGTTTACCGTCCGTACCAATTATTTCAATTATCGGAGTCCCTGCGCCTTTAATTTTTGCTCCAGACTTATTTAAAAACTCAGCCAAACTTGGAATTTCCGGCTCAAGTGCGGCATTTCTCAATATTGTCTTCCCGCGAGCAAGAACGGCCGTCATCATCAATGTTTCCGTTCCCGTAACACTTACATTCTTGAAAGTAAAATCCGTTCCCAAAAGGCGTTTAGCCAAAATATCAAATCCACTAGCGCCTTTGCGTACTCTTGCCCCCATTTTTGCCCACCCGTCTAAAAAGACGTCGATCGGCCGTTTACCGATGACGCATCCGCCCGGGTATGGAAAAGTTACTCTTCCGGTTCTTGCTAAAACGGGTCCGGCTAGGACAATGGAGCCGCGGAATCTTTCAGCAATATCTTTTTTCAAATCACTGCCAATTTGGCCTGCAACATTGATTTTAATGATCCTTTCTTCAGTCAATTTAACTTCTGCGCCGATATTTTTCAATAAATCAATCATGAGAAAAACATCTTCAATTAAAGGAACTTTCTCAACTTTTAGAGGTCCTGAAAAAAGCATGGACGCTGGGAGAATCTTCAAAGCTGAGTTTTTCGCCCCCATAACTTTAATTTCCCCCCTCAATTTTTTACCTCCCTTTATAACAAACTCCGCCATTTATATACTCTAACCCGTATTAGGGCTATTTTTCAAGAAAAATAAGAGTTAATATTTTATTAATGCTAACGACTCTCAAACGCAAAATACTTTTTTGGTCTTCCATTGTTGCTTTCTTCGCCCTAATGCCGGTTGTAATCGCGTATGCTCTAGGGTATAGGTTTGACGAATCGTGGCGGCTTAGAAAAACTGGGGGGCTTTATGTTACATCGGACATAACCGGATCAGAAATACGCTTGGATAACAGGTTAATCAAGACAACAAATCTTCTCCAGGGCGGGGCTTTTATTGATAATCTCTCCCCCGGGAAATATAAAGTTTCCGTATTAAAGGAAAATTATCTGCCATGGGAAAAAACTCTGGAAGTACATTCGCAATTGGTCGCTGAAACCAAAGCTCTTCTGGTGCCGGAAAAAGGAAACACGAAAGTACTCGCCCAAGGAAATTTCCTTGGGCTTGAATCTTCACTATATAACCCTTTACTAGCCTTCAGTGAAAAAAAGGGTCCGGAGAATATTGTCCGCTGGTTCCTTCTCGACAAGGGAGAATTCCTCACCGACACCGGACAGCTTGTGAAATACGCCCATACTTTTGAAATTGTCCGCTGGCTTCCGCGCGGAGCCGTCTTAGCGCTTGACGGGAAAAGCAAAAGAATTTCGTTTGACCTCAATGCAAAAACTGCCTCAATCGTTCCTTTGGGAGACGAGCCGCCCTCAAAAAGCGAGGAGGAGAAAAAATTAATCAGTGAGCGTTTGGACAGTAGAAATTTTATCCGAGCTGAATATTCCGAAAATGGTGGAATGTTAAAAGCGTCGTGGCTGGAAAATACAATTTACCCTTACTATTTTTCAAAGCCCGAAGAAATATTAGTTCAAAATAAGAAGATAAGGGATTTTGAATTTTATCCTGGCAGGGGCGATGCGCTCATCGTCTCATACGACAACGGCGTATGGACGTTGGAAATTGACGCGCGCGGAGGCAGAATAATACAACCTATCTATAAAGGAAAAGAGCCAGAGTTTGGAATTCCTTCCGGCCAGGACGGAATATACGTCCTTGACGCGGGAAATCTGATCGGGGTTAAATTAACGCTCGAGTAATAATTTCGAAAGTTCTTCGGCCCTCCTCCAAATGTCTCCGGCGCCCATAAATATAAAGAGGGTTTTGCCCGAAAAATTTTCGCCGTCAAACTCTGAAAAGCTGAAAGCGCTTGCGTGATATTTTTTTGCCGAATCAATCAAATCTTTTATTTTAATATCTTCTTTCTTCTCGCGCACCGAAGCGTATATTTCATCGAAAAAAACTTGGTCGGCGTTGTCAAAGGATTTTGCAAAATCTTCAAGGAAAGCATTAGTACGGCTATAGGTATGCGGCTGGAAAACGGCGATGATTTTATGATCTGGATACCGATCCCTCAAAGCCTTAAGAGTGGTCTTGATTTCGGTCGGATGATGCGCGTAATCATATACAATGATAAAATTTCCATCCTCGGGGGAATAATAGTCGAGGCGCCTGCCTACTCCTTCAAAACTATCCATGCCTCTTATAATTTTCCCACCGGAAACCTTAAAAAGCCTTGCCATTTTAATCGCGAGAAGCGCATTTTTGCGATAGTGTTCCCCGGGCAATATAAATCTTGTTTTCGCGAATATATCCGCATCTTCTTCATCAGAAAAGATCGCGGGGACTCCGAGTAAATCTTTAACCTCCTCGGTTGTTACAAATTTTGCGCCTGAATTTTTTTCTACCCACGCCCGAAAAGAATTTTGATAGGTCTCTTTATCTTTAAAATAATCTGGATGATCGTAATCGAGTGCTGGGATAATTATCCCAGCCGGAGAAAAATATTTAAATTTTTCCTGATACTCATCTCCTTCGACTATAAAATATTCTCCCCCGCCAGCGCGCACCGAACTTCCCCACGCTTTTACGATATCCCCGGTCAAAACACTCGGATCCAATTCAGCCGCTTCAAAAATCTGCCCCAGGATCGCTGTGGTTGTAGTCTTGCCATGCGTCCCGGTAACGACAATAGTTTTTTTACCCTTGGCATATTCCCCTAGCGCTTCCGCGTAGCTCATCTCCGGTATATGCAATTCTTTTGCGCGAATGCGTTCGGGATGATCCTCGGGCCACGCCGAAGAATATATTAAGAAATCTGTATCCTTTCCAAGATTGTCTCTTGAAAATATTTTTACGGCAATGTCATTTTTTAAAAGCTCGAGTTCGGACGGAAATTCTTCGGTTACATCCGACCCCCCTATAATCGCCCCTTCCTTCTTCAGCAAAATCGCGAGCCCGGACATTCCCGACCCCTTGATCCCAACGCAGTGAATTTTTTTATTTAGCCAATTCATCTATACTAGTTTCATGAAAGTCCTCGAAGTAATTCCTATAACGCGGAGTATCTTCGCGCCGGGAACGCTTTCCTATTTTAGCATAGAACCGGCGTCCCGCGGGGATCTCGTTAAGATATCTTTGCGCAATAAGGAAATTTTCGCCATTGTCAAAAAAGCGAGCGAGGTTGCCCAAGAAAAAGCAGCGCTCAAAAAAAGCGTATTTAAACTAAAACCGATAAAGGCAGTGGTTTGTGAAAATTTTTTCTCCGAAGATTGGTTCAAAATATTGGAAAAACTTTCAAAATATCTCCTAATTCCTCCTCGGGCTATTCTCTCCTCTCTTCTGCCGAAAGCGGTATTTTCAAAAGATTTCAGGCCGCAGAACGAAAAACCGGAGGAAAGAGAACATCACAAATACGCGATTAAGGGATCGTTTGATGATAGAACCGATTATCTGCGTGGCGTTGTCCGGGAACACTTCGCGAGAAAAAAAAGCTTGATGATACTAAGTCCGAGGATAGACAATCTTTTGAAACTAAAAACAGCGCTGGGGCGCGGTATTGAAGAATATATTTTCTGCTTCTCTTCCGAACTTGCGGCAAAAAAATATTTATCCGAATATAATAAAGTTCTTGCGGAGGAGCATCCGGTCTTAATATTAGGCACTCCGCAAGCATTATTTTTCGAGCGTCCCGACCTTGAAACTTTGGTACTTGACGACGAAGGCTCGCGGTATTGGAGAGACAAAAGTTTTTTCTCGCTTGATTTTAGGCAGGTCGCCGAACTTACTTTGGAAGAGAAAAAAATCAAACTATTTTTCTCAGGACACATTTTAAGGATTGAAACCATGTACAAAGCAAGCCAAGGGTTGATTGATGCTAAAAATATTCTTACCGGGAGAATACAAAGCCAAGTCGAAACTAAAGTCGTGGAAGTTAAAAAGGCGGATAAATTTTCGTGGATTTCGGGCGAACTCGCGCGGGAAATCGAAGAAGGTATTTCTCTCGAGGAAAAAATTTTTCTTTTCGCGAACCGCAAGGGATATAGCTCTTTTACCATTTGCTTGGATTGCTCGCATCCGCTCTTGTGCCCTGATTGTTCAATACCGCTCGTTCTTCATAATACCGAGGGTCAAAGGAAATTTATCTGCCACCATTGCCTCAAGATTCAAACAGTGCCAGACCACTGCCAATCCTGCGGTTCATGGAAGCTCAAGGATTTTGGATTAGGTATAGAAAAAGTGGCCGAGGAGTTTCAGGGCCTATTCCCAAAGACAAAATTCACACGACTCGATCAGAAAAATAGAAAAGAAGTATTTCAATTTGAAAACGTCGTCATCGGAACGGAGGCTATTTTTTCATACCCAGACGCTTTTTTTGATACAGTAGCAGTAATTTCTCTCGATAATCTATTTACCATTCCTGATTTCCGCATCAATGAAACTATATTCCGCCTTGTCTCCGAGCTTAAAGCGCGCGCAAAAAAGAAATTTATCCTGCAAACCCGGCTTGGTGAAAATAAACTCATTGAAGACGCAGTCTCTGGAAATATTTCAAGCTTCTATGAAGACGAGATTGAGTCGAGAAAGGCTCTCGGCTACCCCCCCTTCGTAAAGATGATAAAAATTTCGGCTGAAAATAAAAATCTGAACTTACTTAAAGAAGAGGGAGAAAAAGCTGTGCTCGCCCTGAAAGCTTTTAACCCAATATCCTTTCCGGCTTTCCGTGAAAAAATTAAAGGGTATTATCGCTGGAATATATTACTTAAAATCGCGGATGACGGATGGCCAGACGATAAATTGCGCGCTCTCCTTGAAAATTTACCTCAAATATGGCAAGTTAGCGTAGACCCCGAGTCAATTATATAATATAACTATGTCAATTCTACGCGTCATTCAGGAGCCAGAAAAACCTTTAAGGCAAAAAGCAAAAGAAGTCCCGCCGGATGAAATAAAATCAGAAAAAATACAAAAACTTATCCAAAATATGTCTGACACCTTACATTCCATTGATATTGGGATAGGCCTAGCCGCCCCGCAGATCGGCGAATCTCTTAGGATATTCATTATCTCCGAGGAAGCCAAAGTCGCCAAACGCGATAGAAACAAAGTTAATCGAGAAAAAGACAGAAAACACAAAGCCGGCAAGAAGTGGCAACATTTTGTTTTTATCAATCCGAGGCTAGTTAGAATCTCCGAAGAAAAACATTTCGTTCCAGAGGGATGCCTTTCGGTAGATAAAATATTCGGGGAAATTAATAGATCCAAAAGAGCAGTAATAGAAGCATATAACGAGGATGGCAAAAAATTTCGTCGCTCTGCCAGCGGCCTTTTTGCGCAGGCAATGCAACACGAGACCGATCACTTAAACGGAATACTTTTTATAGATACGGCCGTAAATTTGAAAAACTTGGAAGAATTAGAAAAAGAAGAGAAAGAAACATGAAAATAGTTTTTTTTGGGAATCCCAAGTTCGCGCCTTTTTATTTAGCTGCATTAAATGGAGCGGGACACGAGATCGTAGGAATCGAGGGTGCGCCGGATTTGGGAGTAATCGCTTATTACGGGAAAATCATCCCTAGAAAAACTTTGGAAATTCCAAAACACGGATTTATAAACATTCATCCCTCCCTTTTGCCGCGCTACCGTGGGCCATCGCCAGTGCGCACGGCGATTTTGGCCGGAGATAAAATAACCGGGGTCACAATCCATATCACCGTTCCAAAAGTGGACGCGGGGCCAATTATTGCACAAAAAGAATTTCCGATTAATCCAGAAGATAATTACGAAGCGCTCGAAGAAAAATTATTTCGCGAAGCTGCGGGTATGCTTCCTAGGGCAATTGAGGATTGGCTCTCCGGCAAAATCATACTAAAAGAACAAGACGAATCAAAAGCGACATACACAAAAATCATTAAAACCGAGGATGGGCATATTAATTGGGGGCGTACTCCGGAAGAAATTTTACGGCAAATCCGGGCCCTCTCGCCTAATCCTGGGGTTTTTACTTTTTTTGAGAAAAAACGACTCCTCATCTTAAAAGCCAAAACAGAAATTTATCCGAACGAAAAATCTCCAGGCGAAGTAATAAAAACTAGCGCCGGTTTTAAGATTTCGTGTAAAAATGGTTTTTTAATTCCGCTACGCGTAAAGCTTGAAGGAAAAAAAGAAACGGCGCCCGAGGCATTTCTCCACGGGCACCGCGATATCATCGGGAAAATCCTCACCTAGTTCCCATAAATCTCATTCATCTTCCCTCTCGTAATCGGACCTGCAACTCCGGTTACGGGCAAGCCGTATTTCTTCTGGAACTT
>MFIQ01000017.1:15393-33932 GCA_001778905.1 Candidatus Giovannonibacteria bacterium RIFCSPLOWO2_12_FULL_44_15 | reverse complement strand
ACCCTAGGCATCCACCATACGCCCTTATTAACCCGCTCCGATTCAAATGCTCTACCACTAGAACATTAAATCAAAGCATTTTTCTAATTTAAGTTTCTCTATTTTTTATTTTGGTGTCCCGATTTTGTTTCCATTTAAGGACTACAAAATCGAGGATTCTCGATTCCATTTCTGGAATCGGAACTTTCTAAATTGTCAACGTTCAGTCCGTATCTATGACTCATTTCATTAAAAAACCCCGCTGAAGCGGGGTCATCACGCCAAGATTTGGCCAGATATTATCCGCTTCGAAGTTTTGTTTTAGTTAATAAAGTCATCATAGATTGTGTACCCATTATATACAGCTGTTTTATGGCGTCAAGGGGTTGGGGAAAAGGATCGCGAACTCTTGCTCATTTAGAACTTCTAATCCATAATATATGCATGATCTCTAGTGACATCCGATATAAATACTCGATGATGTTGATGAAAGGAATAGTGGCGATAGTAGTTATTTTTTTCATTGCAGATGGAATAATTGTGTGGAACTGTAACAGAATTGAAGCTCAAATCTGTGGAGATATAATCGGACTTATATTTATAACCGGCTGGGGCTCTGTTGCTCTTTTTATATACTGGATATCTTCTCTTTGTGTCGCTATCGTCAAATCTCGAAAAAAATGAATAGTTCCAAAAAATCTAAGTAAGAATATTTAATGTGAGATGAATGCAAAAAACGGGCGGATACCGAAAGGATCCGACCCGCTTTTTTTATTTTAGGAAATAAAATCAACTATTTCGTATTTGCGCGATAGCGTAGATAAGAGATAGTTCAGAGGCCACCCGCTTTTTACTTTTTATTTACAGAAAAATATCAAATTTCAACCCCGAGTTTTTCGCGAATCACTTTTTTCATGTGATCGTGCTCAATTTTCAGTGCCGTGTACTCGAAAATTTTATCCAGCAATTGCGGGAATTCGTCTCTGTCCGGTTTTTCATTCAACGCTTTGGTTATCTTATCAAACTTCATATCGTGTCCCACTAAATCGGCATGAACTTGCCTTACATCCTCTTTGGTCGCAAGAACCTTGGTTAGCTTTTTTATGTCCACATCGGTAATCATATCTCCAGTTTAGAACTGACAGGAAAGATGTCAAACATTGCCAAAAAATAGATTTTGTAATAAAGTTAGGGCGAATTGAATTGATTATAAAACTCAAGGGGGTACACTATGGTCTTATTGTGCGTTAATCCAAAATCGTGGCCGTTCGGGCCATTTGCCTGGTCAGCGCGTCAATGTTTCCGAAGGGAATTGGAAGCTTTTGAGCTCTCCGGTCTATATGAACTGCAAAGAAAAATTTCCCAAGGGTGGAATCTCGGAACTAGCTGGAAAAGTTGCCCACTATCTTTTCGGAAAGGTTACTGTGGGTCCGTCAAAATAGATTCTTCTGGCCATGAGGCAAATAATTTCACGGATTACTGGGATACTGAAAGCGCCAAGGGGCGTATCTCGACAGAACATTTACTCAAGCAAATCAACCGAGAAATTGAGCGCCGGAAGCGCCTCGTAGCTTGAAAGTTTCGAATCAGCCCAATCACGCGGGTGGAGACGACCTAAAGTCTCCTCCCGCTTTTTTATTTTCAGAAACATTGCCCAAAATACTTGACAGAATTGGATACTTGATATATGCTGTGAACAAATATACCTTAACCCATAGGAGAAAGATGTTATGGAATTAACAATTTGGTACTGGATTATCGGCGTTCTGGCTATACTTGCGCTTCTGTTCTGGTTAGTTGGCCCGCCAAAAACTATCACAATTAAGGGACACATCCATAGTGCGGAAGTAATTCCGTATTATCAATGCAGTATATACGACCATTCAAAAACGCTCGTAACATTCACAGACAGAGTGGACCTCGTTGCAGAAGGAGCGTGCCATTCTCTGAAAACAGCCAAGGGGAAAACCGTTGAGAGAACCTTAGAAAGATATCTTGGGAAAGATACCGTGATACATTTCAAGGTTATCAATGAGAAGAAGTCAATGGCTGCATAGTCAGCGCCAAGAGGTAAAACAGATGCGGGCGGACTCAACTGAGTTCCGCCCGCTTTTTTATTTTAAATAATTAAAATATGACTCTTTTTCGGCGATCGCTTATTTTCTGTCACATTTTCAAATCGCAGTTATCCAGCGATCGCAAGTTATTTGCAGATTCTATTTTCAGAGCAATTGCAAAAAACTGCCTTTTGTACTAAAATTATAGCGAAATTGAAAACAGAAAAGGAGGATTATAAAATGGGTCGAATTTTTACTTGGGATGAAATTTCGAATTTAAGAGTTCCTAGAACACTGGATTTCCAGAAAGTGGCGGGGTTATTGAAAGAAGAGATTTC
Source organism: Candidatus Giovannonibacteria bacterium RIFCSPLOWO2_12_FULL_44_15 (assembly GCA_001778905.1). GTDB lineage: Bacteria > Patescibacteriota > Minisyncoccia > JACPKW01 > UBA11713 > 2-01-FULL-46-13. The sequence continues at coordinate 31,558 of MFIQ01000017.1, read as the reverse complement.
TCGCGAGCCGTCGATTGTATCAGCGGTAATCTTTGGCTCAGTGCTTCGCGGCGATTTTAACTGCAGAAGTGATATCGATTGTCTTGTCATATACGATTCTGTTCGGGAGATTCAAGCAGCCACGTTCTTACAACAACTAGATGAAAAAGCGCGCGCGCTAAACGTTCCTATTAACTTTACTCCCTGTGACCACACCATTGCTACTACAAGATTCCATCAGCTTGGTCCTTTGTTCTTAAAACACATCTATCGAGCGGTGGAAACCGGCGGCTTGATAAAAGGGGATTTCCGAGGACGCCTTGCAGCTTCAGTAATGCCTCGAGAAGAAATAGAAAGTTACGTGAGGAGTAAAATGTATACTATCCAGGAAGGCTACGCTGAAATGCGAACATTTGGAGATGAGCGCTTGGCGGTATTCCTGAAAAAGGTACTCGAGGCTCCCATGCACGTGGCCTTAAAGATGCTTCTCTTTATCGGAGAGGTCGAAGATGACTCGAAAAAAGCGGTAGCTGCGAAGTACGCGATGATTTTCCCAGAAGAATTATGGGACAGACTTTTTCGGATAATCGATATTGATAAGTGGTACACAGGCGAAGTAAACCGTCAGTTAGATAAAAAGGATCGGCATACTTACAATTTATGTATGCGTGAGATCCGGCTGGAAATACCACAAACCCTCAAATTCCTTAGATCCAATATTTTATATCTAACCAAAAGCGGCTAACGCTCATGTGCTCGCTTAGCCTATTACTACGCGGGGTGGATACCGAAAGGATCCGACCCGCGTTTTTTATTTTAGGAGAAAATCGGAGAAATATTAGATCTCGACGCCTAGTTTTTCGTGAATCACTTTTTTCATATGATCGTGCTTGATTTTCAACGCAGTGTATTCAAAGATTTTATCCAGAAGTTGCGGAAATTCGTCACTATCGGGCTTTTTGTTTAGCGATTCTGTTAGCCCCTCGAATTTCTTATCATGCTTAACGAGATCGGAATGTATAGACCCTGTGGTAGTGTCTATCTTGCCTAGCTTCTCATCTACCATTCCGAACTTCTCCCCAACTTTGCCAAAACCTTCCCGAAGCTCTTTTTGTATGTCGTCCAAATTAACTTCCTTTACCATATAAAGATTCTAAATACTTTTAATTTCGCCAATCTGTTTGAAGCCGTGCCGTATTTCTGCCCGAAGCTCCCAAAGGTCGCCCTTTGAAGGTGTGTTCGCAAATCCATCGTTTATATCCTTTCGGAGTCCCGTGAATTCGTTCTGTGTAATTCGAGCAATGGCTTCAATTGTCATAATTTTCTTTGCCATAATTACAGTTTGTAACCAATGAGCTAGCAGTCAAGCGAATTGTTAAAAAGTGTTTTTAGTACGAGAATTAGGGAAAGAGTTCAAGAGGAGGGTTACATATGAATATCGTGAAGAGCGCTAGTTTGCCCGTGCCTTATGCGGCGGAACAATCACCGCGGACAATCTCTGCATGGCTGGATTTTTTTCTCTTCGAATTGATATCGTGGTACTTCGGGCATAATAACGCCCCGCCTCAGATAATCCGCTACCCGACGCAGCGCCCCGACCCGGCTAATTTAGACTGGCCTCAGAACACCGAGGCCCAAGAGGCATTGGAAGTTTTACGAAGAGAGTTTTCTCACTCTTCTATAGGTGGACTTATGCGCTTAGGCAAAGCGATATCGCGTGGTTTTGTCCCAGGAACAGATTGGGATGATAGCATTCTGTCATTCCGCCTCGGTTTTCATGGATCAGCAATTAAGGATTCTGAGGACCAGACAGAAAACGCTTTCACGATTTATTGGCGCGGTCATCAGCGAGAAATTGATCCTGAGTGGCTGCTCTTCGAAATCAGAGCCAAACTCTAGTCGTACCCGCTTTTAGCATAAGAAAATCCCCTTCTTAACAGATAGGGGATTTTCTCGTTTCGTTCTGGAATTATTTAATATCCTGTCGCAAGCGTTCGAGGTATTTCGCCGCCGCGTCTTTTCCGCCAAGTCCGAATGCAAGTCCGAGACCAAGCGATAAAGCGCCGACGATTCCGATGAATAGCGTCTGGACCATCGGTCCTGCGATTCCCAGCTGATAGAGTGCAGCCAAGATCGCGAATACCCAGATGGACCATTTCGAAACGCCTCCCAGAAATCCGGATGACGGAAGATTTGCCGCTTTAGCCGAACCAGTTACAAGTATGCCGACTGCGTCCGCAATCAAGGCGGCAACAACCAATATCATCGCCGCGACGAATACGTTCGGAAGATATCCAAGCACGTCGTCTTTCAGGAAATCGGTTACCTGCGTTAGGCCAAGCACATCGGCTGTCGCAGTCAGAAACACGATAACAACAAACCATTTCACTAGCGCTCCGACGAATGCACCGACATCAAGCTTAATTCCAGCTCTCTCGATCGGCTCTTCAACCCCGAGGGATTGTAGTGCCTTGTCTACTTTAAGCGAGCGGAAAATCTGCTCGACAACCTTCCCCAAAGCGTGCGCGATAACCCAGCCGACGACGAAAATAATAACACCCGCGACTAAGCGTGGCACAAACGAGGCTACACCGGTCCATAATTCATTAAAAGAAAGGATCAATGCGTCTCCCCAAGTTTCTATATACATAAATTCAAATTTATTCAGTTTGCCCTTTAACTAATCGACCTTTGGGCTCAATTGTTCATATTATACCATATTTTTCTCCCCCGTTCGACGGCGTTGTGGACAAATATTAACCAATTTTCAGCCTATGTTTAACAAAAAATTTCCAAGAAGCAGACCAAAGCCATATTCTGCGCTTCCATTTTGGATGGGTATGACCTTCAAGCATATTTACTGTAGCGTCATGGACGAAATAAGTCTTATATCCCTCTTTTCTCATTCGCTCAGAAAGGTCGGGGCCTTCGCCGAACATAAAATAATCCTCGTCAAACCCTCCTAATTTTTCAAATAAATCTCTCCGAACGGCGATAAAACTTTCAATAATCCACCCGACCGGAATAGATTTATCATAAATAGATATAAATCCATGAAAAATATTCCCCATGTTATAGAAAACATTTTTGCCTTCTTCGTTAATAAGTTTTCCTCCGACCATTCCGGCATCTCTGGTTTTTGTTAAAAAAGAGAGTAATTTTTTTAGAGAATCTTCGCGGACGAGAATATCATTATCCATAAAAATTATATATTCTCCCTCGGCTTCTTTAGCACCTCTGTTGCGAGACATAGTCGGTCCCAAGTTTTTCTCATTCCTAATCGCGAACACCTCCGGAAATTCTTTCTTGAGCATTTGAAAAGTTCCATCGTGAGAAAAATCATCTACTACGATATACCGTAGCGTCTGGACGGTGCTTTTTCTCAAAGCTAAAAGGGTTTTTCTTAAATATTCTTTCCCGTTATACGACGGGATAACTACAGAAAATTTTTCGTTCATTTTTGGCTCTTGATGATTTCCTTGAGTTTATAAGCGCTCGGACGAATTTTTCTTTCTAAAGTTTTGTAATCAATTTCAATCAATCCAAATCGCGCCCAGAAACCTCGGAATTCTGGTATCTCGAAATTATCCAAAAACGACCAATGAAAGTATCCGTGCACTTCTACCCCCTCTTTTATTGCTTTTGAAACCCAACCCAGAGTTTCTTCAATAAATTTTGGACGGTAAACATCTTTTGCGTCCGCAATTCCGCTTTCTGTAATAAATATAGGTTTGTTATATTTAAACGTGGCCTTGAGTAGATGATAAATTCCCTCTGGATTTATAGCCCAGTTTAAGTCATTCCTCGGTTTACCTAAAATCGGCGAGGCGCTTATCGGCCCCCATTTCCCATGCCGGAATGAAATGCCAATCGTTTGGGATTGATAAAATTGAACGCCGAAAAAATCAGAATAATCTTTAAGCGCGTTTAAAAACCTCCAGTTTCTTATATATTCGAGTATTTTGACAACAAGCCGATTCCAAGGCAAATTATTTTTTGGAACCATATATACCAAATGGTGCGCAAAACCTACTAAAGCAATGTTGCTATTTTTATGGATCATCTGATAAGCAAGTTTATGCGCTTTTATAAAATTTTTAAAAACTTTGTTGCCGCGGCGCATGCTTTTTACCCAAGGAGGCTGTGTTCCCTGAATATATCCCAACCCTGCATAGACTGTTGGTTCATTTAGCGTTAGAAAGTATTTTACGTCCGGGTATGATTTAATAATTTTCTCAACATATCTCGCAAAATAATCAGGGGTTTTTAAATTTTCCCACCCTCCAATGTCTCTAATCCATATCGGGTTTGTTGAGTGCCACAATGTTACAAATGGCTCGATTCCGCGATCGCGGAGGGCCGTAATGACTTCGCGGTAGTGCTCGATTTCTCTTTCGTTGAACTTCCCTTCTTCGGGCTCGATGCGCGACCATTCAATGGAAAAACGGTGCGCGTTGTGTCCCAGAGATTTCGCGATATCGAAATCTTCGCGGAAGCGGTTGTAGTGATCGCAAGCGCGGCCGGAAATATAATTTTCCGGAGGATATTTCCCTCCGCTTGCTTTTGAAAGCCGCTCCGCGTTTTCTTTCTCCCACTCCGTCCAATCGTTGTGGTTATTACCCTCGACTTGATGCGCGCTCGTCGCCGCTCCCCAGAGAAAATCTTTCGGAAAATTAAGCATACGTTTTTATTTTCAACTTCTCTTTAAGCTTTTTGTAAAATCCCTTTCGCCCCAAAACTCCCCCTCCTAAAATAACGGCTTCCGCTCTATATTTTTTTATTATCAAGTTGATCTTTTCCACAAGATATGCCGCCAATTTGCTGTCGTTTTTCCTATCGCGTATTTTTTGGTATTCTTTCTCCCAAATTTCCGGATATTCCAAAACTTTTATTTTCCTAACTTTTCCTCTCTCTGCATATGCCCGTCCAATCCCCGTTCCAATAGTAATTCCCAACACTCTCCCTTGTGCTCGGCTTCGAATAATTTCCCTGCGCAGAAAAAACCGCGCATCATTATCAACGCGAACGCGAGAAAAAATCTTTTTGAAATCATAATTTTTTAAATATTTAATATTCGGGCTAAAAACAACTTCAGTTCCGCGAACCACCCCTGCAACACCAACATTAACAGAGTTTGCTTTTGGAAGTTTTTTCATTATACCAATAAAATCTTTTTTTCTTCCGGGCGTCTTAAATTCCCAAAATTTTCCGTCCGAAGATAGCACTCGGATCTTTGAACCGCCAATATCAACCCCTAAAATAATTTTTTTGCCTCGTCCCATATTTCCGGATGATTTTTTTCGGTTTTTAGCCAATACCACCATTCTACGCCCCAGAGGTAAAACTCATCAAAGCCCGACTTTTTTGCGTATGAAATATATTCCTTAAATTTTTCGAGGTCGAGCTTATCCAGCTGCGAATCCAACGGAAACAAATTCTCCTCGTAAAGCTGGTGCGGCCCCCACGGCTCAGCCTGAAGTTCGGAAATAATAACGGGCTTCTCCCCAGCTATCAATTTAGCAAGCGTTAACTTAATCCTGAAGAATTGAGGAGGAATCGGATAAGTGAAAAAGCCCAAATTCTCGTTCCAAATCTGGCGGTACATTGTGCTCCCGAAAATATCCGCCCTTTTCGCAGCCCTAACCCAAGTGGACAGTTCTCCCGAATCAGTAACTATCACGGGGTGCGCCGAATCTATCTTCTTTACCGAAGCAATTTCTTTGTCCAAAAATTCTTTGCCAAAAAGCGGGCACTGGTCCCCGAAAGGCAAAAACGGTTCGTTCTCCACCTGCCAGGCATAAAGGACCGGATTATTTTTGTATCTTTCCACCGCAACTCCAAGAAACTTAAGCAATTTTTCTTTCTCGAAATCTTGATCGCCTTTCTCCAAAACCCAATCTGGTTGGTGGCATTCCGGCCAGCGCGGAAGTTTTCTGCCTATCGTGAGGATTATTTTAGCTCCCCTTTTTTCTGCCTCCTCTAGCTGCCAATCGATTTCCGAAAAATCAAACTCGCCTTCTTTTTTTTCAATAAGATCCCAATATACCGGAAGCCTAATATTCTTTACTTTTAGATCATCTAAAATCGTAAGATATACTTCTTTTGAATCCATCCCGAATTTTTCGGCAAATGGAGCAGAGTAAGTCGCCCCAAAAATACGCGTCTTCAAAATCGGTGAACCCAAAAGTCCCCATGCGACGGCTAAGACAGCGAGCAAAAGAAGAACTAAGAGCGCTTTTATAAATCTCCGAAAAAATATTCCGTGTTTACTTTCCATAAAAATATAGGACAAAAAGGCCCAAGGATACCATAATCATGCCGAATATCTTTTGCATAATTGCCTTCGGACTCAAAGATTCATTTATTAATGTGGGAACCCATAACGACAAAAGCGCTCCTATGGCGAATAAAAACGCGTACTCTAACCCCTGAAGCGCGTTGACCAACGCGGCCGGTCCGCGCGAGATCGCAAAGAATATAGATAGTGCGCCCGACGCGCCGAATATTTTATTTATAACGACGGATGTGGATGCCCGCGGACGCTTTAATGATTTAGAGCCAGCGACAATTTCGCTCCTAAAATCCGGAGAGAGCACGAATGAAAGCCCAGCCAAAAAAAGACCACCCCTGGACCAAATAAAAACATTGAAAAAGCTTTCCGTGCCGAAAAGATACTTCATTAAAAATGTGGAGAAAGCAAAAAGAAAAGCTGTCGCGACCGCTGGAATAATAAATCCGCGGATCTTCCGCCTATGCCCCCATCTATGCTCCAAAGAAAGCGCAACGCTTCCACACACCAGCAAAACTCCGGCCAATAAATCCGTACGGCTAAATTGATGCCCCAAAAAAACCGCTTCCATCATGAAAATGAGGATAGCGGTAAGGCTGAGGACAACCGGTAAAACGTTCGACGCGTCGGCTTTGCGAAGCGCGGTAAAAAAGAAAAATAACCCATAAAGCCAGAAGGCTCCGGCCAGAAAACTTACGAAAATTTTCTCCGTGGGGATAAGCGAGAAACCGAAAGGTATAAATATGACCGCACCTAGGCTCAAAATCCCCTGCCAGAATGCGTAGCTAGATGGATGAGGCAGGATTTTTTTGAGAATTATCTTATCTCCCAAAACGGAGATAGCCCCGAGAAAATATCCAAATACCGCAAAAGAAATCCAGGACATATTTTAATTATATCTTTTAAAATAAAAGAAGGGGACGCAGAACTTTCTCTATTCAAAACCAAATAATTTGTGCAATAGTTAGATAATATATGGATATAACGATTTACGGTTTCGGGTATGTTGGGAGGGGCGTGTGGAATTTCCTGCGTGACCATTACGCAATTCAGATTTTCGACCCAAATGTCAAAGCGCCAGGCATCACAAACGAAAAAAGACGGCTCAAGAAAACAAAATATGCCGTAATTTGCGTGCCGACGCCTATGTCTTCGGAAGGAGCTTGCGATATCTCTATCGTTGAGAATATTATCTCAAAGTCCAAGCACGACTTTTATCTAATAAAATCCACGGTAGCCCCGGGCACAACCGCTGCGCTCGCGAGAAAAACTAAAAAGAAAATCGCATTCAGTCCAGAATATCTCGGCGAAGGTAAATATGAAATCCCATATTGGAAAAATATGCCTCACCCGACGGACATGAAAAAGCATTCTTTCCATATCTTCGGCGGGCCGAAAGACGTTACCAGAGAATGGATAAACATTTGGCAGAAAGTCTCCGGATGGGCGCCGACTTACGCCAAAACAGACAGCACAACAGCCGAGCTCGTCAAATACATGGAAAATTCGTTTATCGCGACCAAAAAAATATTCTGCGACGAATTCTACGACATAGCTCAAAAACTAGGGGTAGACTATCAAGAACTGCGGGAACTTTGGCTTCTCGACGGCCGAGTCGGGCGTTCCACAACCTTAATTTATCCGGGGAGTCGCGGTTTCGCCGGGAAATGCCTTCCGAAAGACGTCAACGCGATAGTAGTACTCGCGCGCAAAAAAGGCCATGAACCCGAACTTCTCCAGCGCGTCTTGGATATCAATAAAAAACTTCGGGAGAAAAATTAAAAGTGAGACTCTGGTGCAGTATTCTTAAGATAGTCCGAACCAATTTCGCCGCCCTTGGTGGCGAGGAAATCCCCGCGTAATTCGCGGCTCCGCCGCACTGATGACAATTTCAAGTTTTTCTTTGGCGGAAAATTCTTTGTTCTTTGAATTATGAAAAAGAAAACGCCGTACTCGGATTGAACCAAGTACGGCGGTTGTGAGCGACACTCATAGGCGGTCGCTCATGAGCCTTTAGAGATCTACGGGATCTCCGGGTACTTCATGGCCTCGAACCAGTTGCTCCCCTCCATCGGGAATTTCGCAACTGGCGTGGTCATGGTGGCCCAGCGCTTCCTCATCATACGTTTGAGGAAGGTCTTCCAGATGTTCTCTCGGGGATGACACGTCAAGTCCCCGAAGAACTCCTGGACGATCCACGCGGCCTGCTGGATCGTGATGCCGACGGAGATATCCATCTCCGGACCTGTCGGGTCGCCACCGCCGGAACGGCAGGGCACAACCTTCAGGTTCAGGATCATGCGAGACTCGGGGTTTTCAGCGCCCCGGGTTCCGTATGCTCCTCCGATCATCACGTGTGTTCCCGGGAGAGTCTCGTACGCCTGGTAGGTCTGCTCCATGGGATGCCTCCTTGAAAAGTGCTCACGCTACAGAATTATCGGACAACCCGACAACTCCAGCGTGTACCTAGAATGTAGCATATATGAACCTATCTGTCAAGTCAAATTAAAACCAACAAAAAAGCCCTTATTTCAGGCCATTTCTCACTCCTAAATCAAATGATTAAAATTTTTCTTTTCTGCTTCTACAAAATATGGTTCGAGCCGATGTTTTTAACGGGTTCCATGCCTACCAACAGGCAGGTTTTGCAGTTTTTATCGGTTTACTTTTGATTATAGCATATTTTCCCTACATGGTGCGTCCTGCAGGGATCGGACCTGCGGCCTCTCTGATGTGAACGGAACGCTCTACCACTGAGCTAAGGACGCAAACTATCCATTAAAACATCGTGCTCGCCGTCCAAAACATCCATAACGAATTTATCATACATGCTGTGACGGTATTTAAATTCTTTTGTGTCGAAAAGCACGTATTTGATTTCTCGGCCGAGTTCCGATTCCGTCTTACTTAAAATTTTATCAAGCCTGCTTTTTCTGATATTATCCCCGACGATTAAAATGTCGGGGCCTCCGTCCGATAGACCGGAAAATATTCCGGAAAGCGCCACAAATTTTAGCCCTCTTCCAAGTTCTCTAAAACGCTTCAAGAGTAAATCGCGCGACACCGGGACAGATTCAATCGTCAGATGCTTTAGCGCGCGATTATACTGAAATAGATTATTTAATTGATAGACTTTTTCTTTGCCACTTCTCCCCTTTTTTACGAAATTTATATCTTTCAATAAATTCAGTTCCTGTCGCGCTTTTTCTTTAGAAACTTTGGCGGATTTAGTTATTTGGCTCAAACTAAAAACCCCGCCTGGGTTCATTAGGAAAAAGCGAATAATTTTTACCCGTCCAGAAGAGTCAAAAAGCTTTCCTAAATCGTCCGCCATAGCTCCTATATAATGTATCTTTTATTACTTCAGTTCAACAACCGCTCCGGCCGCCTCCAATTTTGCTTTAAGTTCGGCTGCAGCTGTCTTGTCCAAACCTTCTTTGACGATTTTTGGCGCGGCGTCTGCTACTCCCTTTGCCTCGGCAAGCCCAAGGCCCAAAACTTCGCGGATTACTTTAATTACCGCAATTTTCTGCGCTCCGGCGCTTTTAAGCTCGACATTGAAGGTGGATTTCTCCTCCGCAGCTTCTGCTCCCGCTCCGCCAGCTGAGCCCGCAGCCATAACCGGCATCGCAGCCGAAACTCCAAACTTCTCTTCAATCTTTTTGACAAGATCGGAAAGTTCGAGCGCCGTCAGCTTCGAGACTTCTTCTACTATTTGATCTAAATTTGCCATTTTATTTTAATCTTAAATTTTAATCTTCTCGACCTCTTTTAATGCCCTTGCTAAACTTGCGACTGGCTGGGATAAAATAAACGCTACCTGTGTCAGCAATACTTCTCTCGAAGGAATAGCTCCGAGTTGTTTTATAATATCCGCTCCGACGTATTTTGATTCATAAATTCCGCCGATTATCTTGAGCCCTTCCTTTTCCACTTTTATGAATTTAGTAATCAGTGCCGGCGGCTCCGTAACTTCGCTATACCCTGAAACAATTCCAATCTCCCCTTCCAATTTCGGAACGTCCGAGAACCCAGCTGCCTCCAACGCCTTTTTTAACAAAGTCTTTTTTGCGACTTTATATTTAATATCCGCGCCCCTAAGTTGTCCGCGCAATTTCCGCTCCTTTGGAACGGATAGCCCATGAAAATTCACAAATACCAAAATACTCGCCTTCTCAAAAAGCTTTTTTAAATCAGTAATTATTGTCTCTTTTTTTTCTCTGGTTATAGGCATAAAAAAACGGCCTAAAAGCCGCTTATACCTCGCGAGGGCTTACCTATTGCGCCTCGTCTCTACGGCTTTACTTAAGATATCAGAAGGAAAAAATTATGTCAACAAAATGAAATTATCATCTGGCGAGTGAGATCTCTGCAGTTCCGAAGTTTCCGGCGGCATCGTAGGCTTTAGCGGAAATATCGCGCGAGTCGGAAGAAGGCTTATACGCGCAAAAGGCTTCGTCAAAACATGAAATTTTTAATGATTCATCCTCAAAAATGTCTATTTGCGTAACCCCGATATTGTCCGAAGATTCCGCCGATACATACCCGCCAGAAATCTGTTTTATAACTACCTCCGGAGCTTCTATATCAACCGTGGAAATTACGGAGCTCTCTTCCGTTCCCCCCGAGGGCGCGCGGGAAGCCGATCTCGGAAACAAACCCGCCATAGCAGCCTCACCTCCCGAAAAATCTATTGCATCGCTTTCGATTTTTATAATCGCACCAACAAACCCCGCGATAATGCCAATTAGAAAAATGGCTTCCAGTGACCCGATCCTTCTTTTTCCAATAGCAAAATACTCTCTTTCGAACATATAGATAATTATAAATCATCCAACTGCCGAATGCTGTGCGTTACTGAGCCATAAGCCAAGATGCGACGAGGGCCGCAGACTCCGAACGCAAATTTAGCCGGCCGAGGGAATATGCCTTAAACCCGCATTCCTTCGCTTCCGCAATCTCTTTTTCCGTAAAACCTCCTTCCGGCCCTATAAAAATACCAATCTTAGGTTCGCGCATGGCCTCGAGCAATTGCTTCTTTGAATTGGGATCAGCTATTATTCCCGTTACCCGTTCTTTCTGAACAAATTCTAGAGCTTCGCCAAAATCCATAATTTCCCGGATCCCAGGAATGCGCCCCCTCCCGGATTGTTCGGCTGCTTCTTTTATAATCTTCTGGGCGCGCAATAAATTAAAATCTTTCTTAACCGAACGGGAAGATAAGACGGGCACAAATTCGTAAACCCCGGCCTCTGTCCCTTTCTGAAAAATCCATTCCATTTTGTCTTTCTTTAAAATTGACTGAAATAAAAATATATGCCGCTCCGGTTCGCGCCTATTTGGTAATTTTTCCACAATAGAAACGTAATCCTCTCCTGAATACTCGGAAATAAAGTCGAATCCGGTTGCATCAAATATAGTAATTTTCTCCCCGCGTTTGATTTTAAGAATGTTCTTTATTTGCCGCAAAATATCTTCCGGAAGCTTGAATTTGGAACTCTCGCCGATATTCTCTTCAATAAAAAATCTGTGCATCGCTACGGCTTTAAGATTATCACGAATTCCCCTCTAACGCCTTCTTTTTCATATTTTAAAATCGCCTGCGAAAGATCCCCTCGAAATACCTCTTCGTAAACTTTCGTGAGCTCCCTCCCTATATTTATGTATTTATCCCCGGCGGCATTATAAAGTTCTCGCATAGTTTTAAGAAAGCGATGCGGAGATTCAAATAATATAACGGGGAATTCATTCAAGGCAACTTTCTCAAAAAATTTATTCCTTCCCTTCTTTGCGGGTGGAAAACCAAGAAACAGGAAATCCGAAAGATTTATATCACTTACGGAAATCGCGGCGGTAAGCGCCGAGGGGCCAGGGACAGAAACAATTTCGAAGCCTTTTTCGTATAAATCATGGATTAAATTTGTTCCTGGATCGGAAATTGCGGGCGTTCCCGCATCCGTAACTAGAGCAATATTTTTGTAGAATCCGTAATTTTTCCCGTGTACATATCTTAAAACCTGCTTTGATACTCCATAATGCGATAAAAGTTTTCTCGTAACCCTAGTGTCCTCGGCTAAAATAACATCCACGCTTTTTAAAACTTCGAGCGCTCGAAGTGTAATATCTTTCAAATTTCCGATAGGAGTCGCAATTACATAAAGTTTTCCCATGTGAAAGTTATAGCAGAAATCCCGGAAATAAAAAAAGGGATCCTGCAGAACGCAGGACCCTTCGTTTGGATTTTTCCAGATGTTACTTAGATATTATGAACAATTTATTCACTTCACACTGTGTCCTCCAAATTCGCCCCGCAATGCGGATAATAGTTTCCCAGTCCAATCAGGATTTTTTTGCGATTTTTTCCTAAATTTCAAAGCTTCTTCCAAAACTTTAGCGCTAATCTTAAATTCCTTAGCTGTTTTTACCGTCCATTCACCTTCTCCCGTAGCTCCGACTTTCCACGAAACCTTTTTTAGATCCTGCCCATGCTTTTCGAATGCGCGGAGAATCCATCCAACAAGCCGGGATTCTATAACGCTTCCATTATTGTAAATCTCCGCCGCATTCTTAAGATCTATCTTATATTCGGATTTTTTTAGAATTGCGAACCCTTCCGCCAAAGACTGCATCATCCCATATTCGATCCCGTTATGGACCATCTTCACAAAATGCCCGGCTCCCGCGCCCTGGAAAAATTGCATCCCTTTTTTGGTTGCGAGATCCCTAAAAAGCGGTTTTAAAAAATTAAAAGTTTTCTTGTCTCCCCCGATCATCAAAGATGCTCCTCTTCTCGCGCCGTCAGGCCCCCCGGAAACTCCCGCATCAATAAATTTGATGCCCCCTCGCGAAAAATCTTTTGCCCGCCTGATCGTATCTCGATAAAAAGAATTCCCCGCATCCACTAAAATATCACCCTTCTCCAGAAATTGGATTATATTTTCCACGAGAGAATCAACCGCCTGATGTGGGATTGAAAGAATAATCACGCGTGGAATCGGCAGCTTTCTCAATCTAGAGAAATCGTCCCCCTTATCTAATCCTAAAATCTTCCATCGGCGCTCTCGCAAGCGCAATGCCATATTCCCTCCCATTTTTCCCAAACCAATTATGGCAATCTCTTTTTTCATATTTTGGGATAATGGTCTGGCTCGTAAAATTTTAGCGGAACAAGATTTTTTTTGAATGCGAGTACAATTGAGTCGACAAATTTCCACGATTCGAGCACCTCATCGCGCCCAAGAAAGATTGAATCGTCCTCGGCAAACGCGTATGCGAGGATTTTTTTGTATTCCTCAACGTACTGATATTTAACCGCATGAGTCTCGATTGGAAAAATAATTTGCTTTCTGTCTTTAAAATTGACTACAAATTCTTTACAATTTTCTGGCATAGCTTTCCCCGACTCGATGGTAATCGGCACTCCTTTTAATTTGCCAAGCCGCAAAAATGCCGTCACGCGAAAGAATGTCTCAACTTTGGAATTTCGTTTAACTCCTTTGGTTTCGCGATACCCCTCATATTGGGCGCGATAAGCAAAATGTTTGGCTTGGCGAATATTATAAATTTTAAGGGTACGCAATAATTCCGCTCGCGCTTTCCTGACCGCCTCGCCGTGAAATGCTTTCGGGCGATTCATCGCCACATATGCCAGCATGGCGAGCATATGGTTTTGTCCGACATCGCGAAGTGCACCTACGCCTTCGTAAAATTCCCCTCTCGTCCCAACGTCTTTTTTCTCCCATAATTTAAGTTCGATCGAAGAGATATATTCGCGCGTCCAAATATCTTCGAGAAATTTTTTCCTGAATCTGAAATCGAATAATTCGTCCATCCCGCTTTTGGCAAGATAGTGATCAATGCGGTAAATCTGCTCCTCTTTGAAATATTTTGCGAAAAGTTTTTCGATTTCTCTAGCATCTGTCAAATCTAAACCAATTGGTTTTTCGACAAGAAGAAACATATTTTGATGAATAAGCCCCGCTTTTTGCATATTCTCCAAAACGTGTTTATAGAATTTCGGTGCAACTGCTAGATAAAAAAATATCTTATGGTCGTGTCCCTCCAAAACTCTTTTTAAATCCTCATAAGTATATCTGTCCCTGAAATACCCCTTAACGAAATAAAAAAGCTTTAAAAATCCCGCGAGTCTTTTATCTTTAGCAATTTCATCAAATTTACCTGCCGCATCGCGCATTTTTCCCCGAAAGCCTTCCTCAGAAATATCCCTTCTGGAAACACCGATAACCCTGAAGCCCCTAGGAAGTTTTTTCTCCTTATACAAATAGAAAAGCGATGGCAAGATTTTGCGCGCCATCAAATCCCCCGTCGCCCCAAAGACAACCAAGCTAATCGGATCTTTTTGCATAATCTATTCTAGCGCATTTCCCAGCCTAAAAAAATTTAAAGCCGAGACGCACATGCATACGTCTCGGCTTCATTAAAACCCGTGATCAAATAGCTCATCATAATTCCCATTCCTCGATGACGGGCATATTAAATGCGTTGATACACAGAAAAGTCACTTTATTGCCAAGCACTTCTTCTTCAACAAGTTTTATGCGAATAATCCCGTGCCTAACAAGGAAATTGATTGCGCGCTCCGGTTGTTCCCCTTTTACAACCACAAAACCTTTTAGACTACCGCAAATTTCAGCCAGCCAGCCTTTTAGATTTGGCAAAAAGGGTTCGCTGCTCCATTCAGACCGACGGTGAGAGTGCGCTCTATCCCAAAGATCCGTGTAAATTACTTCTAGCAACGGAAGTAATTCCAGATCATTTTTACCAACATTTATAGTGCACTTGCCTCGCTTACCTACGACGGTTAAGGTACTGGTCATTTTTGGATCCTCCTTTTCTTTGAGATATTTTTAGCACTATCGAATCAGGAAGTCAAAACTAAAACACCGGTTGGCCATTTACAATTTTTTTGGGTTGTTCGGATTTGATTTTTGCGGAAAGCGTTGCATCGTAGACATATTTCGTGCCGTTCCATTTATATGCCGAGACTTCCCACGTCCAATTTCCATCGTTGTCGCTCGCCCCGGAAACTTCCGCCAAAGCCTTCTCTTCAGGAAGTATTTTAAAGACATTCGCGTTCCTAACCGAAGCCCCGTCGCGGAAAATAGCTGGGCGGCTCTCGCCATCCTTTTCTTCGAGCATCAGCCAATCGAATTTCCCCGCGGAAAATATTACAACTCCGTACGTCGTTGTATAAGCCCCATAATCCTTGAGATCAAAAACCAATTCCTCCCTTCCGTTGGTGTTTAAATCCATGGTTTGGTCAATCTCCGGAGCCTCCCCGGACTTGAATGAAAACTCTTCAGAAAATCCTCCTTGCGGAAAATTAAAAATATTGGAAAGCGGCTTGGCATTATCAAGTATATCCACCAAAACCGCATGCGGACCTGAAGAGTCAAGGCTAGTTAACAAAAGTTCTTTTTTGCCGTCGTTATTCGTATCCAGTTCTTTTTCCTTTAAGCCCTGACTTGAAAAGCCCGCCGGCAGCTTTCGTTCCTGGCTTGAGGGTGATGTGGTTTGGACAGTTTCTTTTGTATATTCTTCCTTTTCAGGATTTCTGGACAAAAACCACGCGCCGCCGGCTATTATTACGAGAAGGAGAAAGATTGCTACATTTTTCATCATTAGATTATAATACCACTATGTTCCAAGTAGACAAAAAGTTTCCTCATTTTTCGCTCGAGACCTATAACCCTAAGCGGGATGAGGTGGAAAAAATTACAAACGAAGATTTTCGCGGGCATTGGCTCGTCTTATTTTTCTACCCCGCGGATTTTACCTTCGTCTGCCCGACAGAGCTTTTGGATATGCACCGAAGGGAGGCGGATTTTGAAAAACTAAAGGCGGAGGTCGTATCCGTCTCTACTGATACCGTCTACA
>MFIQ01000017.1:0-15362 GCA_001778905.1 Candidatus Giovannonibacteria bacterium RIFCSPLOWO2_12_FULL_44_15 | reverse complement strand
AAATTCTCGAGAGAGCTCGGAATCTACGATGAGGAAACTGGCATGGCTCAACGCGCATGCTTCATAATCAATCCGGAGGGAATCTTGCGCGCGTCGTATATCGTCGCCGATCCGATCGGCCGCTCCGCGGGAGAGATCGTCCGAATGCTAAGAGCCATTAAATTCGCCGAGGAGCACCCCGGCAAAGTCTGCCCAGCTTCCTGGGACGAGGGTGCTGACGTACTCGAGAAAGGCATCAAGCACACCGGAAAAGTTTATAAACAGTTGAATAAATAGATTTTTAGGAATTAAAAAAGGCCGCGGATGTAGAGTCCGAGCCTTTCTTATTAAATTTCTTGCCCCAGTAGCTTTAGAGTTTCCCAAGATTTTTTCGCTCTCTTTAGAAGCCCGAGGAGATCAAAAACTTTGTCCGCCGCGATATATTCGCCATCCTCAGCCGCATCGCACCTCAAAACATATCCGCCGCTCGCTCCGCACCTAGCTTTTCTTTTCTCAACCGTCTTTCTTGAAACGGCGAATTGTATAGTCGCCTCTTCGTCGAGCGAAAGCGCTTTCTCCCGCAAAGTAGGGTAGATATTTATCCATTGTCCGCCATCCCGTATGACAAGAAAATTCAATCTCTCTCCTCGCAAGAAAATGCCGAAACTTTTGCCTAATTCCTTATCCAGATATTCAAACAAGGCATTTGCCTCGGCGATATCCTTATTTAAAGGTGCGTGCACGCAGGATGCGAGAGACAAAATGACCATTAACGTTCCTGCTAAATTGGTAACGTTCATTCTAAACCCCCCCTCAAGTTACTTTTTTATACCCTAGCACTTTTGATATAAAATCTCCAGAGTTTTCCAGCCCAGTGCCGGCCGGCATAATCTACGCCGATGCGCGGCGCTTTTTTTATTTTCTTCTGACTTATTTTTATTCCTTCCTCAATCCATATACCGTTTTTTCTTGAAAGAGACTTTTCGTTAAGTTTTTTATCAATTTTCAAAAATTTGCACACCCTCCCAGGGCCATTAATTTCTCTCTCGCCTGCCTTAATTCCCCTGATAAGTACTGCGGCTGGATATTCTTTTTTCTCGGTTACAATATTCAGGCAGTAATACATCCCGTAAATCAAATATACATAAATCGTCCCCGCGTGGTCGAACATGATGCTCGTCCGCTCCGTTTTCCCGCGCGAAGCATGCGAAGCTTTGTCATCCAGCCCGCGATACGCCTCCGTTTCCATAATAATCCCCTCTATCCTTTTCCCGCGATAAACTCTGACAATTTTTTTACCCAAAAGTTCTCTTGCCACCAAAATAGTGTCCCGCTCAAAAAATTTTCTGCCAAGCATTTTCATAAGCTAAATCTAGCAAATAAAAAAGATCCGGAGAACATGCGTCCCCCGGACCCGATGGCATAGCGGATTCCTCCGATTATGCCGCTTTCGATTCGCTGTCGCAGATGTGATCAGTCAAAGCGTCGACGGTGCTTAGATTATAGAGGAACACCTCGTCGAAATCGACGTCAGGATAAATCGCCTCGAGTGCAGTAATAGTTTCCAAGCGATTGAGAGAATCTGCACCCAAATCTTTCTCAAGGTTAGCGCCTGTATCGACTTCCTCTATACCCAAAATGTGCGCGACAACGCTGACAACTCTACGCTGTACTTCTTCCCGATTCATTCACCCCACCTCCTTTCCGGGAACTTTCATTCAATGTAAATATGCCACAAAATCTTTATTATTGCAAATTATTGGTTTTCTCTGAGAGTCTCATTAAATAGTTCGAGATTAAAACAATGACGACGGTTATCAAAATCGCGTAGATAAATTTCGCCCAGAGGCCGTTTTGGGACGCAGGGAGAAAATACTCAATCAAAGATTTAATCGCCTCGTTCCAGGCCAAACCGGCAACCAACCCCAGAGCCGCCAAAATATATCCGAAAGTTTTCTCTCTGACTTCTTTCTTGAGATCGGGAGGCATATTAACGAAATCTAACCGGTATTTTTAACTCATCCGCATGCTCCGGTAACCCAGAGGGATTGTCCTTCTCTAAAATTAAAAATCCCGTATCTGTTGTCGGCGGATTGAATTTTAACCCCGCCTTGAACGGAACAAAATTTTCCGTCATCCATTCTCCTTCAGCTTGCGCAGGAGTTCGCGCCAAAAGTTTGCCGTTCGCATCATAAAGGCTTACCGGAAAAGACGCTTCAAAATACCAAGTTCCCCGAGCTTCTCCTTCAATTAATAACGGGCTCGTCACAATATTGTTCGGACGAGGGGAGGCTAATCTGATTAAGTTCTCCTTTTCTAAAGCGTTTCCGATATTTTCCACAAAAGTTTTTCCATCCGAAGTCTTACACTGACGCGGATAACTCTCCGTAACTGAATAACCTGCTTTGACGCATTCTTCGAAAGTATTAGCCTTTGGGCCTGCCTCCGGCATGGCTATTGTATTAGTATCCCAGTAATACCATCCAGCCCCTCCAAGGATAATTAGCACCAAGATAATTATAATCGCGCTTTTCATCGTACTTCTTTATTATAAGTTACCCGATAAATTACGCCAGCCTTATCATCCGAGATAAATATCGTCCCTCCGGGATGGATTATGATATCCACTGGCCTGCCCAAAGCCTTATTTCCATCCAACCACCCCGTTATAAAATCCTCTTCCCCAATATATTTTCCATTGGCATCCAAAATATATCTAACAATTTTATATCCGGTTGGCTCCGTGCGGTTCCATGAACCGTGGTACGCGACCAAAAGATTGAACCAATAATTCTCGGGCCATCCTTCTTCCGGGAAAAACGCCATTCCCAATGGCGCGGAATGCGCAGGGATATCTATGTAACTTTCCGTTTCAAATGGCTCCTCGCAGGGATTTCTTATATAAATATTATTGTCAAAATTGGTGTCGTGGATATTTTTGCCGTAACATATCGGCCAGCCGTAGTTGTTCTCCTCTTCTATAATATTTATTTCGTCAGGCGGTAGATTATCTCCAAGCAAATCCCGGCCCATCTCCGTCGCCCAGATTTTGCCATCCACGGGATGAATTGCCATAAAAACCGAATTTCGAAGCCCTCTCGCGTAAGTCTGGAGATTCGAGCCGTCCGCATTCACAACCAATATCTTGGCTCTTCTCCAATCTTTCTCATCGCAAACATTGCAAGAAGAACCCACGGAGATTAAAAGCTTATTGTCGTTCGGATAAGGAAGGAACATCAGGGTTCTTGTCGTATGCCCGCCTGTGGAAGGCAGGTCAACGATATTTTTTGCGTTTTTTAATTTTAGATTTTTATCGTCGTAATCATACATAACGACTTTATCCGTCTCGGCAATATAAATTTTGCATAACCCAGTCTCGGGGCACTTAAAAGCAATGCCGTGGGGCTTTTTAAGCGCAGATATTACGGTTCTTGTTTCATCGGACATTCCGTCGCCGTTTTTATCCGGGAGCAATGCAACAACCTCCCCTTTCGATGGAATGCTGACGAGTATATTCCCTGCCGGATCATATGCCATCACACGTGGGGCACCCAAATCCTTGGCAAAAATGGAAATCGAAAAACTGTCCGGTAATTTCAGCGGAAAATCGGTCGAATTTTGGGGGATATCCTTTATCACATTAGAAATATCTTCGCTTGGCTTGGATATTGCAGGAAGCGCACCTCGTATAAATTCCCACGCGTAATATCCTCCAGCAAAAAGAATTATTAAAACTAAAACCAAGATTAATTGTTTTCTCATGTTAGTTTCTCTATCTTAACCCCCAAAAGCCTTATTTTCCATTTTCTCGGATTCTCTCGGCTATCGAGAAAAGGCAGGAAAAGTTTCATCGCTTCCCTTTCCAATATTTTTTTATTCGAGGCCTGCTTCGCTAAAGTATGCGCCCGAGTTTTTGTTAGGAAATTCTCAAAGCGGATTTTTATAGAAACAGTCCTGAATGATTTATATTTTGACGCATGAAATCTCCTGTAAACTTGCTCGGCTAAATCTTTTAATGTTTCCAAAAGCAAGACCGGATCGCGCACATCAGTCCCAAAAGTATTTTCCTCGCTTATGGATTTCGCATCATATTCTTGAATTAGAATAGCTTCATCCTTTCCGCGGATTTTATCATAAAAATGCGGGAGTTCGTTCTGGGAAAGTTTTTTTAAATCCAAAACTGTCTTGACTCCTTTTTTTGAAAATATAGCCTCTGTCTTGGGGCCGATGCCGGGAATTTTTCTGATCGGCATCGGTTCAAGAAATTTTTCGGCATCCTCTTCTTTGATAACTGTAAGCCCGTCCGGCTTTTTGAAATCCGACGCGATTTTCGCGATAAGCTTATTCGGCCCAATTCCAATAGAACAAGACAGCATCTCTTTTCCAAATACTTCCTCTTTTATTTTCTTCGCGATCAACTCTGCCATTTCAAAAGACCCCTCCACGCTTAAATCAAAATATGCCTCGTCCACACTCGCCTCCTCCACTAAATCCGAGTAGCTTCTTAAAATTTCCATTATTTTTCCGGAAACCTCTTCATATTTCCTAAAATTTCCAGCGAGAAAAAAACACTTTGCCTTTCCATTTTTTCTCGCTTCCTCGCATAATTTCCATGCGCGCGATATAGGCAAAGCGGAGCACACTCCATATTCCCGTGCCTTGTAATTGGCGGTGGAGACAACGCCACGCCCCGCTCCGTCTTTCGGATCCGCGCCGACAATAACCGGTTTTCCTTGGAGCCACTTATGGTCCCTCTCCTCAACCGCCGCGAAAAACGCATCCATATCAAGATGTCCAATGATACGCATCTTGAAATTATAAACTAAGCGGTCTTCCTGTTATAGAACCATTTCATTAATTCCATCAGGATGATTTTGAATATGCCCAGCGCTAGAATCAGCATAACGTGTACGGGATGGAGGGGCGCCGTCTTTAAAATTGTATTCAGGGCCGGAATATAAACAGCTGAAGTCATCATTACAAACCCGATCCCAACCGCAAAAAGAAGATAATTATTGTCAAATAGATTTGTTTTGTAGATCGGTGTGTTGAGAGATTTTATGGAAAAAATATAGAACAAGGATGAAGTTCCAAGAGCAGTAAAAATTATCGTTCTGATATATTCGATCGGAAACGATGTTTCCTCAAGGAAATAATAAAAAATAGAAAGTAAAATTATGTCAGTCATGGCAGCAAAACTAAACGAAAGCATTCGAGCCTTTTTGTCCAAGATAGGATCCGTCCTCCTCATGGGCTTACGCCGCATTATTCCGTCCTCTCCTTTTTCAAACGCAAGAGCGAAATTCGGAAAACCGTCTTGAACAATGTTCGTCCACAAAATCTGCACCGCGGTCATCGGCAAAGGCACTCTCAAAATCAGCGAGCCCAAAACCAAAGTGATTTCCGTAAAGCTCGACGCAAGGAGATAGATAACAACTTTTTTTATATTATCAAAAGCGGTTCTCCCATATTTAATCGCTTGCGCAATTGTGCTTAAGCCGTCATCAATCAAGACTAAATCGGATGCTTCTTTTGTGACATCCGTGCCGGAATTTAGCGCAATCCCGATATCTGCGTACTTCAAAGCGGGGGCGTCGTTGATGCCGTCCCCGGTCATCGCGACTGCTTCTCCTTTTTCTTTCCAAGCTTTCGCTATCAGTATTTTATGTTTTGGATCAACTCGTGCAAAAATTTCGACATCTTTAATTCTTGAAAACATGTCACGTCCTGAAATATTCTCAAGTTCGGATCCTTCCATAATATTCTCCGCGCTAAATCCCAACTCCTGCCCGATTGTTCGCGCAGTAAGCTTATGGTCCCCGGTAAGCATAATGATTTTTATACCAGCAGAGCGAACTTCCCGAACCGTCTCCTTAACATCCGCCCTTATCGGATCACTAATTACCGCGAGACCCAAAAAAGTAGGGTGCTTAACTAAGTTAAAAAGTTCGACCTCGCTTTTTTTCGAAATATCACTCGAGGATATTGGCAAAGCCTCTTCTGCCGCCGCGATAACCCTAAATCCTTTTCGTGCTAAATTTTCGCATTCGAGCAAAACATCTTTTTTATCGGAAAAATTGATTGATTTTTCCAAAATGAACTCCGGTTCCCCTGTTATAAAAACCTGAACCGCCTCTCCATGCGTATTCTTTGCTGTATGAAACGAGGCAATTATTTTTCTAGCGGAATCAAATGGCAGGAAATTCACCCTGGGAAAAACTTCGAGAATTTTTTTAAGATCTAATCCTTTTTCCAAAAATATTTCAAGCTTCGCTCTATCTGTCGCCTCGCCCTTAACCGCAATCTTTCCATTATCATTTTCTATTATCGCTTCGTTGGCGAGAGCCAGAGCGCTTAGCATCGAGCCTTCATCCTTTGCAATTATTTTCTCAACTTTCATCCGCCCTTCCGTTAAAGTTCCCGTCTTATCGGTCAGTAATATAGAAACGGATCCCAAGGTTTCCGCCGCCAATAATTTTTTCACGAGGCCGTTATTTTTGAAAATATTTTTGCTGGCGACCGCAAGCACAACCGCGATAGCCGCGGGAAGGCCTTCTGGTATGGCTGCTACAGCTACGGCAACGGCGGTGATAAAAATTTGGTAAAAATTAAATTTTTCGTAAATCCCGACAACAATTATAACTATGGAGGCGATCACAACCAAAATACTCAAAAATTTTCCCAAACTTCCAATTTTTTCCTGCAACGGTGTAATCTCCTCTCCGGATTCTTTTGTAAGAAGAGCTATGGCGCCTATCTCCGTATCCTTTCCTGTTTTGACTACAATCGCTTCTCCTTCCCCTCGTTCGATGGAACTCCCCATGAAAACCATATTTTTCCTATCGGCCACTCCGGTTTTTTGAGAAATTACTTCGATATTTTTTTTAACCGAAGAGGATTCCCCAGTCAAAAGAGCTTCGTTTGTTGCAAGATCCTTGGCTTTTATAAGCCTGGCGTCAGCGGGAACCCTCATTCCGCTTTTAATAATTACGACATCCCCCGGGACAAGCATCGCCGAGTCAATCTCCTTAATCTCTCCATTTCTTTTAACCAAAGCGGAGACCCTGACTTTCTCCGCAAGCCTTTTTAAAATCTGGCTCGAAGAATATTCTTGGTAAAATCCGATGCCAATATTAATTACTACGGAAACTAAAATTATTATCGTATCCAGTTTCTCGCCAGCGAAAAAAGCCAAGATGCTTGCGATGATCAAAATATAGACCAGTGGGCTTTTTATTTGTCCCCAAATAAAAGCCAAAGCCCTAAAGCCCGATTCTTTAGGCAATTCATTTGGCCCATATTCCAGAAATTTCTTTTTGTATTCCGCTTCCGAAAGCCCATCCTTATTGCTTCCGGTCGCCTTAAATACATCCTCAACAGAAAGCTGATAATAATCCGCCATATTTATTAAATTATTATTGCGGCTACTACGAAATATATTAATAGTGCCAGAATATCCTGAGCTATCGTTGTGAAAGGTCCGGCGCCAATTGCCGGATCTTTGCCAAAGCGCCTCAATACGAGCGGGACCAGCGTTGCGATAATAACAGACAGGGTTGAGGCAGCTAAAATCGAAATGCCAACGATTATTGAGACTTCGAAATCGTTAAAAACAAACATTGAATATCCAAAAAGCAGAATTCCTAATGCGGAACCAAGCAGGAATCCGACAAGAATTTCTTTAATTAAATATTTTCCGAGGTCAATTTTTTCGATCACGAGCGCGCGGATAAACAAAGTTTCCGTCTGTGTGCCTACGGCATCAGACATATAAACAATGACGGGTATAAAAAATGCGAGCTCTAATTTTTCTAAAAGCGCTCCTTCAAAAAAACGGACAATGAGTGTCGCAAACATCCCGCCGACCAGCCCGACCAAAAGCCACGGCAACCGGACTTTTACCAGTCGTGTCGCGCTGAATTTAACAATATCGGTAATGGGCTGATGGGCTAGATGCCCCAGCGCTTTATGATGATGAACCTGTTTTTCGTCCGCCACGAGGTTTAACAAAATTCGCAAACTGCGGCGGCTTTTTCCTTATGCTCCCCCTTGGATGCATCTCCGCAGCAATCTTTGCAGCAAAAAGTGGAACCCTCAAGGACGAAGACGCCCTCGGATTTCTTTTTTTTCTTGCCGCATTTCGCACATGTAAAAAGTTCTTCAGAATTTGTCGTTTTATTTTCCATAGCTATTCCATTTTTATAATTTTTCCTTCAAGTCCCAATATCTTCCCTGTGCGCATCGCGAAAAGCAAAAGCAGCACCAATGCGTAGATAACATGCTCGTCCACTATATAAGCAGTTGTTCCGATTTTCGGAAACTGGAGAACTGCAAAATAATAAAGGATCATCATCAGAACTGCGGAAATTGAGCTGTACCGGACTAATATTCCTAAAATAAGCGAAATTCCAATCAATATCTGCCCGTATTCATTCAAGAAATTAATTACCGGGAGGATGCCCGGACTCGCAAACCAGTGATAGAGATCGGGGAAAGTCTTTGCGGAATTCAGATAACCGGCAGCTGACCAATTTCCTTTCATGAGCTTCGACAAGCCGGCATAAAGAAAAAGCCATCCAATCGAAACCCTGAGAAGAAATAAAGATAGTTTTTGTGACTTCGTCATGTTAATAAATTAATAATAATTAGAATACTGGATTTAGCGAGTAAATCATGTAGAACCCGAGGGCGAGAAGCGCCAGCCCGATACCCAAGCGCATGAGTCCTCGATGTTCTTTTCTCCACTCCTCCAACCTTTCAGACGACGTGCCGAAGTATGCGGCGCCGATAATTATTAGTAGAGGTAAAATAAATATCAGATTGTACAAGAGCATAAGCGGTACTGCGGCGGAAAACTCTCCCTTGGATAATAATCCGAGAATCGCAAGATACGGCGCTCCGGTACAAGGCAATTCTACGAGTACAACAAATACTCCAAGCGCGGCCGTGGTCAGAAAGAGGAGGGCTGGATGGCGCCCCTCCATATTGGAAATCCAATTGGTGTATGCTTTGATGCGAGCGGCTCCCCCGGGGATCATTTGCAAAGAAAACCCCTGGCCATACCAAAAGTAATCCTTAATCTCAAACAATCCGGCTATTATCGCGATCAGCGCGGCAACCCAGTAAAAAGTCGAGGAAATCCCGGTTGAAAGCGCGAATTTTAAAATGCCGAACCCGAGCAGGAGATAAGTTGCGTAAACGACAGCGGTGTAGAGAAAGCCTCCCAGAAGCATTTTTCCGGGGCTCTTAAACGCCTTCATCATAAAAGCAATGAGAAAAATCAGAACGCCGAATACGCACGGGTTGATGCTGTCGATCAGCGCCGCCGAAATAATGATCCCTAAAGTTAGTTCCTGTCCCATTATGTTATTCTACCGGGCAATTAGTGAAAGCTGCTAAATCTTTGACTTGCTGTAGGCCTTCGAGCCTTTTTACCTCCAACCCGCCGGATTCCATAAGGAACGTCGGGGTTTTGCTTATTTTTTTGCTCAAACACAATTCCGGCTGCGGATTTTCTCCATCGGGGTGGCATTCTACTGAATTAATTTTCTTGTACGCTTCTCCCAAAACCATCTCCTGTCTTCTGCAAGTGCTGCATCTGACGGATTTATAATAAACGACTCCTTTTGAATTGAGGCATTGGATAAATGTCGAATAATCTTTTTTGACAACTGTTCCGGTCTGAGCAAAATAAGTAACCCCAGCGGCAACCAGCCCCGCTATGAGCACAGGTACCCCAATCCGGAATGCCGCTTTAGAATCCAACCCGGAAGCCCACAAGGAGGCACCGAAAATTATAAGCATCAAAACTTTCGAAGTTTCGCACAAAATGCAGATTGAGTTTATAAAAATAAGCTCGGTCAGCGAAAGGTATAAAGAAGGAATGAGCGCGAAAAGAGTTACTATAAATAAAGTCTGAAAAGCCTTATCTCTTCTTTTTATTACCAAAAATAAAACAGCCGCGAAAAACAAAAGCCCCAAGACAGATACGGGGATGCCGAAAATCTCCGAATAAATGCTAGTCGTTACGACATCACAGGAAACTTCTTGGGAAATATCGCAAAAAGATTTTGATTGGGAATAATGTATATAAGTTAAGTACGACATTATCCCGATACCCGCGAGCGCGCATAAAACAATTACCCAAAAAGCGGCTTTTTTCATTAATCTTATTATACGCTAGGTCAACTCACTCATCCAGTGGATATTCATTGGAGTTAGAATATTTGTGAGGGTCAAGATCGAACTTCTTTTTGCATTCTCCGGAACAAAAATAATAAGATTGCTCGCCTATTTTTGAAGAAAATTTTGCCTTTTGGGGGTTTATTTTGAGCCCGCAGACCGGGTCTGGGGTGTCCAAAATTTTTTCCTTGTCTATCATAACCACATTATAACCCAGTGCGTTTTGAAATGTTATTGCTATACTGTGTTAAACGGTCTTTAACTATTTTCCTTAAGATTGGGAGGTGATCGCATGTACCACAAAGTTACGATCAGAAAAACCAACGCTTGGGTTGTTTTTTGGTTCGTTTCCATTCTCTATGCCTTCTGGTTTCTGGCGAGAGACTTATTTATAGCGCAGTGGAGCAGAGGCCCTTTCGTAATCGCGGCCGTTACGGCGCTATTAGTAGTCCGTAATATTTTCCTCGAATGGGCATTGCACAAGTATGTGCTCCACGGAACGTTGCCCGTTCCTCTGCGGGACCATTGGCCTGTGCGAAGTTTTTATGAGGCCCACGATGGGAGGCACCACTTTCTCACCCGCTTAAGCCAGTACGCCATTTTGGATGAATCACAAATCCAGTCATCGACATTCCCATGTTGGGCCTTACCTGTGCTTATCCTGATCGACCTGCCGTTTTTATCACTAGCTCAATACTTTCTCGCTTCGACCGTCCCGGTCATTCTTTCGGGTATCTTCGCGGAATCGTTTTCATACTATACGTATGAAACCTTACACGCGTTGTACCACGCGGACTTTGAATCGGTTTGGAAACCACTTGTGGAAATTCCGGGACATCGCGGGAGATTCTATAAATGGGTGTATGAATATCACAAGGGTCATCACAGAAACTCGAGGACAAACCTGAATATGGTCATCCCCCTCGCGGATTTACTCCTTGGGACATTAAGGACCAAAAAGGCCTAAAAATCCCGAACAACCCGACTGCCGGACGCACACGCGTTCCGGCAGTCTATTTATTTTCTGATTCTTTGAAACTTCTCTGCAGAGTTGATTTTTTCGCCATTCTATTGTATTATGAATACATAGCTAATATAAATGTCTAACGCCTCAAAACCAACATCGTTTTCCGGCCTGGGTATTGCTCCCAGGCTTCTTGATATTTTGACTCGACATAAATTTGATACGCCTACTCCGATTCAGGCCAAAGCAATTCCAGCGGCGCTCGAAGGAAAGGATCTTATCGGCATCGCACAGACGGGAACAGGGAAAACTCTCGCCTTCGGAATCCCGATGATCCAATCGATAGCGCAGGCAAAAGGCTCGGGCCTTGTCGTCCTTCCCACCCGCGAACTCGCGCATCAAGTAGACGAGGCTTTGCATAAAATCGGGCGAGAGCTTGGACTACGGACTGCGCTTTTGATTGGCGGGGCTTCCTTTAACGAGCAGATGCGCGCGATATCCAAAAACCCACATATAATCATAGGTACTCCCGGCCGTATCAATGACCATCTCGAACGCAAAACAATTTCACTTGATAAAGTTTCGATAGTCGTCTTGGACGAAGCCGATCGCATGCTTGATATGGGATTCCTTCCCCAAATTCGCCGGATAATCTCGCGGCTCCCAAAAGCGCGCCAGACAATGCTTTTTTCAGCAACCATGCCGGACGACATCGTTCGGATTGCGACCGAATATATGAAGCTCCCCTTCCGGGTTGAAATTGCCCGCCCCGGCTCTGCCCCGGAAAAAGTTGACCAAGAACTTTTCGTCCTCGACCGCGAAGATAAAATACACCTTTTGAAAAAAATTCTCGAAGAATACAGAGGCTCAATTTTAATATTCATCCGCACTAAGCATGGCGCAAGAAAAGTTTGCAAGCAAATCAGGGATATGGGCCATTCCGTTGCCGAAATTCATTCGGACCGCTCTCTCGCCCAACGCCGAGCTGCCCTTGAAGGATTTAAGACTGGGGGGCATAGAATATTGGTCGCAACAGACATCGCTTCCCGTGGGATCGATGTAAAAGGAATTGAACTCGTACTTAACTACGACATTCCGGAAAACCCGGAGGATTATGTACACCGTATCGGACGCACTGGCCGCGCGGGCGCACCTGGGCGCGCGATTTCATTCGTCACTCCTGACCAGAAAAGGGCTGTCCGCGATATCGAACGCCTGCTACAGACTTTCATCATGATCTCAAAAATGCCGGAGCTTCCCGGCCGTCCTCGGCGTGAATTCAGAACTTCTCCGGAGGCAGCAAGGCCGCATTCAAGATTCCATCCGCGTCGCCAGGGATATTTCAGAAGCCGAAGATAAGAACTCAAACATTCAAACCGTTCAAGAATAGGGCTCTTTCTTTTGCAAACGCAATCTCGGAGAGATGAAAAATCGTATAGGTTATGAAAAATGCCGACAAAACGTCTATAGAATAATGCAAATGCCCGAGAAGCACCACGGCGCCGAAAACTACAGAGGAAGTCAAAAAGAAAATTCTTAGGACTTTTTGATTCCAAAATGTAAGCGCCATCAAAAACGGGAGTCCCGTGTGCGCGGAGAAAAATAGGTCCGCGCCTGAAGTGAATTTATTTATAATACTTTCCGGGTTTATATAAATCTGGTCCGGGAAAGGCCCCAGGTGTGTCAGGCTTATAAAAATCGAGCGTATAAGAACAAATAGCGCAATGCTCTTTAGCGCAAATGGAACGCGATTCGGCTTCATTAAGCATAGGACCGCGACAAAAAGCCAAAATATAAAAGAGCCATAAATAAAAATCCAATCGACATCCATAACTTCTGTGTTGCTAAGTACAATATCCGTAACGTAGTTTGACGCGCGCTCGACTGTGTATATCCCGGCATAAAAATTTATAACCACGCTTAAAATCAAAAGCAGGAATCCCGCAAGCACAGATATCAAAAATTCCTTATTTCGCAGATGCGCTTTATATTCAGCCCAGCTTGCCATATCTTATTTTATATCCCAATTAAGCAATTTTTTGTAGATGTCGCCCGCATTTCTGGAAAGTATATCAATGCTTTTGCTCTCGGCCAAAGCTTTGGCGCCCTGCCCTAACTTAAGCCGCATTTCTTTATTTTCTATAAGCATTTCTATATGTTTTCTAAATTCCGCGTCATTTTTTGCCTTGAGGCAATTTTCCCCGTGCCGAAGCCATCCCTCATAGACAGGGATGTCCCGGACTACAATCGGAAGGCCGATAGCCGCCGCTTCGAGTATGGCCATGCCTTCATTTTCCTCATATGAGGGAAAAATAAATATATCAAGCGCATTAAATGCCGCCACTGCGTCATCGACAAATCCTGGAAAAAAGGCATTTAGCGGCAATTCTTTAGGCAAGGGCTTTACCAATAACCCGCTGTATATCTTACCAAACCAGAGAAATTTATTTTTTGGAAATTCTTTCGCGAGATAAATAAACGTGTCTGTTCCTTTTCGCGGCAACACAAGCCCGACGGTTCCTACGGCCAATCCTTCAATTCCATACTGCCTTCGCATAAAATTTCTTTTTTCTTCCGATGCGCAATAAAGATTCGTATCAACGCCATTTGAAAGTACAACCAATTTCTCCGGAGGAAGCCCGTATGCCAAAAGAAGCGTTTTTGTGTACTCGCTAGGACAAAAAACAATATCCCCCCTGCCGTAAGCGTAAGTAAGATATTTTTTAAAAACCGGAGCGACGAGCGGCATAAAACGGAAAACCTGCATGGCGTCCTCCACTGTCACGTGCGCCCAAATAATTATTTTTTTCCCTTGCCTCCGCGCCAGGCGCATTAAATATAATGACTTTATCCAAGGTGTATTTATCTGCAAAATATCGCAGTCGCTCGCCCATTTTTCGGTATATGGTATATTAAGAAACTTAAGAGCCCGAATCTGGTTTCTGTAAGAGGAAAGAAGGCCGGTTCCTATTTTTTTAAAAAGAATTCCGCCTAAAAAATGGTAAAACTCAAGATATAAGCAGATTTTCATAATTATTTTCGTGAATCCGCGCAATATTATGTTTTGAATATTTCAAAGACAATTCGCGGGATTTAGCGGAATATTTTTCCAGGATTAATATATTATTAAAAAGTTTTAGTACGCTATCCGCAATTTCCTCCGGCTTATCCGGAGACACCAGAAACCCTGAACGTTCGTTTTCTATCATCTCGGAAAGTCCAAGTGCGGATACGGCAACAACAGGAAGCCCGCTTGCCATCGCTTCAATTACGGAAAGCGGAAAGTTTTCGCTCTTGCTCGCGGTTACAAAAACGTCGCTTGCCCGAAGCGCTGCTGCAAGTTCGCGCCCGTATAAAAATCCCATAAAGCGCACATTTTTTTCCACTCCGATGCG
Source organism: Candidatus Giovannonibacteria bacterium RIFCSPLOWO2_12_FULL_44_15 (assembly GCA_001778905.1). Lineage (GTDB taxonomy): Bacteria > Patescibacteriota > Minisyncoccia > JACPKW01 > UBA11713 > 2-01-FULL-46-13. The sequence goes on along the minus strand of MFIQ01000017.1, from coordinate 842 downwards.
TTTCGCTAAAATTTCAAGATTCTCTCTTTCCGGTCCGCCTCCTATTATAACCAGAGTGGAGTCGGTAGACTTCCCTGCGATTACGGACATCGCGCGAATTACCACATCGATGCTTTTTTCATAGCTTACGCGCCCCATATATACTAAAACATTTTTCGAAAAACCAAACTGTTTTTTCAGCTCTTCTTTCTCATTTTTATCCGCGGCTGGCTTAAAAAAATCGGTATCAATCGAATTCGGAACGACAACCATGGGGCGGGAAACTCCGTACGATTCGAGGGTGTCCGCAAGCGTCATCGTTGGGCTCACAACCAAGTCGCACCGATTATAAAACGCAGCGACGTATTTGGAAGAGAGTTTTTTCGCCCATCCGTAATCCGCATAAATATGCTTGAGGTAATGGTCAAAAAAAGTATGGTGGGTTCCCACAAGCGGAATCCCGAGAATTTTTTTAGACAAAACCGCTTCCCATCCAACCGCAAAAGGCGTATGCACATGGATTATATCCGGTTTGAATGATTTTATTTTCGCGAGCGTCCAGCCTAACGGGAGCGAAAATCGCTCATTGGGGTAGCCGAAAAACGGCATGGAAAAAATTCTCGTGAGCCCGAATTTTTCCGGAGACGGGCCTTTGCTCGCCTTGCCGGACGAAACGGTGAATACGCGGACATCGTGCCCTTTTTCGACAAGAATTTCCGCGGAACTTTTAACTACATTCGCGACTCCGTTTACCTGTGGCGGAAACGTATCGGTAAATAATGCAATTTTCATAACTTTTCCATAAATTTCTCGATAATTTCTGCGAGCTCTTCTTGCGATTGCGATGCGATAAAATGGCTAGG
>MFIQ01000016.1 GCA_001778905.1 Candidatus Giovannonibacteria bacterium RIFCSPLOWO2_12_FULL_44_15 | reverse complement strand
ATTGAGGCCGAATCCAAAAAGAGCTGGGGCCATCGGCCATCGTTCCTCTCAAAGCAACTGGCATCACAGTAACACTAAATTCAACCCACTGGAGCGGTGAGCTTCTATATCATATAGAAGTCACCGCTCCTTTTTTTTATTCCATAAAAACGTTAATATCTTTTCATATGAAAATACTTGCGATAGAGACGTCCTGCGACGAAACCGCGATCGCGGTTTTGGAGATTAAAAAGACTCGCGCGGGCGAAGAGTTTTCTATATTGTCTGATCAAGTTGCATCGCAGATAAAAATTCACGCGCCGTTTGGAGGAGTCGTCCCGAATCTCGCGAAACTAGAACATATTAAAAATTTGCCTATTTTATTAAAAAGAGCGCTCAAGGAAGCTCGGCTTCCCCTTGGAAGCCGAGCTTCCAAGTTGGATGCGGTGGCGGTTACATACGGTCCGGGGCTAGAACCAGCGCTTTGGACCGGAATAGAATTTGCAAAAAAGCTTGCCCGCCTCTGGCGGGTGGCGTTAATTCCGGTGAATCATTTGGAGGGACACATATACTCGGCACTAATGCAAAAATCAAAGTTTAAAATTCAAAATGGAGGAATTTACCCGATGCTGACATTAATAGTTTCCGGAGGGCATACCGAATTGGTACTTACAAAAAAGCGCCTGCAATATAAAATTTTGGGAGAAACGCTGGACGACGCCGCGGGCGAAGCTTTCGACAAAGTCGCGCGCATGTTGAAGCTTCAGTACCCGGGCGGGCCAGAAATATCTAAACTCGCGAAATTTGGAAATTCCCGTGCGATAAATTTTCCGCGGCCGATGATTCATTCGAAAGATTTAAATTTCAGCTTCTCGGGGCTTAAAACTTCTGTTTTGTATTATCTGCGCGAACACAAAAAGTTTTCCAAGAGAAACATCGCATCTTCTTTCGAAGAAGCGGTCGTAGATGTACTTGTCAGAAAAACAGTTAAAGCGGCGGAACAATATAAGCCGCATACGATAGCTCTTGGGGGAGGTGTCGCGGCGAACGATCAACTGCGCGAAGAACTTGTAAGAAAATTTCCAAATATACTTTTGCCAGATAAACGTTTTACCGGAGACAACGCCGCAATGATCGCGACAGCCGCATACTATCGTTTTACAAGGTCTAAAAATACGAAACGCTCAAAAAACATCAAAGCAACAGGGAATCTAAGGCTTTCAAAAGGCTAGAAAAATTGGCATAATCTGGAAATGAGCGAGAATATATTTTCAAAGCCATACGACCCGAAATCGGTAGAGCCCGAGATTTATAAAAAATGGGAAGATTCCGGGTTTTTTAATCCGGATAAACTTCCAGGCAAACGCGAGAAAACCTTCACTATTGCCATCCCCCCGCCTAACGTGACGGGGTCTTTGCATATGGGCCACGCGCTCAACGCAACGATCCAGGATATTTTGATACGCAAAAAAAGAATGGAGGGATATAAAACGCTTTGGATCCCCGGGACTGACCATGCCGGAATCGCCACGCAAAATGTTGTCGAGAAGGAGTTAAAGAAAGAAGGAAAAACTAGGCATGATCTGGGGCGCGAGAAATTTTTGGAACGCGTCTGGGAGTGGAGGGAAAAATACGGAAACATTATCTTGGGCCAACTGAAAAAAATAGGCGCCTCGGCCGATTGGTCGCGAACCCGCTTCACTATGGACCCAGGATACGCCAAGGCGGTCGAAGCCGCTTTCCTGCATTACCAAAAAAAGGGCTGGATCTACCAAGGCGAGCGTGTGATAAACTGGTGCGCGCGTTGCCATACTTCCCTTTCGGATTTGGAACTTGAATATAAAGAAGAGGAGGGGAAACTTTGGTACATAAAATACCCGCTAGAAAATTCTAAGGAATTTATCGTCGTCGCAACTACAAGGCCCGAGACCATGTTGGGCGACATGGCAGTTGCCGTAAACCCAAAAGACACGCGCTATAAAAATTTTGTTGGGAAAACTGTTTTTCTCCCAATCCAAAACCGGGAAATCCCGATTATTGAAGATCGGCGGATTGAAATGGAATTCGGAACGGGGGCGGTCAAAGTAACGCCAAACCACGATGCGGCCGACGAAGCGATTGCCATCGACCACAAACTGCCATTCCTGCAGATTATAAATGAAAACGCGCGAATGACCGACGAAGCGGGGAAAGAGTTTATGGGGCTTAAAACAAAAGAGACGCGGGAAAAAGTTGTCGCGAAACTCGAAAAACTCGGCTTGATAGAAAAAGTTGAGGACTACGCGCACAACGTTGCCGCCTGCTCCCGTTGCGGAACTATAATTGAGCCTCTGCGGTCAAAACAATGGTTTTTAAAAATGGGAGAACTCGCGCGCCTCGCGGTTGAAGGCGTTAAAAACGGCAAAGTAAAATTTCATCCCGAACGCTGGGAGAAAATTTACTTGGATTGGCTCCTAAATATCCGCGACTGGTGCATCTCGCGCCAAATCTGGTGGGGGCATAAAATTCCGATAGATGGGGTTTCGGATGTGCTCGATACATGGTTTTCGTCCGCCCTCTGGCCGTTTGCCACGCTCGGCTGGCCTGATGACAGCGCGAAAGATTTAAAAGAATTTTATCCGACGCAAGTTCTCTCAACTGCGCGGGACATTATTAATCTCTGGGTCGCGCGGATGGTTTTCTCATCGGAAGAATTTTTGAGCAAACCTCCTTTTTCGGACGTTATAATTCACGCGACGATTCTCTCGAAATCCGGAGCGCGGATGTCCAAATCTTTAGGTACGGGCGTTGATCCAATGACTTTAATCGAAAAATACGGAGCGGACGCAACCCGCTTCGGGCTTATCTGGCAGTCTATGGGCGGGCAGGATGTTCACTGGGCGGAAGAACATGTTGTCGCAGGAAAAAAATTCGCGAATAAAATCTGGAACGCCAGCCGATTCGTCCTTGCCAGAAGCGGAAAACATAATCCGCCGGCTGGCGGAAAAAATCTGGAAATTATAAAAAAATTCGGAGAAACTTCGAAAAAAGTCAATTCACTAATCGACCAATACGATTTTGGGCAAGCCCTTCACGAACTTTATGAATTTTTCTGGCACGAATTTTGTGATAAATATCTGGAGGAGATAAAAAAGGACGAAAGCGATGAAACCAAAGCGGCGCTTTTATATGTCCTCACAAACTCACTTAAGCTTCTCCACCCCTTCATGCCGCACATCACCGAGAAAATCTGGGAACATATCCCTAAAGAAGACTCAGAAAAACTGCTTATAATTGAAGAATGGCCCAAGCTTTAACAATAGAAGGGCTCTCCACAGTTTTGGTAACCGGCTTGCTTCCGCCGCTCTTATGGCTTTGGTTTTGGCTTAAAGAAGAGACACATAAGGAGCCGAAGGGCGCAGTAATGAAAAGCTTCGTCCTCGGGATGGCCTCCGTTCCATTCGTATTATTGTTGGAATACGCCTGGTGCAGTTTTTCCCTAAAATACGGGTTCGTCCAAAGCTGCGACTCTTCGACCGCAACCGGATTTGCGAGCCTATGGCTCTTGATACCGTGGGCCTTTATTGAAGAAGTGTCCAAGTTTACTGTTGCCTGGTGGGCGGATCTCCGGCGCTCAATTTACGAGGCGCCGATAGACGCGGTCATATACCTTATAACCGTCGCTTTGGGCTTCGCAGCCATGGAAAATATCCTTTTTCTGCTTAAAACCCATACCGGAGGGGGGGGATTACTCACAATTGTGGCCACAGCCGATCTCCGTTTCATTGGTGCCACTATTTTGCATACCGTGGCGTCTGGAATCGTCGGGGTTTCTATAGCTTTTACCTTCTTTCACCCAGAAATACATGCGCGGAACATTTGGGGCGGGCTCATTTTGGCCACGGTATTGCACACAGCCTTCAATAAATTTATAATAGGGGGAGTGAGTTCAAGCTCCGTATTCCAGACTTTTTTAATAATTTGGACTCTCGCATTAATACTCATTTTCTTTTTTGAGAAAGTAAAAAGAATAAAACCGCAAAAAATATGAAAGACTCGAGATCTTTTTTTGAAAAATTGACCGGATCCGCAAAAATAGAAAGTCAATTGGAAGAAAATCCTACGCCAACCCTCGCCAAGGCTTCCCGCATGCCCTCGCAATCTTCGAATTGGCCGGATGCCGGAGAGGAGGGCGAATTGACTGTGGATGTCTTCCAAACTCCCGATGAAATTATTATCCAGTCAACCGTAGCCGGGGTAAAGCAGGACGATCTCGACGTCACGATTACGCAAGACATGGTAACGCTAAAAGGAAAAAGGCAGAGAGGCACGGAAGTAAACGAAAAAGATTACTATTATAAAGAACTTTATTGGGGATCTTTCTCGCGTTCGATTTTGCTTCCCCAGGAGGTTGATGCTGACGCCGCGCAGGCCACTCTCAAAAACGGTCTTATCACAATAAAGCTTCCCAAACTCGACAAGCAAAAAACACAGAGACTAAGGGTGAAAATGGAGTAAGAAGTGAGCAACAAAAAATCCCCATGCGGGGATTTTTTGTATCTAGTTTATTTTACAATAACGCCTGAACAGATGGCTTTCACATACGAAATACTCCACCAATTGAGGAAGTTGTGATATTGGTCAGATATATTATCAAACCTAAAATAAAAACAGCGATTAACACACCTGCAAACAATGCTCTCTTTGCATCTGCGGGAGCTATATTTTTTTTATCGCGATAAATTATGATACCTGAAATTAATGCAATACCAATTATGAGAAGCCAATTGCCAAAAGAAGACCAGAAAAAATTATCGAAAAGATTATTAATTCTCTGCCCAAAAACCCAAGATAAGACTATTAATATAGAAGCAATAATTTTAACTCGTTTTTCCATTATATTTATATTAACACAACTGGTGCCGCGGGTCAGAATCGAACTGACGACTCTTCGCTCTTCAGGCGAAAGCTCTACCACTGAGCTACCGCGGCATTATTTCGTATAATCCCAAGGGAAAATTCCATCCTCAATCACTCGTTCTAAGATATCTCGTCTTTTATATTTTTTCAACCTATATTCCAAACTTTTTGCTTCAGTTATCGAATTACAAGAAACAAATCTCATTAATAGCAATGGCCTCATGTTTTTCGTTGCCTTAACCCAGCCTTTATTATGTATAGTAAGCCGATTTTCGATATTATCTGTACTTCCGGTATAGTAAAAGCCGTTTTTTAAACTCTGTAGTATATAAACTCCGGTCTGTTTCATATTTAAGCTACTCCGATCTCGACTCCGATTTAGGTCGGAACCTCATCGGAGTCCGACTCGGGTCGGACCACGGCGATAAAAGGAAGTATATATTATTTTAATTCAGCTTGCCAGACATCATTCCTCCAAGTCCAATCCTGCGCCATGCCGCCCATGATATAAATTTTGTCTCGGAAAATGACTGTCGTAAAATCTTCTCTGCCATCCCAAGGCAGTTCCGCGCCGGCTTTTTCCCAATTTTTTCCGTCTTCCGAATACCAGGCGTCGTTGGTTCCTCCGTATTCGTAATCGTCGAGTCGGCCCAAAAGCCAAAGTTTTCCTCCAAAATTTACGGCGCTCGCCCCCTGTCTCGCCTGCCACTGTGGGGAATCTGTTTCAAGCATCCAGTTTGCTCCGTCGGAAGATGACCAAACGTCGTTATATAATTTCCCCATCAAATCCATGCCGGCCATTAAATAGAATTTTTCGTTGTGGACCGCAAGTGCGTGGTCCCATCTTGGGGCCCACGGCGCACCATCAGTTGCCTCCATCCAATTAATACCGTCGTCGGTATACCAAACATCGTTAAAAACTTTCCGCTTGTCGTAATTTACTCCGCCCATTAGCCAGATTTTTCCACCCAAAACTTCTGCGGCCTGCCCCTCCCTCGCGGGGAACGCGGCTCTAGTTTCAACTCTTGTCCAATTTATACCATCTTCGGAATTCCAAATGTCGTTCATATATCCACCGGCCTTGCTCCATCCTCCAAACATCCATAATTTATCTTTAAAAAATACGATGGACATTGATCTCCTCGGCGTCCATATGTTTTCACTTTCTATTTTCGTCCAATTTATGCTATCTTCCGTATTCCAAATATCATTAAAGTGCGGGGCTGTCCAATACGCGATAAAATGATTTTCGTCGACAAGCCCGTTGCCGTTAAGCCCGCCAATAAGCCAGATTTTGTTCTTAAAGACGAAAGTTTCGTGCGAATCTCGTGGCTCCCAGGGCGCTGACGCGGTTAATTCCTTCCATTCGAGTAAGGGTTCTTTGGAAACAGTTTTTTCTTCTTCCTTTTTCGCGAACTCGCCGCCAACTTTTGGCTTCTCAATAGACCAGAATGAAATGACGGCCAGCGCAGCTAGAGCCAATAAAATTTTAAGAATTTCCTTTTTATCCATCCTGTGCGCGCTCGAGGGATCGAACCCCGGGCCTACTCGGTGTAAACGAGTCGCTCTACCACTGAGCTAAGCGCGCAATCTCCTAAAGTGTCCCCTCGCGAGGAATCGAACCTCGATCTACTCCTTAGAAGGGAGCCATTCTATCCATTGAACTACGAGGGGAATCAAAACATATTAACTCATTCAGGACGGATCTTCAATAATAAGATTATTTTTATAATCGTTGAAACTATCTTTCTTTTTTTCAATCCGTTCTAGCACCTTATTAAAGCTCTTAGTTTTAAGGGCCTGGGGTGCGGGCAAGTTTTCGCCTTCCGGGAAATTAAAATAGAAACGGTAGAAAACCCATCCGTTAAACGCGAACGCCAGCGCGGCAAAAATTATCAAAAACCAAACAAATTTTCCCCAGAGCTTTTCTGGTTCCAAAAAAAGGCCTCTTCTAACATGGCTTGGATTTAGGGAAAACTTTTTTAATTTAGAAAAATCAAAATTCATAACTCAGTAGCTTAATTATGTAATCCCCGCGCCACGGCGCGTCTTCGCCCCCGACTTTATCGATATCTATTTTCTCAAAAACAATTTCATAGGGAAGATTTTCAAGCAGTAAAGAATATTTAAATACCGAAGAAAAATTGCCTCGAGCTTCGAGATGTAGCGATGGACCAGCATCCTTTGGACTCGCGGCGAGATTCGCGGATTCCACTCGCACATCAACGCCGCTATCTCTCCCAACTCCCTCAAGATCTTCGATAAACGTGACTAACTCGTCTCGGTTTATAAAAGTTTTTTCGATCAGAAATCTTTCGTTTTTGGTATCTGCGATATAATTTTCGAAAATTTTAAGATCCTTGAGCTGGGAGTTAAAAATCGCAATACGTTCCCTTGTTTCGCCGGACTCGCTAGCAAACCTTTCCAGAATTTTATACAAGAAAATTAAACATAGCGCCAATGTGATAAGAAAAACTATGGATGCGGGCAATAATAATTTGGAATTCTTTATGATCATCATTATTATTTAAGATCCAAATTAATCACAAAATCGATATCATTCTTCTTCAAGATATTGGAAACCGGAAAGTCAACCTTTTTGAAAAGGCCTGAGTCGTTCAAATTTTTTTGGAACCCCAAAAGACTTTCTCTTGTGCCAGCTCTGCCTTGAAGGCTTATCTTCCCCTGCCCGGAAACTCCTTGCCCAGCAAAAGATAGGTTGTTTATTTTAACCCCGCCTGGCGTCAAACTCAATATTTTTTTAAAAATATTGAGTTTAGACGCGCTTTTTGCGGAAGATTCAATGATAGATAATTCAGCATTTATTTTATTAATTTCATTTGTAACCTCCGTAATTTTCTCAGCAGTCGTCCCCTGTTTCAATAAATCCTCCTCTCTCTTTAGGTTCGAACTTTCTTGATAGCTGGAAATATAAACCGGCATCATCAGTAATATGCACACCAAAAAAACTGAAGAGAGAGAAAAAACAGCAACGATTACAAACCTCCTGAGGCCCTCTCTCTCCACTTCTTTTTTATCCTCGTATGGCAGAAGGTTTATCATAAAAATTTCGATGATCTTAGAGCAAGGCCCAATGCCGTGGCGTACGACAAAGATTCTTTCGCATTTATAGCCGGTATGTATTTTTCAAATGAAGTTATATTTACCCATGGATTCGCGGCCCGAACAGGAAGTTTTAGATCATATGAAAGATATTCCGAAAGTCCGGCCAGATTGGATTCCCCTCCGCAAAGATATAATTTCGATATTTCAGCTTTAGAATTGTGGGCATGCTCTGAATGATCCTTCCAGTACATTAAATGCCGCAAGATTTCCTCCTTGACCGCGGAAATAACAGGAAGGAGCGCATCAAATACTTCCTGGTTTTCTTTAGTTCTAACAAATCCCCTCTCTTTCTTAAACCGCTCGGCGGAAAACAAATCAACGTTAAAAATTTTTGCGAGCGCGGCGTCTAAAGCTTCTCCAGCCATGCTTACCGTGGAAGTAAACCTTATCATCCCGCCGGAAACTATGGCAAAACTGGTCCTTGTTCGGCCGAAGTCCATTATCATAACTGTCTCTTCTTCGTCTTTCGGCAAAATAGACCTGATTAAAGCCTCCGTCTCCATTTCAAAAACATAAGGCCTTAGCCCGACAGCCTTAACGACATCGCTGTAATCTTCGACGAGTTTTTTGGGAAGCGCCACCAAAATAACGTCGAGGTGGTCTTTCGAATCGGTCGAGGAAGGAACAAGTTCAAAGTCAAAGACGGCGTCCGCGGCGGCGAGCGGAATATGCTCTTCAAGTTGGAGTTCCAGGGCTTCGTGTATGCTGGTTTCGGGCATAAGCGGCAATGTCACCAAATTAACAAAAACTTTTTCTTCAGGGAGAGATAAAGATATCCCCCTGCCCGAAAATTCATTAAGATTGACTTTTAGGTATTCCATTAGGGCGCTTTTGTTGATTATTTCGCCTGACTTGATTAAGCCTTCGGGAATTATTCTCGATCCGAATTCTTTAAGTTCCAAATGGTTGTCCCTTAAGGCAAGTTCGGCATATTTAATAGAGCGGTCGGAAATATCCAACCCGAGCACTGGGGGCTCAATATATTCCGGCACCGGAAAAATTCTAATTAAGTCTGGTAATTTCATATCCTTCTTTAAGAGTAATTTAAATTTTAAGGCACTTCTAGCCACCCTGTAATATCAAATCCTCCTGTCGGGCCGGAAAATTGAGTTGAAGCAAGCCCGCTTTCATATGTAACGGTGGCTGTATTTTTAAGATTGAGCTGATAGGCCGTGACTTCTTTTAAGGCAACAGAATTCTCCAATTCAATTAAGCCATGCCGGGCATAATAAATCGAAGCATCAACGCTATTTTTTGGCCTAATTGCGACCTCTGCGCCCCCCATTTCCGCCGAATTGTTGCCAGATATCAGGGCGACATAGCTCCCCGAATATCCCGAACCAGACACTTGCACTGTGTCCTCGAGCAAGATTTTACCGGAAGCACTTCTGTTTGAGATGTTATCCGCAACCAAAACTTCCGAATTCGGGCCGTAACTTGGGTCTAATTTCAGCTGGGAAGTATTCCTCATTGTAAAATTTCCATTCACCCAAATTGTCCCCCGTACATTTATTATTGCGTCATTTGTAATTGTGAGATCACAATTTATTTTGATAGGCCCCAGATTAACGGTTCCATCATCTATCACGTATGGACACGGGGAGGAATGAACCCCGCCCGCGGCGGCAACATTTTCCCAATTTGTAACTTGCGCATCGGTTATAGGGAAATCAATCTCCGGCAGATCTGCGGGCGGCGTTGACCCGGGATAAGTTGATCCGCCCACAGTGGTTCCGGCAATTGAAGTCAAATAATGAGCATCTTTAGTGATCGAACTTGAAGAAATCGAATCGGCATATGCATTTACACCAATGGTGCTATCTGAGATTAATGTTGTAGAGGAAGCGCTCTTGCTTATAGTCATATTATCTATCAAATGAGCCCGAGCATTTCCTCTTACCGAGAAACTGTTATCCCCGGTTATGGATGAATCTGAAGCCGCATAAGCGTCTTCGGTAATTTCCGCAGTATTTCTCCCGGATATGTCCCCATTTGAATAAACGCTTCCGACTATTTTCGAAGAATTTTCTAGATTTATTCCTCCTCTTCCAACCTGAACCGCGTAAGAAAAGCCGACTCCGGTTCCTTGTTTAATAGTGGATTTAATTATTCTATGGATATCGTTTATATTGGAAGCACTTTCTATCTCTTTTCCTCCGGCGATATTCGTTACCGTTATCGTCGTATTCGCTCCGTAGAAAGAGATTGCATATGACGCAGGCAAGAATTTGCCCCGCTTCGCCCTATAGAGCGCGTCTTCAATGCCGGCTTCAGCGAGAAAATAAGAGCGTTTTGACCTAAAATCTATTTCGGATATTTTTAAGCCGCGGTACGCGAAAGTTGAGATAATTCCGATTAATGCGAGCATAGAAAAAAGGACAAATAAAATTACGACCAGAAACGCCTGCCCGGCTTCCTTTGGCCTCCTTAAATCAATATTTTGCGCGAAGGACTGCTGATCCATAAAATGTGCGAGACTTATAATTTTTTTGATCCCCGGACTCAATTGTCATCTTAACGGAAACTAAGCTGGAGGTTGTTGTAGCTAAATTCCAGAAAATCAAACTCGTGATTTTGGCTTCCGGCGGGGTCAAAAACTCACTTGCCCCATCGTCGCTTTTCTGGAGCCTGTCAAAAGAGAGCGAAAATATCCTGGTTATTATCGTCGAGCTACCGGGGTTCTGCGGAATTCTAAGCGCCAAAGCTCCAGGACTTGTCCCAAAAGTGCTCGAGGCAGGGATGACGTCGGTAGCCTGCTTTATGTCCCTTATAATCGTCTCCATCGCGCCTTCCCCGGCTGTGAAAATTCTCCTCTCAACCCTCACCTCCGAAACGCTTCTCGCGGAAACAAGTACAATATCAACCGCTGCCAATACAATTATTGCCAGGAGCGCTACGTAAATTATTATTTCGATAAGCGTAAATCCTTTTTTCATCTAATTTCCAAAAAGATCCGTTAAATATGTCTCGGCTGTTATTGATTGGTTTTTATTTTTATATGACCAGACAACTTTGACCGTGACTTTTCTTGTCCCAGGATCATCATTCGCGGCGTTATAGGTAGTTTCGATATTTGCTGAAGCGTCCCTTGATACATTTTCAACCCTAAAACTTCTCAAAAATAGGCCTTCGATTGGCGGTTGGACAGAAGGGCTTATAGCCCATTCGGAAATCGAAGTCGAAAACATAAAAAAATAGTCGGCGCCCGTGGACAACGGCGCGATATTGCCGGACCATCCCGAATCACGCATGAATCTTGAAACCTCAAGCCCTTCTTCGACAATATATGAAGCTTGAAGCTTTTGTGTAGAAAATATGATGATATCTCGTGACAAAAGAAAAATAGAAACCATCGCGAAAAGCGTTCCTCCAATTATCGCGGAGGCAATGACTATCTCCAAAATCCCGAATCCCCGTTTATTCAGCAAGTCCAGATGCATAAATATTTATTGTAGTGCTTGACATAGAATTTGAGGTAAGTTCAATTTTAATCGACCCTGTGTTCACTGTTCTTCCGGTTAATCTCTCGAAAATAACTTCTGACGAACCCCCCAAATTAATCGAGCTTATAGTTGTTCCTTCGGGAAGATTTATTGAAATATTTGACGGGTCGGAAGAAGAATAAGAGGATCCTTTGAATCTGACTATTTGAGATGATCCAAAGTGAACCCCCCATGATGATTTATTTTCAGAAGCCAGTGTTTCGGACCTTGCATAATTAATCTCCGAGATCACGCGCGCCCTAGCTGCGCCAAGAAGAGAGTTCTTGCTGTAATTGGAAAATGCTAGAACGGCGAACGTGCCCAAAACAAGAATTATAGCCATAGCTACAAGTATTTCTAAAAGCGTAAGCCCTTTATTCATGGTTAGAATGCCCCAACAATATTATATAACGGCTGGATCATAGATACCGCAAAAAGCCCGACGACGGCTCCGATTATTATCATGAGCACCGGCTCGATAATCGTTGAGAGGTCTTTTGTGGCTTGCCCAACTTCACTTTCGTAAAAAACTGCGAGCCTATGGAGCATATCCGATAATTTTCCAGTTTCCTCCCCAATTGCCATCATCTCGCCTACAAGCGACGGATAATGTTTAGAATTTTGGATAAAAGTTTTTGAAATCGGTTCGCCTTTTTCTACAACTCCGCGCGCTTCTTCCAGAATGTTCTTATAATAATGATTTTGAAGGACATCTTTTGTAATTTCAAGAGCTTCCAAAACATCCACTCCCGCCCCTATTAACGATCCGAAAGTACGGCAGGTGCGGGCGGCATTATTTATTTTTACAAGCCCGGATATTACGGGGAGCTTCAGCAAGACAGCATCAATAAAATCATGCCCTTTCTTTGTTTTGGCGGCAAAATAAATTCCGAAGATAAAAATCAGAATCATCAATAGCCCTAAAATCAAATTATTTACCATAAAGTCGCTTATCCCGATGACAATTCTCGTTAAAAGAGGGAGTTCGATGTTCAAATCCTTGAAAGTGCTGATCAAAGTCGGGACTACAAATACCAGCATCAAAGCGGCGATCGCGATCATGGCTACAATTATCACCGAGGGATAAATCATCGCCCCCCTGACTTTTCTTCTTAAGTCATATTCGCGCTTAAGCTGGAAGGCTATGAGCTTTAAGGATTCCTCCAATTTCCCTGTTTTTTCCCCGGAAGAAACCATAGCAATAAAAAGGGAAGAAAAAACTTTTGGAAACTCCTTCAAGGACTGCGAAAAATTTGCACCCCTGCTTATTGAAGCCGCAACGGATAAAAGAACGCTCTGAAATTTTGCGTTCCTGGATTCGTGAGATAAAATTTCAAGGCTCCTCGCTAAAGGCAGTCCCGCAGCAACCATAACCGAAAGATTCCTTGCGAAAAGCATCCGCTCCGCAACCGAAATTCGGGAAAAAAGCGTTATGGAAAATGAAAACCCCTTTTTAACTCGCCCTTTATCTTCGGCTCCAATCAAAGTAAACCCATCCCTGCGTAAAGTTTTGGCGAGCTCAAACTTGTCCTTCGCTTCTCTTGAGCCTTTTTGCTCCTCGCCCGCCATATTTTTCGCTATGTAAGTAAACACCGGCATATTTTTATTCCCTTGTTACGCGCAGAATCTCTTCAATCGTCGTAATCCCTTGGACAGCCTTAATGATCCCGTCTTCGAGCATCGTTATCATCCCCTCTTCTTTAGCTCTTTTTTCAATCGCATCCGAAGTCGCGTTTGATATGATCAATTGTTTTATGGATTCCGTAACCTCAAGAACTTCATGTATCCCTATCCGATCATGATACCCATCCAAAGACTCAGCGATCGGTTCCGGCTTATAAAAATCGATTGTCTCCCAACTCTCCCCTTTTTTGACAATGTTATGTTTTTTCATCTCATCGAGTACCCTATCCAAATCGACTTCTTTTCTCAACTCCTCAATTCCGCTTTTAGACAGTTTGTACGGTTTTTTGGACTTCCAAAGCCGACGGACAAGGCGCTGCCCGATTATCACATTAACAGTTGATGCGATTAAAAACGGCTCAACTTTCATGTCCAAAAGCCTCGGAAGCGCGCCCGCGGCTGAATTTGTATGCAGGGTGGATACGACTAAGTGTCCCGTGAGCGAGGCATTGATCGCCAGAGACGCTGTTTCATTATCTCGAATTTCTCCGACCATAATTATGTCCGGGTCTTGCCGGACTAACGAACGCAGGCCGTCTGCGAAGGTAAAGCCGATGTCCGGCCTGACTTGGGTTTGGTTCACTCTCGGCATGCGATATTCGATCGGGTCCTCGATTGTCGAGATATTAACTTCGGGAGTATTTAGAATATCTAAAATCGTGTAGAGTGTGGTCGTTTTCCCGGAACCGGTTGGGCCAGTCGCCAAAATCATCCCCACCGGTTTTTTTATCGCCTTATGGATTTTTTCCAAACCGTCGCCGAAAAAGCCAAGGGTCTCAAGAGTAAAACTCTTCGAATTTTCGACCAAGAGACGCATAACGGCCTTTTCCCCCTCGGAGACTGGTAGAATCGAAACCCTGAAAGAAATTTTATATTCGTTTGATTCGATTTTAAACCTCCCGTCCTGGGGCAGCCTGTGCTCATCCAGCTTTAAGCTCGAGAGAACTTTTATCCTGGCGATTATTCCCATCGCGACCTGTTTCGGCAAGACCATTGCATCCCTCAAAATCCCGTCAATCCTGTACCTAACAATTACTTCCTTTTCCAATGGTTCGATATGTATGTCGGACGCTCTCTCGACTATCGCGTGTTGCAACAGCGTATCTACTATCCGGACAATAGGCAGCTCTTTGGCAGCTTTTTCCAGATCTTCGGTAGTTTCTCCAGTGCTTTTATCTTCCTCGATCTGTGCCGAGGTTATTATATCTTTGCTGTCTTTTTTTATTATATCGCCGAATTCGGCTTCCAGGGATCGCCTATATTGCGAGAGTGCGTTTTTTATTGACTTTATAGATGCAATTCGCGGCAAGATTTTAAGATTCGAAGTTTTTTTGATGAATTCAATCGTCTCAAGATTGCCCGGATCCAGCATCGCGACTTCCAAATTATTCCCTGTTTTTTTATAGGCGATTATATTATGCGTGCGTGCGATTGGCTCTGGAATTATTCTTAAAATTTCCTCCGGAATTTTTTCACTCTCCAAATTTACAAAAGGCATGCCTAAAATATACCCGTGCAATTTCGCCAAATCGTCTTCGCTGATCTTTCCTTCGGCAACCAAAATATCGGCCAAATTTTTGTCTTTGGTAACTTTTTTTTCTGCCGCCGCTAAGGATTTTTCGTCGAGAAGCCCAGCGTCAAGCAAAAAAGACTTGAGTCTTTGCGTTTCAATTTTCATACCGAAACATTTGTTTATCCTTCAAGAACCTCTTTTATTTTTTTCAAAATCTCGGCCAAGGTATAGTTGGCTTTAACCAAATAGGCCTTGATGCCGAAAGAAGAAGCCTTTTCGATATCGTGCGGGCTTTCCAAATTGGTAAGGACTATAACCGGTATGGATTTTAGTTCCGGATTTTTCTGCAAGTCTTCCATAACCTTGAATCCATGCTTTTTCGGCAAAACAAGATCGAGCAAGATCAAATCCGGCTTTTTATCCTCGGCTTGCCTGAACCCCGCTTCACCGTCATGGCATACAAAAACTTCCATCCCGCCTGCCTTTATAGTGTTAGAAAGATTTTCTGCGAGAGCCGTATCGTCTTCAATAATTAAGACTTTTTTTGCCATATTCAAATATTAAGCTTTCGATTTGGGCAGGGTGAAATAAAAAGTCGACCCGTGCCCCTCGAGTGTCCTGAAGCCGACCGTTCCTCCGGACGCTTCGATAATAAACTTAGATAGATAAAGCCCTACCCCCAGCCCTTCGGTCTGGTAACGCAAAATATTGGAAGCCCTGAAAAATTTTGAAAAAATGCTCTTAACTTCCTCAACGGGTATTCCTGCACCCTGGTCCGTAATGGTCCAGCGAACATACGAATCGGCGTCTTCCATAGTAATGGTTATCTCCCCTGAAGACGTTGAATAGCGGATCGCGTTATCTATAAATCTGGATACGACTGATTTTATTCTTGTTTTATCGGCTTTTACCCAAGCTTGCGATTTCGGGGTTAAAATCATAAATTTTAAGTTTGACGCCGCAGCTATTGGTTCGTAAAGCTTCGTTAACTCGTTCGTTATATCAACGAGGGAAAAAATTTCAAGGGTGAGTTGAAATTTTCTATCCTCTATCCGGTTTACGTCAAGCAAATCATTTATCAAACTGATCATCTTTTCATTCGAATGGTTCACTATCTTAAGGGAATTTTTATACTCGTCCGCGGAAACCTCCGCCTTTTCAAAAATCGCGTCCAATTGCCACTTGATGGAGGAGAGCGGGTTTCTAAGCTCGTGGGAAATGATTGCTACGAATTCGGATTTCAGCTGGGAGGCCTCGGCTACTTTTTCGAAAGCATGCACGACGGCATTGCCGACAACCAAAAGAAAGACAGTCACAATAAATATTATAGAAACGACGGTTTCCGGCTCCGCGTAGTAGCTCGCAACGACATGCGTAGTTATAATCGCGATCGAAATTACCGCCCCCATCAAGACGAAGAGAAAGTGCGGACACTGCAATAAGCTGACGTGCAATTCCCGGCAGCGGTCAACAACGTTTAAAGCCTGAAAAAATCCCCTCTTCTTCATGTTATATATATTATAGGGTAAAAAAGTATATTCCCTTGTGCGTTTTTATTGCCCCTGCTATAATGCCAATAGTCCGTTCTGAAAGCGGGCTTTATTTATTCCATTAAACATATGACATTAGACTTAAAAAACTTTCAAAGCGCGCTTGAGGAGGTCCTTACAGAGCGAGGGATCCCCAGGGAAAAAATCCTGGAAACCATAGAGATGGCTTTGGCTGCCGCGTATAAAAAGGATTACGGCAAAAGAGGCCAAATAATCAAGGCTAAATTCAATTCGACCAAAGGCAAAGCCGAGTTTTATCAAGTAAAAATCGTAGTAGATGAAAGTTTGCTGAAAGAAGAAATGGAAGACGGCGGAGAAGAAACTCCGACGTTCGCTGAAAGCGAAGTCGGAGTCCCGACCACGGAGGGCGTCGGGATTGACGGAGAGCCCAAGAAAGTCAGGTTCAATCCGGAGCGCCATATAATGATTAAGGAAGCAAAAAAAATAAAAGCCGATGTAAATGCCGGTGACGAGCTTATATTCCCGCTTGAAACAAAAGAAGAATACGGAAGGATCGCCGCACAGACCGCAAAACAAGTAATCATACAGCGAATCCGGGAAGCAGAGAGGGAATCCATTTACACGGAGTACGCCTCAAAACAAGGAGATATCGTATCCGGGTTGGTGCAAAGAATCGAAGGGAAAAATGTATTTATGGATTTGGGCAGAGCGACAGCACTTCTCCCCAAAGAAGAGCAGGTCCGCGGAGAACGATATCGGATCGGCGAGCGGATAAAAGCTTATCTTCTCTTAGCTGAAAAAAATCCTCGGGGCCCCGGCCTTTATCTTTCGCGTTCGCATCCGAAATTCGTCTCGGAACTTTTTAAAACCGAGGTTCCTGAAATTCAGTCTGGCGTTGTGGAAGTTCGAGCCATTGCGCGGGAAGCGGGACTTCGCACAAAAATCGCCGTAAGCTCCAAAGAAGACGGGGTAGATCCGGTAGGTTCGCTTGTCGGCCAAAAAGGCATCCGGGTTGGGACAGTTATATCTGAACTTGGAGGCGAGAAAATCGATATTATAGAATGGAGGGAAAATCCCGAAGAATTCATCGCAAAATCTCTCTCCCCAGCTAAAGTCCTCGAAGTCGAAATAAGTCCAGAAAGAAAAGAAGCTCAAGTCAAAGTCGCCGAAGACCAGCTTTCTTTGGCAATCGGCAAAGCGGGACAAAATGTACGCCTTGCCGCGAAACTTACGGGATACAAAATAGACATCCGCTCTAGGACCGGAGAAACCGTTGCTTCCGTATCCGAAGAGGGCGAGGAAATACAAAAACATGAATAATATTCCTTTCTATTTATCTGGAGTAAGTCTTATCGGTATATTCTTTTCCTTTTGGGCCTGGCTCAAAATAAAAAAATCTCCGGGGGGAAATCAAAAGATGGAAGAAATCTCAAAAGCTATAGAGGAAGGCTCTAAAGCTTTTATAAAAAGACAGTATAAAGTCGTGGCCATTGTCGCGATTATAATAGCCGCTCTTCTTTATTTCTTTATTGATTTTGTATCCGCCGTAGGCTTCTTGGTTGGCGGCGCTGCTTCCGCCCTCGCCGGGTATTTAGGTATGATGACTGCGGTTAAATCAAACGTTAAAGTCGCTGAGGCCGCGAAAAAAGGGCTTGCCCCGGCTTTTTCTCTCGCCTATCTCGGGGGTTCAGTCACCGGATTTCTTGTCGTCTCTCTTGGCCTTTTGGTAATAAGTATTTTTTGGTTAATCACAAAAGATCTGCCAGCACTTCTTTCGCTTGGGTTCGGAGGATCTCTCATTTCGGTTTTCGCAAGGTTGGGCGGAGGGATATATACGAAGGGCGCGGATGTCGGCGCGGATTTGGTTGGGAAGGTTGAGGCGGGAATTCCGGAAGACGACCCGAGGAACCCGGCAGTCATCGCGGATAATGTCGGAGACAACGTCGGGGATTGCGCGGGAATGGCCGCAGACCTTTTTGAAACTTACGCCGTAACTTTAATCTCTACCATACTTCTCGGAACACTTTTATTCCCGCAAAATAACGAGGCCGCGATATTTTATCCCTTAACGCTTGGCGCGGGCGCAATTCTGGCATCAATCATCGGCTCTTTTTTCGTCAAAGCCGAGAAGAAAGAAAAAATAATGCCCGGCCTTTACCGCGGGCTCATCGCGAGCGCAATCATTTCACTTGCGATTTTCTGGCCGATTACAAAATATTACTCGCCAATGTTCGGATCAGAAAATCCTTGGGATCTCTATTCATGTGCTTTTATCGGGATACTTGTCACGATCTTGATGGTCATATTTACCGAATACTACACTTCGAAAAAATTCAGGCCGGTTCGCGCTATCGCGAAAGCTTCAACCTCCGGACACGGGACGAACATTATAATGGGTCTCGCGGTATCAATGGAAGCGGTAGCCCTCCCGATAGCGGCCATCGCGCTTGGAAGTTATTTTGCCTTTCTGCTTTTCGGCCTTTATGGAATCGCGATCGCAGCGACTTCCATGCTTTCTTTAGCCGGGATAATCGTCGCGATTGATTCATTCGGGCCGATTACGGACAACGCCGGGGGAATTTCCGAGATGGCGGGATTGCCTGCAGGCGTCCGCGATATAACAGACGCGCTTGACGCCGTCGGCAATACGACAAAAGCAATTACAAAAGGATACGCAATCGGCTCGGCTGGACTCGCCGCACTCGTCCTTTTCGGGGCCTATGTTTCAGAATTAGAAAATTTGGGTAAGGCCGCGACGTTTGAACTCCAAGATCCTTTGGTAATTCTTGGGATATTTATTGGCGGAATTTTGCCGTATGTTTTCGCTTCCCTCTCCATGCTCGCCGTCGGTAAAGCCGCGGGTTCGATAGTTGAGGAAGTCCGGAGGCAATTCAGAGAAAAAAGAATAATGACTGGGGAAGATAAGCCGGATTACGCTGCCGCAGTTGATATCGTCACAAAAGCTGCTCTCCGAGAAATGACGCTTCCGGCGATTCTCCCGATCGCGGTCACTGTTCTCGTCGCCTTCGTCTTCGGTGCGAAAGCGCTCGGGGGACTTTTGATCGGAGTAATCGTCACGGGCCTGTTCCAGGCGCTCGCGATGACTTCCGGAGGTGCCGCGTGGGACAACGCCAAAAAATATATCGAGGAAGGAAATTACGGCGGGAAAAAATCTCCCGCGCATCAAGCCGCCGTCACCGGAGATACAGTCGGCGACCCGTACAAAGACACTGCCGGCCCCGCGATCAACCCAATGATAAAAATCGTGAACATCGTGGCATTGCTGCTTGTAAGATTCCTCTAAGCTGTTAAAATACAAACTATGAAGAATTTGCGTTATAACATTTTACTTCGCCCTGAACCAGAAGGAGGCTTTACGGTCTTCGTTCCGGCGCTCCCCGGTTGTATAACATATGGCCGCAATCTTTCTGACGCGCGAAAAATGGCAAAAGACGCAATAAGCGGTTATCTTGTAAGTTTAAGAAAACATGGCGAATCGATTCCGTCCGATTCCGAAAGTTTCATGACTTCTATAGAAATTGGAAATTCAAGGAATACACGCTCGGCGGCCTATGCCTAAACTCCCGCGCCTTACTCCACGCAAAGTTATTTCAATTCTCAAACAAAATGGCTTCATCTTGGATCACGCGACGGGAAGCCATTATATTTTCTATAGTCCAGATACAAAAAGGCGTGTTACTGTTGCTTATCACTCAAGAGAAATACCTAAAGGCACTCTTGCCGCGATTTTAAAACAAGCCGGCATCCCACCCGAAAAAATTTAGTTGTAAAAAAAATAGCCTCCATATAGAGACTTAAATTTGGGTGGGAGGGGAAAGTCTTGGACTTTCCCCTCCTGACCTGTTTAAACGGCTAGTATTCTCTGCCTTTATAGATCGCTAGAGTTACCCAATCTTCATCGACAAAGAACATTGGCCCCAGTCGCGCGGTTTCTTCATCCGCGTATCTAAACAGGCCGACATAGTCCGCTGAATCCGGGCTATCCCATTTGGGATACAAAGCAAAGACGGTGTGGCATCGAAACGGTACACCGAGCCTAGAAATAATGTTCTCCCCGAGAACCGGGCCTCGTGTAATTCGCCCCATACCACAGTACCCACTAACGCCGGGGTGCCCTTTTATCGCGTATATAGTCTTCACTTCGATGTTCACGATAAAACTCGCGAAGGGCTCCGGGGTCAGAATCAGAAACGCAGCGACCGCAAAACAGAGAAACAAGCCCAATAACAATTCTTTTTTTCTTTTCATCTCTTATCCCTCCCTTTGAGATTTTGTTAGACAATATTACAAACTTAATTCAATGAACTTCCTCTCAGAGCCCACAAATTTCTTTATGAACTCAGTTGAGGGGAGAGGCTATGCGTAAATTCGCAAACCTCTCCCTTTGAGACTTGCTTTTTCAGCTTTCTGGCCTAGTCTCTTAGACCTTCAAAGTACAATTCACCACCACTT
>MFIQ01000015.1 GCA_001778905.1 Candidatus Giovannonibacteria bacterium RIFCSPLOWO2_12_FULL_44_15 | reverse complement strand
TGGAGATAAAGTTTTCATAAGCGAAACCCAATACTTCGGTGGAGTACCAGAGGAAGCTTGGAATTTCTATATCGGCGGCTACCAACCAGCGCAGAAGTGGTTGAAAGATCGCAAGAGTCGTACACTTTCAAATTCCGATATTGAACACTATCAAAAAATCATTGTCGCTCTTGTGGAAACTGATCGAATTATGAAAGAGATCGATAAACTTTTCTCCGCATGATTGAGAACCTATCACAAATGATGCCTATCGTGCGTGATATTGCCACAACCATCGCGGCCGGAGCTGCCGCCTATGTTGGGCTTGCTGGTCTTAGCGCGTGGAAGAAACAGCTGAAAGGTAAGGCTGATTATGAACTTGCTCGCCAATACTTAAAAGCTATCTACAAGATTCGTAATGAAATAAACAAATATGTCAGGAATCCTTCTATTCCTATTTATGAGGTGCGGGCAGCAAGAAAAGAGGAGGGATTAGAGCCCGAGGATTTGAGCGGTATGAACAAAGAAACTAACAAGCTGGTCTACGCTCGCCGATGGCGCAGGGTTATGGGAGCGACCGAAGAACTTGAAACAGTATTGCTTGAGGCAGAGGCCGTGTGGGGACACGCCGCTGTTGAAGCGCAAAGAGATTTTGATGCTTGTATTAAAGAGCTTTATTCAACGCTTATGGCATTTCTTGGTGAACGTCCACAACGGAGCGTAGACATTGACGACATAATCTATGCCACATCGCGGAGTGAGTTTACAAAGAAAATAGACACCTCGATAACAAAAGTTGAAGAATATTTAAAGAAGCACTTACAATGATTCCTATATCGATATATCGAGATCGGATCTCAATAGATTCCGAAGTGTGGCGCCACAGAAAAACTGCGGCATCTCGCAACGAAGCGGAGATCCTGTAAGGACAACATATACGATAGTCGCTACGCTTCTTATTTTTGTGGACCCATGGAGAATCGAACTCCAGCCTCGGCAATGCGAATGCCGCGTAATACCACTTTACTATGGGCCCGTATTTATCAATTTTTCAATGACTGTACGTTTTTTCCACGATTTAATCTGCAGTTCTCGTCTTCTTGCTTCTTTAAGTGAAGTAAATTCTTCACTGTGAACCCTTTGCCACGGCAAATAGCGTTTAGTGGAAGGTACAAGCCCTTGATTATGTAGCTTAAGCCTTTCATCTAAATTTTTGCAACTTCCGACATAGTAAGATCCGTTCTTTTTTGATTGAAGAATGTATGTGTAAAACATATCAAAAGTGCGAATGTCCCGATGGCTATGCCATCGAGGATGCACGATTGCCATGCAATCGGCACCGCGTAATACCACTTTACTATGGGCCCGTAATTTTTCGTATCTATTATTTTACTCTTAACGCCCCTATGAATCAATGTCCTGTTGCTGATAGTCCTTATACACTTCGAGCTCGCGAATTTTAGAGTCGAGAATCTTCTCTGCCCTCATCCGCGATATGTTCAGAGACTGCCATTTCGAAAAATAAAGAGACTGGCTGTTTTGCGCGCGCCAGTATAATTCGCGGGCAAAACTTTTTCTTAAATCATCGTTCGATATGTTTAGCGCCTTCAGCATATCAGGCATGGCGTCATCGGAAAGGCGGCTTAAATAAAAAATGTCCAGTTTCCCCGTAGCTGTAAATCGCTCAATATTTCGGCGCGCGATAAACGCTTCGGGATTAAAAAAATTCATTACAGCTAAAAAAGACGCAACCAGAATAAAACCCCGAAAAGCAAAGGCATTTTCTCTTTTGTCTTTATAAATTTTATACAAGAGCAAGCAAAAGACGGCTGCCAATAAAATAATAAAGGCGTGGCTATAAAATCTCAATATCGTAAATCCGTAGGCTTCCTCGTATAAAGCCAGGCGGGTAAAAGCGGAAGTCATGATTAAAATTACTTGGATAACTAACGCCGTGCTCAAAATTTTAAATCCGCGCGCGTGATTCTCGTCTTTTTTAACAATATATTTTTCGATAGCCAAAAGCAGCAATAAAGAAATAATCGAAACCGCTATCAGCTCAAAAAAACCGCGCCTGGCGTATTCGGCATAAGTAAAACCTTCGGCGGAAATATTACCGTCGCCGCCAAAAAGATAGGCAAGCTGAACGAGAATAAAAATAAAAAACAGAACATTAACCGAACCTAGCAATATGGAACTCTCAATATGGCCTAAGTTGGAAGTTTTATTATTTTGTTGCAACTCATTTTGATCTTTTGCTTCTCGAAAAATATAAGAATATGCGCCGATATAAATGAGCGTGGCAATTAAAACCAAGGCGGATCTAAAGACCGCTTCGGGCTTGATGTCTATTTTAATTAAATCAGAAACATATTTTTGAAAAATCAAATCCGCTGAGTAAAAAAGAATTGAAAAAATAAATAAAACAGGGGCGGCCATTACTATGCCTTTTATTACCTGCGATAAAACTTTTTTGTCTTTATTTGCTTCTCGTAGCGAAAATAAATCGGACAGTGTTTGGAATAACGGAAGAATAAATTTGAAGGGCAAGAAAAAAATTTTTATATAATCTGCTATAAAAAAGTTCTTTAATTTCCCATAAAAAGATACCTCAGCGATTACAAGCAACAAGAGCAATGAAGCAACTATATTAAGAAGTGTGAGCGGCGCGCTTGAACGCACAAAAACCATTACGCTAAAAAATATGAGCGGTAACAAAAGCAAAAGAGCTTCCTTTTTTATCTGTTTATTTAAGAGGCCTGCAACAATAAAAAGGCCCGCTGCGACCAGAGCAACGTACAGCGGAAAAGAAATGCCGGGAATTTTAGCGTAGAAAAAATAATCAAATAACAAGCCCAAAACCAAAGATACTCCGGTAATCAACCCGGCTTTAATTAATGCGTTTACTTGCAAAGCCCCCATATTAATGAAAACTCGCCACAGGCGTTTGCGTTTCAAACACTTAAAAACTCGTTCTCTGTCGGGCTGCTGGGAATCGAACCCAGTCTTTACCCTCCCGAAGGGCACGTACTGCCGGTATACTACAGCCCGAACTTCTATTACATGCTACACTCAAATACATGCTACACTCAAATTAGGCCATGAGAAAATCAACACTTTTAATAATACTCTCCATTTTTGTCTTTGCAATTAATTTGGGCTTAACATTTTATGTGTCTGAAAATTGGTATACGGGCGAATTAACAAATGATCAAATACAAATTTTAAATATTGTTTTGTTTTTCCAGCTTTTTGTTAGTCTAATTTTTGTATTGATTCTAACCTACTTGTCTTTTAGAAATAGAAACGACAAAGAAACAATTGGTCCTTTGGAAATTTGGAGACTTTACAGACTAATTCCATATCCATTAATAATTTCGCTCGCAATATCAAGTCCTCCAGGAATTTTCATTGGATTAGTATTAATCTTTATTTTATTAGGGACTAGTCTCATACTCGGACGATTAATTAAGCCAAAAGATGCTATTTATTTTACATAATGTTTTTTCTTGATTTCTTCAATCTCCTCGGATTCGAGAGATACCTTTTTCTCTTCGGCTTTCTTGGATAATTCTTTGAGCTCTTTGTCCGATAGGGGACAGAGGCGGGATATTTTATCTTCAAGATATTTCTTGGTATTTTTCTTCGGATCATCCAGCACTTCGTCAAGCAAAATTAGGAGGATTTGGCCAACCCGCGGTCCCGGTTCAATTTTGCAGATTTTCATTACTTCGTCGCCCGTGGCTTTAAGCATGCCGACGGATATCGGGTCGCGTTGGAGCTTCTCAACCATAAAGCGAAAGTGCCTTAATTTATAAGGCTCCGCCTTGGGGACACCCGATCCAATCCGGTCGCAAATGCGAACGCGAATTAAATCCTCCATATCCCCTATGCTGACTTTGGCAATCAGCCTTCTCACCGAAGACTCCGTTACTTCATCCACATTGTAATAAAAAAGGTGGTAACGAATTAGTTTTGATACTTTCTCGATAAATTCTTTGGGAAAGCGCAAGCGGGAGAGAATCTGGTCCGCGATCTTTGCTCCGATTATGTCGTGACCGTAGAAAGTCGAGAATTTGCCATCTCCGCGCTTCGCTCTGGGCTTGCCGACATCGTGCAATAAAGCCGCAACCCGGACATCAAGAAGCCATTTTTCTTTGATCGCGCATTCGAGAGATTTAAGGTTATGCTCCCAGACTGTATAAATGTGGTGCAGATTCTGCCCCACGCCGTATCCCTCAAGTAATTCCGGCATAAATTCCTTGAGTAGTCCCGATTCGCGCAAAATCTCGATGCCGGAAACTGCTCCCTCGGCCATAATCAATTTCTGGAATTCGTCTCTTATTCTTTCTTTGGATACAAATTTCAAGAGTCCGGCGTTTTTATGGAGCGCTTCTTTGGTCCTCGACTCAATTTCAAAGCCGAGCTCCGCCGAAAAGCGGACTGCGCGCATCAGGCGAAGCGCGTCTTCTTTGAAGCGCAAATCTGGCTCTCCAACCGCCCGAATCAACTTGTTTTTCAGGTCGTCTTGACCGCCAACCAAGTCTATTATTCCGAAGTTCGACTTCGGAGCGTCCTTGAAGTCGAACTTCGGAATCTCCAGCTTCGGAATCTCCAGGGCAAGCGCATTTATAGTGAAGTCGCGACGGCCTAAATCTTCCCCTAAATCCTTGGCAAATTCGATTTTATCCGGGTGGCGCTTGTCCGAATATTTTGCCTCGATGCGATAAGGCGTGATCTCGACTACAGCAAGCGATTCGTCTTTTGCGCCCGTTTTTACCCCAACCGTTCCGTATTGGTTTTCGTAAAAATTATCGGGGAATATTGCCTGAATCTCTTCCGGTTTGGCATTCGTCGTTATATCCCAATCTTTTGGTTTTTTTCCACGCACAAAATCCCGGACGCATCCGCCGACCAGATATGCTTCAAAATTATTCTCCCGAAGTTTTTTAACAACGTCGAGAACTTCTTTGGGAATTTTATGCATAAATTTGTAACTGTTTCGCCCAGCACTATTTGCTTAAGTTGTGCGCCCAGAGGGATTCGAACCCCCATCACTAGTTCCGAAGACTAGTACTCTATCCGTTGAGCTATGGGCGCGAAAAGTGCGGGGTAAAAAGCCTTGTGTGATATTTGCCCAGCACCAAGCTTGCTTTGGTGCTTGGGTCCATTTCCCGCCAGAGGCGGGCAGGCACCACGAGGGCACTTAAATCAATTATAACCTAAACGAGCACCTTCTTTTTGAAGGCTTAGAAGAATCTTCAAATTCTTCACCAGCTGAAAAAAGAATGGTGCGAGTGAATATTACAACTTTGTTGCGAAATCTTTAATAGCGAGAGAGATTGCAAAGGCGCCAACAACGAGCAATGCTCCGATTATAGTCCAGAAAAAGGTAGTCTTAGCTTTAGTCAATTGCTCCTCGTTCCCGCGTGCGGATACAAAAAGGAATCCCGAATATATCATAAACACCGCGACCAATGGCAACCCTATCTTCGCCGCCGCGTCCGCGATCTTCGCCATCAACTCCGCGAAATCGTTAGACGTGATTGGGTTGCAAACAGACACTTGCGGATCACAGATTCCTACATTTACAGTCTGGGCATTAATAGAAACTAGAGGGATGGAAATAAGCAGAATTAACCAAAAAATGGAATATTTTGTTAGAAATTTATTTGTCATTCTTCTTTCAAAATATCACAAAAAAATGAAATATAAAAGGGCGTCGAAGCTGGAATGCTCGCCGCCCTTGTTGAAAAATGATAATAAGGAACTTAATCTAACAGTCTGGCTTCAAGTGTCACTGCGGTTTCTGGAATGAAACGCAGTGAGCACTTGTCAGAGCAATCTATCCATGGAGGAGAAACCCCGGAATCCCTGTCTACATCAATTATGGTAAACGTTGTGCGCTTACCAGTCTTTTTATCAACAAGGGTTGGGGCATCCGACGCGGATATGACTCTGACGCGGCCTCCTTTCCCAAGGAACCGAACACCAGACTTCTGAAAGGAAAACATCTTCTCTTCTCCGGGCGAAAGTGGGATTCTCTCGCCCGGGGCAACTGTGCCATCGGGAAGCAATCGTGGACCAGTAGCCGCCTTAGAGGAGCTGCCGGTTTTGTCTTTGTCTCCTACCGTTAAATCCCCTTTCAACTGCTTTCCGGCCGCCTTAACTTCCCTGATAAACTTGCGCTCGCCGTAGGAATTCGCAATCCAGTTGCCATCCGCGAGAAAACGGTTGATGGCGAGCGGGACCGACGGGAACAAGGCAGTCAGCAAGGCGTAGATAAGCGTTAATACAATAAATCTATGCACCCATCTTTTACCAGAGTCGCCTTTAGTCCACCCCGCTTGCCACATTGCGAATAAGCCAAGGAGGGAAACATAGAGGAGCGTTGCGATCTTTTGATCTCCAGTATCTCCGATCGCAAGCCCGGTCATGCTCTGGATGAACCCGACCAGGATTAT
>MFIQ01000014.1 GCA_001778905.1 Candidatus Giovannonibacteria bacterium RIFCSPLOWO2_12_FULL_44_15 | reverse complement strand
AAATAAGAGGACGTCCTTTCTCTCCTCGTCCCTGAAATATTCGGCCATAGTCAGCGCGGATAGCGCCACCCGCAAACGCGCTCCAGGAACTTCGTTCATCTGCCCGAATACGAGCGCGGTTTTATTGATGACCCCCGATTCTTTCATCTCCGTATATAAATCGTTTCCTTCGCGCGTACGTTCGCCTACGCCCGCAAAAATCGAAGCCCCTCCGGATTCCTCGGCAACGTTTCGGATTAATTCCATAAGCAACACAGTCTTCCCCACCCCCGCTCCGCCAAATAGGCCAACTTTCCCTCCTTTTATGAACGGGGCAAGTAGGTCAATCACCTTAATCCCCGTCTCAAAAATTTCGGTCTTGGTTGATTGCTCCGTGAGGAGGGGCGCCGACCTTCTAATCGGCCAGAATTTCTTAAAATTTATTTCTTTCCCGCGATCGATAAGTTCTCCTGTAACGTTGAAGATTCTCCCCAAAACCTCGGGGCCGACGGGGACTTTGATAAATCCTCCCGTATCCAAAACTTCCGTTCCCCTAGAAAGCCCGTCCGTAGAAGAGAGTGAAACCGCGCGGACTCTTCCCGGCTCCAAGTGCCTGGCTACTTCCAAAATTATTTTCTCCTGCCTGCCGGCAGGCAGGCCTCTCTCAATTATTTCGAGAGCGTTTCCAATCGGCGGCATTTGCTGCCCCTCGCTGAATTCCACGTCCACAACCGGACCGATAATTTGTATTATTTTGCCTTTTGCCTTGGTCATAATTTTATTTTAGGGCGCTCTGCGTTGCCGACATCTCGACCAATTCGCCAGTAATGGCCGCCTGCCTCGCGTTATTAAACTGGATTAAAAGTTTTC
The DNA here is from genome assembly GCA_001778905.1 of Candidatus Giovannonibacteria bacterium RIFCSPLOWO2_12_FULL_44_15. Classification (GTDB taxonomy): domain Bacteria; phylum Patescibacteriota; class Minisyncoccia; order JACPKW01; family UBA11713; genus 2-01-FULL-46-13. Next base: position 20,666 of record MFIQ01000014.1, on the reverse strand, counting down.
CAGAGAGGTCTTCGGCATTATCCGATGCACTCTTCATTGCCACGTACCTGGCGGCGTGCTCGGATGTGTTTGCTTCCATAATCAAGTGGTAAATTTTCATTTTCAAAAGATGGGGCATTAGATTTTCCACCAACTTTGCCGGGGATGGTTCGAAAATGTAGTCAGTCTCGCGGTCGGAATGGTGTATGCCATTTTTCCCCCCCAATTCCGCCCACCTTCCGTGCTCCGGAATAATTTCCGAGATTGTCTTTCTGATGTTTCTAAAATTGACCGGCAGAATTTCGCGTATGAGAATCTCTTGTTTTAAGGCGCTCCTGAAATGCATGGAGACCGCAACCACTCTTCCCCACTCTCCGGAAAGAAAACCTTTTATCATAAAATCCGAAAGGGGAGAAATTTCCTCTACTTTGACGAGATCTCCGAAGCCGTAAAACTTTCTTGAAATACTGAAGCCTTTTTTTAAAAGATGCGATTCGGCTTTTTTGCCGACGGCAGCAAAAACATAATCTCCCCCGTCGCTTGCAATAAAATTCTCGAAAGCGCGAAGCACATGGGTGTTAAAAGCTCCGATGAGCCCCCGGTCGGAAGTTACGAGCACTACCAAAGTCTTTGGCGATTTTGATGGCCTCGAAAAAATATTTCCCCCGCCGGAAATGCGTCCTAATTTCGAAAGCAGGTCCAAAACCTTGAACGCGTACGGCCTCGAATTTAAAGTCGTCTCTTCGCTTTTCCGCATCTTAATTGCCGCCACGACCTCCATTGCTTTGGTTATAGAGCCGATGCTTCGGACAGCTTTTCTTCTTCGGTTAAGACTTTGCAGAGATTCCATAATCTTTTACAGCGCCTTTTAATTTTTCCTCGACCTCGCTTTCAAAATCGCCGGATTTCCTGATTGCGTCCAAAATATCCCCGCGATGCAGTTTTTCCAACCAATCCCAAAGGCCATCTGCATAATTCTTCGCCTTATTTATCGGGACATTGTCCATTGCCCCGGAAAGCGCCACGTACAAAGTTACGACGGCCTTTTCAAAAGGTACCGGTTCCAAGTCCGTCTGCTTCAATACTTCGGTCAGAAGTTCTCCGCGCGCTATTTTCTTTTTCGTGTCGGGATCCAAATCCGAACTGAATTGTACGAATGCCGCGAGCTCCCTGAATTGAGCGAGTTCAAGGCGCATTTTTCCCGCGACTTTCTTCATCGCTTTGGTTTGCGCGGCGGAACCCACCCTGGAGACGGACAACCCGACATTCACCGCCGGACGGATGCCCTGATAGAAAAGTCCGGATTCCAAATAAATTTGGCCGTCCGTAATGGAGATGACGTTCGTCGGAATATACGCTGAAACGTCCCCAAGTTTTGTCTCGATAATCGGAAGCGCCGTAAGCGATCCTCCGCCTTTCTCTTTGCTTAACTTAGCTGCGCGCTCAAGAAGTCTCGCGTGAAGATAGAAAATATCCCCAGGATAAGCCTCGCGTCCCGGCGGGCGGCGCAAAAGAAGCGAGAGTTGGCGATATGCGTCCGCGTGCTTGGAAAGATCGTCATAAATCACGACTGCATCCCTGCCCGTATCCATAAAATATTCCCCAATGGCGGCGCCCGCGAACGGAGCCAAATACTGCAGGGACGCAGGTGCCGAAGCCGGAGCGGAAACCACAATGGTATTTTTCATAGCTCCCCGCCCCTCAAGCATGGCTATGTTTTTTGCGATTTTTGAATTTTTTTGGCCAATCGCGACATATATTGAAATAACCTGCCGCCTTCCCTCATCCTGAAGCTGGTTTAAAATCGTATCTAAGGCAATTGCGGTCTTTCCGGTCTGGCGATCGCCGATGATTAGTTCGCGCTGTCCCCGGCCTATTGGGATCATGGCGTCAATTGCCTTAATGCCCGTGTGGAGCGGGGTATTTACGCTTTCCCGCTCGATCACCGAAGGCGCCCTTCTTTCCAAAAAATAATCTTTTCCCTGCCCGTCCGGCAGGCGGGTCCCTTTGGCGAATAAAACTCCTTTTCCATCGAGAGGCTGGCCTAAAGGGTCTACTACTCTCCCCAAAAGCTCGTCGCCGGCCTTGATTGATAAAACTTTCCCAGTTTTCAAAACGCGCGCGCCGACTCGAACTTTATCTCCTTCCCCTAAAATTACGGCGCCGATAAAATTTTCTTCGAGATTGAACGCAAGCGCCGGTATTTTCTCGTTATCCGCCTCGATTGATAAAAGCTCCTGCGCCAAAGCAGCAGAAAGCCCGGCTATCCTCAAAATGCCGTCCCCAACCTCGGATACAATGCCAACTTCCCGGGCTCCTTTTTCTTCCTTAAAGCCGGAGATTTCTTTTTTTAATTTTTCTAAAATTTCATAACTCATTTTTCAAATAAATCTTTAAGTCTTCTTTTGAACGAGAAATCCAATTCCTTTTCCTGATCGATCAATATCCTTGTCCCCGCGAGGAGCTCCGGCAATACGCTAACTTTTACGACGTCTTTCTTGGAAAATAGATTGGTAAGTTTTTTCGCTCCCGCTCCGTTTTTATCAGCGACCTCCATTGATATAAATCTGCCCCCGCTTTTTTTTGCGATCAATTTTTCCATCTCTAAATAAATTTTATCGTGATCAGCGAGATCCCCGTTTCTCTCCAAGAGAGAGGTAAAGTTCTTGACCAGCGCCCTCTCTCTTTTTTTCCCGGCATCTTCTAAACCCTCTAAGAACGCTTTCGCGTATGTTTCCGCGGGATATTTCATATTTTTTCAGCCTTAAGCGCTTCCGCTGCTTCGTTAACTAGAGCCTCATCGATTGCTTCCGGCCGCATAGCCACCGTCTTTGCCAAGGCATCCCGCATCAATCCCCGCGCTTCTTCATAAAGCTTGGAGAGAGCCTCAAGCCTTCGCTGCTCCTCAATCAAAGAAGCTTTTTTAAGGATGTCTTCCGCCTTCACTTCGGCCTCCGCCACAATTCTCTCCCCCCTGGATCCGGCGTCCGACTCGGCCGCTTTAACTATCTCAAAAGCGTTTTTTTCCGCCTCGACAATTTTTTGCTCCTTTAAAGTCTCGATTCCCGCCAACCGTTCCTCGGCTTCCTTGGCTCCTCTCAAACCAAACTCGATTCTTGCCTTCCTTTCATTAAGGATTTTAACGAGGGGCTTATAGACAAAAAAAGTGAGGGCTGCGAGAACAATAAAAAAATTCGCCCCTTGGCTCAAAAGAAGCCTAAAATCGATTCCAAGCTCTGAGAATAGTTCCGACATCTATTACGCGACGAATTTTAATATCAGCGATACGACCAAGGCATAAATCGCGATTGCTTCCGCGAATGCTATCGCCAAAATCATGGCGGTCTGCACTTTCGGAGCGGCCTCCGGGTTTCTCCCGATTGCTTCTGCCCCCTTCGATCCGATCTTGCCGATGGCAAAAGCTGGGAAAACGGTCCCGAGCCCCATCACGAATGCGATTGCCAATAATTTTGCTACTTCTGGCTCCATATATTTTTTATAATTAACTGCTAATTACCAAGTAATTACGACTTTTACTTAGTGCGCCTCTTCCTTAACTGCTATGGCCACAAAGACCAAGGTCAGCATAGAAAAGATAAATGCCTGGATGAACCCCACGAATAGTTCCAAAAATAGAAACGGCAGCGGGACGAAATATGGGATCAAAAAACCAACGATCATAAGCAGCACTTCCCCGGCGAATACATTCCCAAAAAGACGGAAGGAGAATGAGATTATTTTAATGAATTCTGAAATAAATTCAAGTATGCCCACAAACGAAAAAATCGGGTTCTTTATGGTAAAAAACTTCGAAAAGTGTTTTTTTGCCCCAAGAGCCAGCGCTCCCAAAAGATTTACCCCGAAAACGGATATGGTCGCCAAGGCCAGGGTAAAGTTGAGGTCCGCGGCCGGAGAGCGGAAAAGGGGTATAAAATGCTCGCCCTCCCCAACCCCGATGGAACCGACAACAGGCAAGAGCCCGAACCAGTTTGAAACTACGATAAATATAAAAACTGTGGCGATTAACGGTAAATATCTTTCGGAAGTTTCTCTCGAGCCCAAGACCGAGTCCATCAAATTAAGCAATTTTTCGAGCAAAAATTCGATAAAATTCTGCACTCTCCCTGGGGCAAGCATATTTTTCCTTCTCGAATAAAATGCAAACGAAACCAAAATCAGCATCACGACTGTAGACAAGAAGAGTGCGTTCGTTACCGGGATTCCCAGAAAATCGAACAGTTTTTCAGCCTTAATTGATATTTCATGCATAACCTTGCCACCGATTCTATCAGAACGGCATTAAAAATCAACGGCTGTTATTCACTTTTTCCTTAGCACGTAAGCGGCGCCTCGGCTGAAAAATTCCGACGGCGGGAGAATTTTCTGATGCTTGCCGACGCGCTTTTCCCCGAAAATAGCCCCAAGCCTCCCCCCAAAATGGAATATCCCCTTTTTGATAAATCGTCTCGATAAGATCAAATTTAGCGAGATATGTTTTTTTAAAAACGTCTCTCGTCAAAAATAAGAGATGATTATTGTCCAGCGTGTAGCGCCCTACATTTCCGCCAAAAAGAAATTTCAGGCGGTTTGTAATCTGGAACGGGTTCGGAATCGAAATTATAAAAAATCCTCCGGGGCGAAGCACCCTATGCGTCTCGCGCATCACCTGGAAAGGATTTTCAAGGTGCTCTATTACCTGAAGTGCCGTAACCAAATCAAAATATCCGTCCAAATAAGGGAATTTTTCAAAATTTAAATCCACTCTAAGAAATTTGAGTTTTGCCTTGGCTTCTTCACTCAAGTAGCAATCCATATCCGTGGCGTAAACTTCATTGAAAAAATCTTTGAAAAATAGCGCAGTGGAACCCCGCCCGCATCCGATATCTATCATTCTTCCTAATTTAACAACCTTATGCCTTTCAATTATTCCCGGGATTTTCCCGGTTTTGATAAGCCAGGATTTTTTTGCCAATTTATCTCCGTATGAAGCACTTTCATTTATACTTGCCATAAAGTCCCTTTATCTTAGCAGAAAAAACTGCTACCATATACGAAAACAATTAACGCGTGGGTGGCGGAGTGGTCAATCGCACTTGGCTGTAAACCAAGCGCCCTTACGGGCTACGGAGGTTCGAATCCTCCCCCACGCACCAGTAAGGAAATTGCAAGAAATCAATAAAATAATCTATCATATTAATTATGGTTAACTTAATGCTATTTTTAATCTCGGGGTATGGACTGGGGTTATTAGCAGTAAAGTTTTTAGATCCACTCGAGAAATTATCTCTCTTAGAGAGATTTATCGCGCGATTGATAGTAGGCTTTCTGGGAATCGGATTTGAAATTCTATTTTTTTCTCTTGCGGCAAGAAATCTGAGCATTGCAATCTATCTATCGTTCGCCATTAATATTGCTTTGGCTTTTAAACATTACCGCAAAGATTTCATCGGATATCGGGAAAGTCTGCGCACATATTTTGCTTCTTATTCATTCCTCTCCTGGCACTCTTTAATACTTACGTTTTTATTTCTGGCTTTTTCTGGAGTCTTCTTGCAAGTCTTAACTTTCGATGCGCAAGGATTGCCTCAAGGCACTTTAATCGGGTGGGGAGATATTGCATACCATCTCGATATGATTAGGCATTTAGCTCTGTCTGATCCCTTTGTACTCGACCAGCCAATCGCAAACGGCGCTCCTCTCACATATCCGCTAATGATAAATTTTCTAAGCGCGATATTGCTACGACTCGGACTAAATTTGTTTTTGGCATGGTATATTCCGACTATTATTTTCAGCATCACGATTTTTTGGGGACTCTATGCATTAGGAAGAAGGTTATTTTCAAGCAAAATCTGGGTAGTGGCGCTCATCATCTTGATTTTCTTCGGTAGTGGCCTCGGATTTATTTATTTTTTTCAGGATTTAAGAAATGCGTACATTGCAACCGGATGGTCCGGAGTCAGAGATATCATTGATGCGCCACCTCATCAATATACTCATATGGATATGCGGACGGGCGGAAAGCCGCAAAGCGCGGATAGCCCCCTCAACATTGTGTGGATTACTCCGGTTATTTCATTTCTTTCTCATCAGCGCTCCTTTGTTCTTGGTTTTTCTATTCTAATTCTCTTACTGATAGGCTGGGTGGTTTATAACGAGGAGGTTGCTTCAAAAGATAAAAATTATTTTGTGCGCTGGCTCCCACTTCTTGGTTTATTGCCGCTTATACACGCTCATTCTTTAATTGCCGCGGCTATTATTTTTTCCGTCCTTTTCGCGCGGCAGATATTTAATCGCTCCGCGGTTAAATTTTGGCTAATCGGCCTGATTCTGGCTATCCTAGTTGCTTTGCCCCAGATTATGTTCGTTTTTCATCTAAAATTCATTGGGGCAGAATCTGGCTCAAGTTTCCTAAAATTATGGTGGGGGTGGATGACCTGCCAACATTCTGCTTCATGGTTTGTCTGTGATCCAAACACAAAGGGAACCGACACAAGCGTTCTGTGGTTCTGGACAAAAAATTTTGGCGTGATCTTTTGGGTGTGGCTTGTTGGAGTGCTAACTTTCATTCGTTTAAAATCGCCGAGACTCGTCCGAGCTTTGATCCCGGCAAGCTTGCTCCTCTTTGCAGTTCCAAATTTGATGCTGTTCCAGCCGTGGGAGTTTGACAATAATAAGGTTCTTTTCTACTGGTGGCTTTTTGCCGTCATAATTATCTTAACTGTTTTAGAACGCATCCCATGGAACTCCTTGCGTACTGCTAGTTTGGCGTTGCTTTTGCTTTGCGGAAGTCTCGCGGGCTTTATTGATGCGAGTAGCCGGGTGCGTCAAACGATAGATTCGATTTCGGGCAACCCAGTTAGAGAACATTTTGGCTATTATGGAGAGTGGGAAGTGGCCGCAGGCGCATGGATCGTAGCGAATACAAAATCCAACGATGCCTTCCTAACAAGCGACGGAGCGAACAATTTCGTGCCAATGTTAACGGGGCGTCCCATTTTTCTCGGATTTCCTGGCTGGCTCTGGACTCAAGGAAATTCGCAAGCAATACTTTTGCGCCAAGTTACCGCCCGCCAATTTTTCCAAACCGGCAATCCTTCGTCCCTCTGCGTAATGGGTGTCCGCTGGCTGATTTGGGAACCTTCTTTGTTTAATACATACCCGGAAGCTAGAAATTCAGATCCTAGCCAACTAGGCAATATCGGCTATACACAAAATACACCTTACGGGCAAAGAGATATCATACGCCTGCGCTGTTCGGACAGCGCATAGATAATCCAATACGCTACAGCTTAGATGCCATAAATCTTATTCAACTTAGCTCGGGTTTTGGGACCGACTTGGCCAACAGGTTCGAGATTATATTTTTTCTGGAAAGCTTTAACTGCGCGTTCAGTGCAAGGGCCGAAGGCGCCGGTAAGAGGGCAATCATTTCTCGAAAAGCCTGCGGGAGGGTATACTCCTTCCCGCATTAGCGCCGCTTGGAGCGAGAGAACATCCGGATCTCTCGTTCCTTCAAATAAATTCCTATTCCATTCGTACGGCAAGTAAGCAGTTGCCATATCGGAATTTATGCGCGAAGGCTCAAAAAAATCCATAACCCCTAGATAGGTCTGGAGTGCATAGTCAGAAATGGCTTCATTCCTAATTTTTCTATCCACCAAAATCGGCTCATATATGTAATCGTATTCGATAAGAATTCCGGCGCCATCCAAAGTATTATAGGCGCCAACGCCTATCAGCTCCTGATCCTCAATTATCCCGGCGCCTTCGTTTGGAAAGTTCGATACAGGATATAGGCCTCTAAGCCGCTTAAAAATACTCTCGCCAACCGCGCGCGATCCTTTGGCGTTTGAAAAATTCCCTTCGGGAACATAGACTGAAAATCCGGAATATTTTCCGGTGGCTGACTTTTTTCTGCCAGCATAATCGTTGAAATGTATATGAATTACTAAGTCGTATCCATTTTCATTTGCCCATTTGTTAATGCCGTAAAGTCTTTGAATTGTTCTGCTTGTCGAAGTTGCGTGCTCAACTACAATCTTAAAAACAATTTTACCGGAATCAATCAGCTCTCCCATTTTAGATTTTTGTACCTTCATGAAATCCAGAATCCCTTGTTTATTTCCTTCAATATACAAATCAAGTTCCTTATCATGCCCCGCGCTAGTCCTGGATATCTTTACCTCGAATAAGGAATTTTCCTTAAATAAGCCGTGGAGTTCTTCGCCGAGGGCAACGGTCAAATCCGCTTCTTTCACTCCACGGAAATCAGTCCCCCAAGATATGTCATCGTGCCCGGGAACTATCAAAACTTTAACCTTGTCATTTTTTTCTTTAGCTTCGTGGAAAGTTTGCCGCAAGCTCGCTTCCGTTGCTGAATCGATAAAAAATATGGATGCCAGATAATCTGTAAACTTCTCCTGTGAAATTCCTTTATACCCATCTACAGAAATAGTCCAAACAAAAATTACCCCCAAGAGGAGAGTAATAAAAAAGAAAGCTTTTTTCATTAAGGAATTATACCATAGCGGGAACTTTTTTACTTCTTTTTTTTGACGAAATAATCCCGACGACAAGTTCTTTGTCCTTAAGATCAACCATAACCTTATCTCCAGTTTTAATTGCACCCCTGACAAGCTTTTCTGCGAGCGGATTAAGTATTTTAGATTCGAGAAAGCGCTTCAGAGGCCGCGCGCCATAGTGGGGGTCATATCCTTCGTCGGCAATAAAATCTTTCGCCTGGGGGGTTAACTCAATCGCTATGGACTTCGCGGCAAGCCTTCCTTTCATTCGGGACAATTGTATCTCAACTATGGATTTTAGATTCTCCTTCGAAAGCGTATTGAATATTATTATTTCGTCCAAGCGGTTCAAAAACTCCGGCCTAAACCTTCTTTCTAAGGATTTCCTTATTTTATCTTTCAGCTCGTCTTCTCTGGAATCTTTTCCGGAAAATTCATCCGCGGAGAAGCCCAACTTTTCCATCTCGTGCACAAATTCAGAGCCGACGTTTGAAGTCATAACGATTACGGAGTTCTTGAAATTAACGTGGCGCCCTTTGGCGTCGGTCAGGCGGCCGTTATCCAAAATTTGAAGCATTATGTTGAATACTTCGGGATGAGCTTTTTCAACCTCGTCGAAAAGAATTACGGCATAAGGCCTGTGGCGAATTAACTCCGTCAGTTGCCCTCCTTCTTCGTAGCCGACGTACCCCGGCGGAGAGCCGATGAATTTGGAAATTGCGTGCCGCTCCATAAATTCAGACATGTCGACCCGTATCAGCGCTTTTTCGTCATTAAACATGAATTCCGCGAGCGATTTCGCAAGTTCAGTCTTCCCAACACCGGTAGGCCCAAGGAACATAAAGGACCCTATGGGGCGGTCTTCGTCGGAAATTCCGGCGCGCGACCGCCTTACGGCGCTAGCTATCTTTGAAATTGCCTCGTCCTGTCCGACAATTTTTTTCTTGAGATCGACTTCCATTCTCAAAAGCTTCGCCGCCTCTTCTTCAATCATTCTCGTAACGGGGATGCCCGTCCAGCGCGAAACCACGTCCGCGACGTCTTCCGCGCGAACTTCTTCTTTCAAAATTCTCCGGGTCTTTTGCAACTTTTTAAGCCGAGCTTCCTCGAAAAAAAGTTTCTTCTCGTTTTCGGGTATTCTCCCGTAACTTATCTCGGCAACCTTCGCCAACTCCCCTTTCCGCTCCGCCAACATCGCCTCGGATCGCAGAACTTCGAGATCTTTTTTAAGCCTCCTGATATTGTTTATAGTCTCCTTCTCCGACTTCCAGCGCATCTCTAAATCCCGCGATTTTTCCTTCAAATCTTCAACATCTTTTTGGACGTCTTTTATTTTTTGCTTAGCCGCCGCTGTGTCCTCCGTCTTTAAAGCCTCTTTTTCAATTTCTAATTTCGTGATGGATCGCCTGGCTTTTTCCAATTCGTCCGGCATGGAATCCAGCTCCAAGCGCAAGGCGGAAGCCGCTTCGTCGATTAGATCAACTGCTTTATCCGGCAAAAATCTGTCCGACAAATAGCGGGACGAGAGATTGACCGCGGCCTGGATTGCCTCCTCGGTAATCCGTATCCCGTGGTGAACCTCGTATTTTTCCTTGAGCCCGCGCAAAATGCTGACAGCGTCCTCAAGCGACGGCTCTTCAACATATACTGGCTGGAATCGTCGGGCCAAGGCCGGATCGCGCTCTATATATTTTTGGTATTCTTTTAAAGTTGTGGCTCCGATTGCGTGCAATTCGCCTCGGGATAGAGCAGGTTTCAAAATATTCGAAGCATCAATAGCGCCCTCGGCCGCCCCCGCTCCGACAATAGTGTGCAATTCATCGATGAACAAAATTACCCTGCCTTGGGCCCGCTCAAGCTCTCGCATCACACCCTTAAGCCGCTCCTCGAATTCCCCCCTGTATTTTGTTCCCGCAACCAAACTCGCTAAATCCAAAGAAATCAACTCTTTATCTTTTAAAATATCAGGCACATCGCCTCGGGATATCATGGAGGCAAGCCCTTCTACAATCGCCGTTTTCCCGACTCCGGCTTCCCCGATTAAAACCGGGTTATTTTTCGTTCTGCGAGAAAGAATCTGCATAATCCTCTTTATTTCCTCTTCACGCCCGATTACCGGATCGAGTTTGTCTTGCCTGGCAAGCTTAGTCAGATTTTTCGCGTATCGTTCCAAAACCTGGAGCTTTAAATCCGGCTCAACTTCCAAAACTCTTTCTTTGCCTCTCAACTCAGATAAAATTCCCATGATTTTTTCTTTATCAATCCTGAACCTTCCTAATACTTCTTTCGCCTGGGAATTTATTTCCAAGATCCCTAAAAACAAATGTTCCGATGAAATAAACTCGTCTTTTAAGGATGTAGCCGCCTTGTGGGCCTCCTCCAAAGTTTTTCCTAGCTCCGGAGTTAGGTATATCTGGTGGGGAGAGATCATTAAATTGGTCCTCGTTTGGCCGTCGAGAGAATCCAAAACGGAATCGGTAAGAAGCGCTAAGTCAACCTCAAGCTTGTCCAATATGGAAATGACGATGCCGTCGTCCTGCAGGACCAAAGCCGCCAAAAGATGCATCGAATCAATTTGGTTCTGCCCTCTCTCTATTGCAAGCTCATGCGCCCGCCTTATCGCCTCTTGAGCTTTTACCGTGAAATTATGGAATGGTGGCATTTAATTATATATTTTAGCAGTTAACTGCCTACTCTGCTAATTTTATCACTATTAATTTAAATATCAAGGCCTTTCCTCAAGAATCGCCTCAAGTTGAATTTCTTTGCCTTCCCGCAGTATTTTAAGCAGCACTTTATCCCCTATCTTATGCGCGCTAATAATATCCGCGAGAGTGTTATTTTGGTCAACTTTTCTCCCATCAAATTCCAAAATGATGTCTCCCTGTTGAATTCCCCCCTTCGTCGCGGGCGAATTAGGCTGGACGGCGACTTCCCCTTCGGAAGCCGTAACCAGCGCGCCATAATCAACGGCAAGCTTTCTTGATTCCTTTATTGCGGGATTGATTGCCACATATCTAACGCCCAAATATGCATATCGGATTTTCCCGTATGCCTTCACGTCTTCGATTGCTTTTTTAGCCGCGCTTATTGGTATCGCGAATCCGATATTCTCAGCTCCCTCGGCAACTGCGTTATTGATTCCTATAACCATGCCTGATAAATCCAAGAGCGGTCCGCCGGAATTCCCCGGGTTAATTGCGGCATCGGTTTGTATAACCTGAGAGAGGACTTCCGGGCCGGAAAATCCTCCGGAGGCTGTGATTGTTCTTAAGAGTCCGGAAATTACGCCGACGGAAACTGTGTTTTGAAATTCTCCAAGCGCATTTCCGATTGCAACAACGGTTTGTCCGACTTTAAGGCCGCCCGAATCGCCCAGGGGGATAAACGAAAAACTTTGGCCTGTGGCAGGCGTTACTTTTAATATCGCTATGTCTTTTGTCGGGTCTCGTGCCAAAACTTTCGCGGCAAGTTTTTTGCCGTCGTTCATTATGACCGAGTATTCCGCTTCGGCATCTTCCACTACATGTTTATTGGTGACCATGGTGCCGTCGCTCGCAACAAAAAATCCAGTACCCGCTCCAACCTGCCGCCTTTGCGTGCCGTAACCCGACAAGATATCCCCGAAAGGAGCTAAGTAATAATTCTCAATTACCGAAACATCCTTGGTCGCGACGACGCTTACAACAGCTGGCGTAACATTCTCGGCTATTTTGACTATTTTTTCCTCCGAAGAAATAATCGGATCTTGCGGCTCCTCGGGTGGATTGGAAGATCTTTCGATGACTCTTTGGATTGTTTGTATAGGGTTTTCCGCCACCCCTTCCGAAAGGAGAGCCACAGTCATAATCCCCGTCACCATTGATGTAATAAAGGAAACTAACAAAGCCAGGAGTATCAATTGGGATTTAGTCAGGTGTTCCATAAATTAACTATCCAGCCGATTTTTAATAAGTAAAATTAAATCTCTTTCAGTATGGTAAATGCCGTGGCGCGAGAAAACCAGAACCATAGCTCGATTTTCTTCAAGTAATTGAAAAATCACCCTGTATCCTTTTGATTTTCCAATATTTTCCTTAAGCGGTATAACTCGCCCTTTATATATCTTAAAGGATCCGAAGCCGGAGTATGCGTCAATGCCCGGAGTTTCCTTCAATCCCTTCAAAGAAAAAAGGCGCTCCCAAGCTTCTAAAGATTCTCTCGGCGCAGGAAACCGCCGCAGGTTTCTAAAATCTTTTTCAATGTCATCGTGCCGAAATACTTCCATGCCCTCTAAGGTTCATACATTCGCCATCTCTCCATATTTGTTTCTGTAATATGAAAGGTTGTAATCAATCACATCGTCGGGCTTTGTAGCAATCCACGGTGCCTCCCCATGGCTCGCGTTTTTCATCTCTGTTCCGGTAAATTTTTCCCACTTGCCCGCTATTTCTTCAAGCATAACCAATTCCTCTTTCGCAAAAACATTCATGTCAAAATCCTTCAAAGCTTCAATGTGCATCTGGTCGTTATATCCCTTTGCTATTTTGCGCTTTGTAATTTTAATTTCCTTGCCAGCCATTTCTTTTAATATTTTTTCGCCCATGCGCGGGACTGGACCATTTTCAAAACGAAGATATTCATCCCCAGTAACCGATTTTCCATATTTTTCAAAAAAATCAAAATCTAAAAAGTACAAAAGTTTCATCAACTTCAGCTTCCCTAAAGTTCCATTCTGTATCTTCTTGGCAAAGAAAAGAATAGCGTTTTTATACTTTTTTTCGTTTATTTTGACCATATTATAGGTTTATTATACTCTTTCTATACAATATTTTCAAGCCCATTCTCAACAATTTTAATTCCCTCATCCGTAAGTCCATAAAGCTTATAAACTTCTTCGTCAATTCCGTGTTCCAACTTTTCGATTTCTGCTTTGAGCAAGTGCCATTTATCTGTATTGGCAGAAATATTGCGAAAATAAAAATAAAGTTTCGTCACTTTATCAACCAGCAATACGATATCTTTTTGGGTTTTTTCAAGATTTTCACTTTACGGATTCGTTGCGAGATATTCCGAAAGCCCTATTCCTTTCTCATCCGTCAAAATGCGGTTGATGTAGGAAGACATAAATATAAATTGCATGCGCTCGTCCGTTGTTTTTCCTTCGGTAAGGCCAACAAATAAGCCGACTATATCTCCTTTTTGCATATCAAGAAAAATTCCCCCAGAGGACCCATGCTGGGCCGATAGCTCCCCTTTTAAATAAACTCCTTCGGCATCCGCGGCATTATCGTCGACGGTCAGAAAACTATTCACAGCACCTAAGGTAAAAACTAAATTCATATTGGTTACGGCTATATCCGCTCCGAGAAACTCGGATGGATAGTTAATGGAATAGAGCTTCTCGCCTACTTTCGGGACATAATTTTTATTGACGCCGAAATATTCAAAATTCTCTGGGAGGGCGCTTCCGTCAATAAGCTCCGTTATTTTCAAAATGGCAACGTCGTTTTTCGGTATTTCGCTTACGCCGATCTTGAGAGTTTGATTTGGAAGCCAGATGACTTTCGCCTTGGCAAAATTTTTCGCTGGAGATCCTCTGCGGAGTAAACACTCCGTTTTCGGATCACTAAAATGCTCCGCAAGATGCCCATTGGTTAAAATATATCCTTTTGGATGAATGATTGACGCAGATCCGAATATATATGCGTTGGCTTTGCGGTCGATGCAAAAAATATTGAGCACCGCGCCAAGAGCTTTATTATAAATATCGGCGCTTTTGACAGCGGGTACTGGTTCTGGAGTCAGGCTTGGTGTCGGCGGCGGTATCTGCTTTAAATCTTTAACCGCGTTCGAGAGAGAATTTATCTGTTTCTTTAGATCTTGTACTATTTTCGGATCGGGAGCGGATGAGGTTGCGGTCTTCTCTATTTTGCTATCCATAATTGTTTCCTTCTCGGGAAGAGAAAACTCGGGGCTCAAAACAAAAAATGATGCCACTATTAAAACCAGCGCCGCGATTAAAAGAAATTGTTTCATCCTTCAAGAAAGATGTCTCCGAATTTGGACATCAATTTATCCGTGTGCTGCCAGTCGATATTTTTGAAAAACGCGTCGATATACGCCTTGCGCCCGGTCGCGTAATCAATGAAGTAAGCGTGTTCGTAAACATCCATAATCAAAAGTGCGATTGAATTCCAAACACCTCCTTGGTTATGCGAATCGCAAATAATATTTTTTAATTTTTTCTCGTCGAGGTCATAGCATAAAACAACCCAGCCACGCGCCGTAAGCCCAAGTGCCCTAAATTCTTTCTCCCACGCTTCGTACGAGCCAAAATCGCGCGCGATCATCTCCTTTACTCTTCCCGCTGGATTCACCCCTCCTTTAGCCATATTGTCGAAATATCCCTCATGGAGCTTAACTCCGTTTAGAGCGAAGGTCTCCTCCATTTTAAGTTCCCTCAAATCTGAATATGTCGCATTGGCCGAGGATAAATCTACGCTCTTCAACTTCTCCTCTATTTCCCCTATTTTTTTCACGTAGCCTGCGTAGAGCACATCGTGGTGCTCTTTTAATTGCTTCTCCGAAAGGCCCTCTAAATCTTTATATTTAAGCGGTTTTATTTCTCTCATATATCTTATTTTAAACTATTTCCGATAAAGCTTCCAAAACATGATTGATATCTTCACGAGTTGTATTAGCTCCCAAAGAAAAGCGAATAACGCTTTTGGCCGCGTTTTCGCCTTTGCCCAAAGCCATAATTACGTGCGGGAATTGGGACAGCTGCGAACCTGCCTGCCGGCGAGGCAGGTCGCAGGCCGAGCCGGAAGATACGGCGATTCCCTTTTCGTCGAGCGCGATGATAAGCGCCTCGGATTCGTGCCCCAAAAATGAAACGCTTAAATTGGATGGGATTCTTTTCTCGAGATCCCCGTTAATTTCGGCGTTTTTAATATTTTTAATGACGCTCACGGCGAAATAATCCCTTAACTTTTTAAGACGCTCGGCTTCGCTATCTCTTTCCTCGACTGAAATCTCGAGCGCTTTTGCGAGTCCAACTATTTGGGCGATTGGTTCGGTCCCAGAGCGATATCCAAATTCCTGCCCGCCGCCAAAGATTTGAGGAAACAATTTTACTTTTTCCCGCTTATATAAAAAGCCGACTCCTTTCGGCCCGTAAATTTTAGCTCCTGATACTGTCATTAAATCCACGCCCGATTTCTCGATATTCATATCCAAATATCCCGCAGCTTGGCATGAGTCTGTATGGAAAAGAATGTCCTTATTGAAATTTTTAATAATCTTGGAAATTTCACGGATCGGCTGGATTGTCCCAATCTCATTATTTACGTACATAATGCTCACCAAAACCGTATCGGGGCGCAAAGATTTTTCAACATCTTCCGGATCAACAAACCCATCACGGGATATTTTCAGATATGTAACATCAAACCCGCGCTTTTCAAGCTCGCGAATCGGCTCCAAAACAGAGCGATGCTCGAATGCAGCCGTGATTATATGTCTCTTTTTGACCTCATTCGCGACGCCGAAAATCGCCAAATTGTTCGATTCAGTTCCGCCAGATACAAAGATTATTTCGTGCGACTTCGCGGAAATTATTTTCGCGATTTTTTTGCGTGAAATTTCAAGCGCTTTTTTTGCCACGAGCCCTTCCTGATAAATCCCTGAGGCGTTTCCGTAAACCTTGGCGGAAAATTCTTCCATCGCTTTCTTTACTTCCTCACGTACCGGTGTGGCAGCCGCGTAATCAAGATAAATACGTTTCATATTTATATAACTATTTGAAAACTAATTTTGTTAGGGGGCAGGCATCGTGGAGATGCGGTCGCGCGGGGCACTCTTTGCGACCGTAGTCGATCAGCATATACGTAAATTTAAACCAATCTTTTTTGGGAATTATCTGCATTAAATCGCGCTCGATTTTGACCGGATCGGTTTCATTTGTCAGGCGGTGGAGTTTCGAGAGTCTTTTCACGTGCGTATCTACTGCAATTCCCTCAACAATGCCGTAAGCGTTGCCCAATACGACGTTGGCTGTTTTTCTGGCAACCCCAGGCAATCGCAAAATTTCGTGCATTGTTTTCGGCAAAATTCCTTTAAATTCTTTTCTAATCATTTTCGCGGCCGCGATAATATTCCGCGCTTTGGCATGATAAAATCCCGTCTGATAAATTTCTTTCTCGAAAGTTTTAATCTCCGCATCGGCAAAATCTGCGACAGTTCTATATTTCTTGAAAAGCTTTTCTGTTACCTCATTCACCTTTTTATCTGTGCATTGGGCGGACATGATAACCGCCGCCAAAAGTTGCATATTATTTCTGTACCTAAGCGCTATTTTCGCATCCGGATGCAGTTTTCGGAGTTCTCTCAAAATCCCTCTCCCGAGTTTCTTCTTTTTTTCTAAATCGGCTTTGGATTTAATCATGTTTAATTCCTATATATCCAATCATCGCTTCGACTTGCACTAGCTTATCTCTACGATATGAAAAATACTTGTCGCTAAGGCAGAATGTGCATTCGCCCGAGTCTTCGATATTGCCTGTCTTAACTCCGAGCCCTCCAAGCTGGCCTTGAATAATACCGCTCAAATTTATAAATTTTTCTTTTGTTCCGAATATTTTAGCCACTTCTTCCTTAACTTCAAAATGGCACTCGCGAATACCCGGCCCGATCCCCACCAATAAATTTTCTCCACCGCCTCCTGATTTTTTTAAAACTTTTATTACTTCTTTAACTATATTCTTGGATACTCCCCTCCATCCCGCGTGCGCCAATCCAATAATTCTCGCCGCCGGATCGTAAAAATATACAGGAAAGCAATCCGCTACGGTAATCGTTAAAAATAAATTCCCCACTTGTGTAATAAGCCCGTCTGTATCTGATAATGCGCTCCCGCGGTTCCCCATATCTATCGCGGCAATTTTCGTGCCGTGCACCACATCAGCTAATACATATGGCGTCGCTTTCCCCAACTGAGAAAAATATGCATCGCGTCTTTTGGCATCAAATTTCATCGCCCCGTCTGATTTTTCTGAAATGCCATATTTTAATTCAGGATACTCCTCAAAAATCCGGAATTTCATAGATATTGCACCTCTTCTTCAAGTCTGACGCCAAATTTTTTTGATACCAGGCCTTTCAAAATCCCCGCTAGTTTTTTGACGTCCCTCTCCTTTCCGCCGCCAGAATTATAAATAAGATTTCCGTGATGCTTGGCAACGCGTATCCCGCCCACGCTCATCCCCTTCGCGCCGACTTCTTCCAGTAAATACCCTGACGGCACTTTTCCGTAAATAATTTTAGAATTATCGATTCTCTCCGTAAGTTTTTTTCTAACCGACGGCTTCAGATTTTTCAAAATAATATTCTTGAAAAAACTCCCGGGACACAATAGGCCTGGTCTATATTTTTTTTCGCGGAGTTTAATAATATCCCGGGAAATTTTACACAATTTTGCTGGATTCTCTTTTTTGAAGAAAAATTCCGCGCCGACGATAACCCAGTTTTTCCTCTTTTTGAACAAGCTTGTTCTGTATCCAAATTTGCATTCCTCTTTTTTGATCCACTTAAATCGTTTGCCATCAAATATCCTTACTCTAGAGACGCTATCTTTAATCTCCTGTCCGTACGCTCCGGCGTTGCCATAAATTGCCCCCGCGACCGTCCCAGGGATTCCCGCCATTTTTTCCATTCCTTCCAAGCCCGATTTATTAATTTTTTTTATGAAATCTAAAAGATTGTCGCCAGCTCCGGAATAAATTGCATTCCCCTTTATTTCAAAAGCTTTAATCCCTATTTTAATAATAAAGCCAGAAAAGCCGGAATCTGGAGCGACTAAATTCGATCCGGCCCCGATTACATAGCGCTTTCCCCCCGCTTCCTGAAAAATTTTTTTAAGTTCCTTTTCTTTTTTTATCTCGGCGAAAAAGCTGGCTATACCCCCGATGCCAAGCGATGTTAAACTCTTCAAAGATTTTCCTTTCTCAAAACGCATAATAATCATTATACTAATATAATAATGGCGTTAGCACGAATTCTTCTAATCTCGCTAATCGGGTTTGAATCGCTCAATTTTTTTGGGTTTCTTCCATACGCAACCTACTTTTCGTGGATAGGGCTCTTGGTTACGTCTGTGGGCGCAATGGCCGTCATTGAAATAATATACTATGCGTTTAAGCGCGATGGCGTCGTTTTGCCGACCCTGCCCTACTTGATTAGCGGAATATCCTTATGGCTGGATGCCGTAGGCGACGTTGCGGGATTATATGGGAAATTCGGCTGGTACGACCAATCTGCACATTTTATGGGAGGAGTCGCCGCAATGTCGGTAGCGATCACTATGTTCGCCCAATATCGCGAGCGCCACAAGATATCGCTTTTTCTCATGCTTTTCATCGCTTTTTCCTTCGTTGGTCTTTTTGGGAGCTTTTACGAAATTGAGGAATATCTTGAAGATCGCTATTATCACGGAGGGCAAAAGCGCCTCGGGGACGGCCCAGATACCGCAAACGATCTTTTGGTAAATCTTCTTGGCGGCATCGCTACTGGCGTCGCGTACGCTTATTCTCAAAGAAAGAAGTGAGTGTTTTTAATTCTTTACCGCTCAACATTCACCCATCCATCAAACAAAATCCTTTCTTCAATTGAAAACGGCAGTGGAATATCTGTTACGGCATTATTATTAAATTTTATTACCGAAACACTCGAATTTTTCTCTATTGAATTTGTAGAATACGCCATATATACAGAATCCGGAGAAAAATTTAGATCAAATGGCAAAGAAGGGAATTCATTTTCTGCTGTTGACCAAATGAGCTTAAGACTCTTAGTATCAAATACTTCAAGTTTTGTTACGTCTTTTGGTTCTCTCCACCAAACATTAGCGACGACTTTTGAATCATCCGGAGACCAAGCAATCCCACTGGTTTCATATCCCGATCCCGACGTAATAACTTTCGAAGTTTTACCAGTATTAATATCGAAAATATATAAATCGGACTCCGAATAAAAACTATACGTTGATTTTGGTTGCAATTGTTGCCAAAGTGAATAATTTTGATGTTGTCCTCTCCAGACTATACTTAATGCTATTTTGGACCTGTCATGCGAAACTGCAAAAGTCTCAATCGATGGATTGTGATAAATTAATGTTGTAACTGGAGAAACTGAATATGTTTTTGTATATGCTCTCGTATTCCAATCAATTGCATGAAACTTTAAATCTGTACCAGTAGATATAAGATAAAGAGTATTACTATCTGGGCTCCATGCTACCCGTATAACATCAAAAATAGTGCGTATGGGAAGATTTTTAATAGAATTAAAAGGAGTGACCGATTTATCTATCTTTGAATAAATATAAAAAGTATTTACATCGCTGCTTTCTGGCGAAAGGCAGTCTCCATCATATTCTGCTCCCCCTACATTCTTAAGTCTATTTTCTTCACAGACTTCGAATAGGTCTTTAAAAATATTGAAAATAACAAAATTGCCGTCTGGGGAAATGCTATATTCGTGGATAGCCATTCCTTGTCCTATTTTATCTTTCACTTCTGGATAAATGCTTTTCCCAGCGCCTGGTCCATTTGCTCCAAATTGCCCAAAAGATAAAGTCGGTTCTTTGGGAATCTTGGAAAAAATACTATTGGCATCCTGTGTTAACGCGCCCTTCTTATCGTACATGCTTAATGAAGATAATTTTTGACTCTGAATATCGTAAAGCCTAAGCTGAGTAGCGTTTATTTCAGATGCCAATTCTTCTGTATGCACCACCAGCAAAAACGGCGAATTAGTTGAGATTACAGAGCTGTCATTGGTTGGCTGATCAATATCTTGTTGGCTTGGTTGATTACGTATTAATAAAAAGTATGCGCCACCTCCAACTATTATGCTTACTATTACAATCGATATTGCCTTCGTGGAAGAAAACTCGCGACCATATTTTTGCTCCTTCATACGCAAATAATACAGAAAACTTGATATCAAGTAAAGTGCGCAGATATTGGAGACACCTACGGTTTATGACGATTAAAATTTTCTAAAACTGATGTCTGTTTGATTCTGGAGCTGTAATTATACACTTTGCGCGAACCTTTTTCGAGCGGAAACTGAACGAATGAATCAGCCCCGCCACCGCCTCGCAAAGCCTCGGCGGACACC